>NZ_VFVN01000019.1:0-55903 GCF_006442185.1 Mesorhizobium sp. B2-4-1 | reverse complement strand
GGTCGGCAGGCCTTCCGGCCGGGGTGGGGGGCGCGGCGGTGGGTTCACCCGCGGCGCGACCTCCCCCATCGGACGGAGAGGTGGGACTCTCGGTCTTCGATGTCTCAGCCTTGGGAGGCTCCGCTTTCGCCGGTGCGGCATCGCCACCGCTTTTCGCGGCGGCACTTGCGTCCTCACCCTCGGCGGCAAGCACGGCGATCAGCGCATTGACCTTGACGCCTTCGGTGCCGGCGGGAACGACCAGTTTCGCCACCGTGCCCTCATCGACGGCTTCGACTTCCATCGTCGCCTTGTCGGTCTCGATCTCGGCAATGACATCGCCGGGCGAAACCTTGTCGCCCTCCTTCACGAGCCACTTCGACAGATTGCCCTCTTCCATGGTGGGCGAGAGGGCCGGCATGGTGATGTTGATTGGCATTGTGTCCTCCCGCCCGGTTCAGCGATATGAGACGGCTTTGACGGCCTCGATGACCTCGCCGACATTCGGCAAAGCCAGCTTTTCGAGATTGGCCGCATAGGGCATCGGCACGTCCTTGCCGGCGATGGTGATGACCGGCGCGTCGAGGAAATCGAAGGCTCGCTGCGACACCTGGTTGGCGACATGGTCGCCGACCGAGTTCTGCGGGAAGCCTTCTTCCACCACGACCAGCCGGTTGGTCTTCTTCACCGAGGCGATGATGGTGTCGAAGTCGAGCGGACGGATGGTCCTGAGATCGATAATCTCCGCGTCGATGCCCATGCCGCGCAGTTCCGCTTCGGCCTTGACCGCATAGGTCATGCCAATGCCGAAGGAGACGATGGTGACGTCCTTGCCTGATTTGTGGATGCGCGCCTTGCCGATCGGCAGCACGAAGTCGTCCAGCTTCGGCACGTCGAAGGACTGGCCGTAGAGGATTTCGTTTTCGAGGAAGATGACCGGGTTCGGATCGCGGATCGCCGCCTTGAGCAGTCCCTTGGCGTCGGCGGCGGTATAAGGCATCACCACCTTCAGGCCTGGTATGTGGCTGTACCAGGCGGCGTAGCACTGAGAATGCTGGGCGGCGACGCGAGCCGCCGCGCCGTTCGGCCCGCGGAAGACGATCGGCGCGCCCATCTGTCCGCCGGACATGTAGAGCGTCTTGGCGGCCGAGTTGACGATCTGGTCGATCGCCTGCATGGCGAAGTTGAAGGTCATGAATTCGACGATCGGCTTCAGCCCAGCCATCGCCGCACCGACCCCGACGCCGGCAAAGCCGTGCTCGGTGATCGGCGTGTCGACGACGCGACGCGGTCCGAACTCCTGCAGCAGGCCTTGGGTGATCTTGTAGGCGCCCTGGTACTCGGCAACTTCCTCGCCCATGACGAAGACATCGCCGTCGCGGCGCATTTCCTCCGCCATCGCATCGCGCAGCGCTTCGCGCACCGTGGTCGAGACCATCTCGGTCCCGGCGGGTATGTCAGGATCGGCGGCGACTTCCGTCTTCGGCGCGGCCGCCACAGGCGCCGCTGCCTCGCTCTTGGCCGCAGCGGGTGCCGGTGTCGGCGCCTTTGCCTCAGTCTTGGCGGGCTCTTCACCGATGCCTTCGCCGGCCTTGTCGACGTCTTCGCCATCGACAGCCAGCACGGCGATCACCGCGTTGACCTTGACGCCTTCGGTGCCTGCGGGAACCACGATCTTGGCAAGCGTGCCCTCATCGACAGCTTCGACTTCCATCGTCGCCTTGTCGGTTTCGATCTCGGCGATGACGTCGCCGGCGACGACCTTGTCGCCCTCGTTCTTCAACCACTTGGAAAGATTGCCCTCTTCCATGGTCGGCGAAAGGGCGGGCATGAGAATTTCGATCGGCATGTCCTTGCCCTCCCGTTACAATACGATGTCGGTCCAGAGCTCGGACGGATCCGGCTCGGCGTCGTGCTGGGCAAACTCGGCGGCATCGGCGACGACGTCGCGAACCTCCTTGTCGATGGTCTTCAATTCGTCCTCGCTTGCCCACTTCTTCTGGATCAGCCGCGCTTTGACCTGCTCGATCGGGTCATGCTCGGAGCGCATCTTCTGCACTTCTTCCTTGGAGCGGTATTTCGCCGGGTCGGACATCGAATGGCCCCGATAGCGGTAGGTCTGCATTTCGAGGATCAGCGGCCCATTGCCGGCACGGCACCATTCGGTGGCGAGATCGCCGGCGGCCTTGACAGCACGCACGTCCATGCCGTCGACCTGGATGCCGGGAATCTTGAACGAGGCGCCGCGATTCGAGAAGTCGGTCTCCGCCGAGGAGCGCGATACCGAGGTGCCCATGGCATAGCGGTTGTTCTCGATGATGTAGATCACCGGCAGCTTCCACAGCGAAGCCATGTTGAAGCTTTCGTAGACCTGGCCCTGGTTGGCGGCCCCGTCGCCGAAATAGGTCAGCGTGACATTGTTGTTGCTGCGATAGCGGTTGGCAAAGGCCAGGCCCGTGCCGAGCGACACCTGGGCGCCGACGATGCCGTGGCCACCGTAGAAATGCTTCTCCTTGGAGAACATGTGCATGGAGCCGCCCTTGCCCTTCGACAGGCCGCCTCGGCGGCCGGTCAGTTCGGCCATGACGCCACGCGGCGACAGTTCCATCGCCAACATATGACCGTGGTCGCGGTAGGCCGTGATCATCTGGTCACCGTCGATCAGCGCCATCTTCATACCGGTGACGACCGCTTCCTGGCCGATGTAGAGATGGCAGAAGCCGCCGATGAAGCCCATCCCGTAAAGCTGGCCGGCCTTTTCCTCGAAACGGCGAATAAGCAGCATGTGCCGGTAGGCGGCAAGCTCCTCGTCCTTGGTGAATTCCACTGGTTTGGGCGCGGAAAGGCCCGATTTGCCGTCGGATTTCGATTTGGCAGGCGCTTTCCTGGCTGCGGTTGCCATGCATCACTCCCTGTTGGCGTCTCTTCGCGGACATTTCGAGCAAGATGAAATCTGCTCGAGCAAGATGAAATCTGCTCAGGGGAGATCAGCTCTCCCCACTGATTTTGGGGAGGCTAACACGTGAGAACGTGTTCCGCCATGTCGAAATTGCATAGCTGGCATGCGACTAAGCAATTAGAATCATTGAAAATATTGGTGATTAACCTGATATTGGTTACTTTGCCGAGACCGGCAACATGATGGTGATTTCGTCGGCCTGGGACAAATTCAGCGCCTTACGCGCCTGCTCGTCGAGCATGTCCTTCTCCAGCGTGCCGTCGTGCATCAGCTTGACGCGCCGTTCCAGCTCCATCCTGCGCGCCTTGATCGCATCGAGCTGGGCCTGCAGGGCAACAGTCTCGGCCTCCAGCTGGTATTTCGAATTGATGCCGAACTCGCCGTGATAGGCATGAAAGCCGAAATAGGCCAGGAACACCGCGCAGAGCGAGGGGATAATCAGCCGGCCGGTGTTTCTCTGTTTGTGCTGACGCGTCCACATCGTCCGTTCCCTCGCAGTCGCGAACTCGGGCGACCACGGTCTTTTTCGCTCCATTGTGCTTAACGGACGGTTACGGATGACGCGTCCACAGGCGCTCCAACGAAAAAGGGCGGGAATTCCCGCCCCTCACCGCCATCCCTGTGTCAGATGCTCCGGCTCAGCCCTTCAACATCGACTTGCCGGCGTAGCGCGCCTGCTTGCCGAGTTCTTCCTCGATGCGGATGAGCTGGTTGTATTTGGCCATGCGGTCGGAACGCGACAGCGATCCGGTCTTGATCTGCCCGCAATTGGTGGCGACGGCGAGGTCGGCGATGGTCGAATCCTCGGTCTCGCCCGAGCGATGCGACATGACGGCGGTGTAGCCGGCCTTGTGCGCGGTCTCGACGGCATCGAGCGTCTCGGTCAGCGATCCGATCTGGTTGACCTTGACCAGGATCGAATTGGCGACCCCCATGCGGATGCCATCGCGCAGGCGCGCCGTATTGGTGACGAAGAGATCATCGCCGACGAGCTGCGTCTTCTTGCCGATCAGGTCGGTCAGATATTTCCAGCCTTCCCAGTCATCCTCGGCAAGGCCGTCCTCGATCGAAATGATCGGATAATCGGCGGCGAGCTTGGCCAGGTATTTCGCCTGCGCCTTCGGATCGCGTGTCTTCTTCTCGCCTTCATAGACGTAGTTGCCGTCCTTGAAGAATTCCGTCGCAGCGCAATCGAGGCCGAGCGCAATCTCCTCGCCCGGCTTGAAGCCGGCCTGCTCGATCGACTCCATGATGAAATCGAGCGCCACCGGCGCGCTCTTCAGGTTCGGGGCAAAGCCGCCTTCGTCGCCGACATTGGTGTTGTGGCCGGCGTCCTTCAGCTTCTTCCTCAGCGTGTGGAAGACCTCAGAACCCCAGCGCACGCCTTCGCGCAGCGTTGGCGCACCGACCGGCAGGATCATGAATTCCTGGAAATCGATCGGGTTGTCGGCATGGGCGCCGCCATTGATGATGTTCATCATCGGTACCGGCAGCAGATGCGCCTTGGTGCCGCCGACGTAACGATAGAGCGGCAGGCCGGCGGCTTCGGCCGCGGCCTTGGCCACCGCCAGCGACACGCCGAGAATAGCGTTGGCGCCGAGCCGGCTCTTGTTGGGCGTGCCGTCGAGTTCGATCATGGTCTGGTCGATGTGGATCTGGTTTTCGGCTTCCATGCCGCCGATTGCCTCGAACAGTTCGCCGTTGACCGCCTCGACGGCCCGCAGCACGCCCTTGCCGAGATAGCGGGCGCCGCCGTCGCGCAGTTCGACGGCTTCATGCGCGCCGGTGGAAGCTCCAGACGGCACGGCCGCGCGGCCCATCGAACCGTCTTCGAGCACGACATCGACCTCGACGGTCGGATTTCCACGGCTGTCCAGGATTTCACGCCCGACAATGTCGATGATGGCGGTCATTGCGATGTCCCCGATTGATCTGACGAAACGTCGCGCCCGTCTTAGCCAAAGCGGCGCAAAAGGCAATCGGGCCACCGCCAATTATTGCCGCCGGCGCGATTCACGAAGCGCAAATTCCTGTCATCATAAGTCATGCGCCATAGGATGGCCGCCGGTCTATGATGGCGGCTGCGCGGGGCGAAACAGGAGGAGTTTCGCCATGTCCGAGTTAAGCGGTATCGTGAGTTTGTTCCTGATCGCGGCGGCGTTCCTGACGTCCTGCGACAACCAGCAGCCTCCACAGGGCGCGGTGCAACTGTCGACCCTCCGCAGCGCGGAGTAAGCACGGCAGGCGATCATGTAAAAGGCCCCCGCTGGTTTGCGGGGGCCTTTTCACGTCAGGCTGGCCGGTCAATGCCAGTAAGGCTCGACCTTGTAGTAATTGTAGGAGGCGTCACGTGCGGCCTCGCCATCGGCGCCCGTCAGCTCGTTGATCGAATAGGCGGGAGCGGCTTTCAGCTGGTCCTTCGAGAATGGCACGACATAGCCGCCCCTATCCTCATCGTAATCCAAACTCGCCCACGGGATGGCGTGATATTTTTCACCCATGCCGAGAAAGCCGCCAAAACCGATCACAGCGAACATGATGCCGTTGGACAGCTTGTCGAGCATGACGTCCTCGATGCTGCCGATCTTCGTGCCTTCGGTGTTATAGACGGATGTGCCGATGACCCGCGAAGCAGCGATAGCCTCTGTGTGTCCTGCCTGGGTTGTCATGATGTGCTCCTCATTGTCGTTGCTCTGGACTTTCACAATGAGGGGCGAGATCGAAGGTTCCCGACTTTTCCGCCGGTCTGTTCGACTTTTTCCACCTGTATAAAGGTGACTTCTTACTGACGTGGCAGGCCGATATATGCCCTCCGCGGCGACGACCTTCAGCTGCGCCGGGTCAGCGGGCCTTCGCTACCCGATCGAACGCCATCAACCTTTCCAGAAGTGCCGGCATGTCCTTCAGCGGCACCATGTTCGGTCCGTCGGACGAGGTCGAATTATCCGGATCCTGGTGGGTCTCGATGAAGACGCCGGCAACGCCGACGGCGACAGCCGCGCGGGCCAAGGTCTCGACAAAGCGGCGTTCGCCGCCGGACGAACCGCCCTGCCCGCCCGGCTGCTGGACCGAATGGGTGGCGTCGAAAATCACAGGCGCGCCGATGTCGGCCATAATGGGCAGGGCCCGCATGTCGGAGACGAGCGTGTTGTAGCCGAACGAGGCGCCGCGCTCGGTGGTCAAGACATTGGCGTTGCCGGAGCCAGTGACCTTGGCCACCACGTTCTTCATGTCCCAGGGCGCGAGGAACTGTCCCTTCTTGACGTTGATCACCTTGCCCGTCCTTGCGGCGGCAACCAGCATGTCGGTCTGGCGCGACAGGAAGGCCGGGATCTGCAGCACGTCGACATGCGGCGCAACGATGGCGCACTGTTCCTCGGTGTGGACGTCGGTCAGTACCGGCAAGGAGAATTCCTTGCGCAACTCGTCGAAGACCGGGAGCGCCGCTTCCATGCCGGCACCGCGTGTAGCCGACAGGGAGGTGCGGTTGGCCTTGTCGTAGCTGGTCTTGTAGACGAGGCCGATGCCCAACCTGCCTGTCAATTCCTTCAGCGCGCCGGCCATGTCGAAGGCATGCTGGCGTGATTCGAACTGGCAGGGGCCGGCAATCAGCGACAGCGGTGCTGCGTTGTCGAAGACGACATTGCCGACGGTTACCGATGAATTGGGCGCCAAGGCGTTGCTCATTGTATCTCCCGAAAGATGAAGGCCGCGCCCTGCCCGGATGTCGGCTGCACGACGATATCACTGCCCGACATATCGTATCTGATGGAATTGGCTGCAAGCAGACCTGCCGCCACAGCGGCACGCCGAACCGAAAAGACGACTGCCGCGAAGCGGAGTTGCGTCGGCTTACCGGCGGGCACGCCAAAGCGTGCCGTGAAAGAGGCCGGGTCGAGTACAGCCAAGATAGCGTTAGGTAGACGAAAAATGGAGGCGCGCGCGTCAGCCGTCGGATCGTTTACTGCCACGGAAATCAGCCGGCGCTGCTCGGCGGGCTCGTCGCTGATCGCCACGATCTCGACAATTCCCGTGGCACCGTTGGCATGAGCCTGCAGCGCCGTGCGGTCCACTTCCGGCGCGTTGACGCGCTGGCAGGCGAACAGGAACGCATCGGTTGAACCCCCGGTCGACGCGAAGGCCAGTTTGAATGACGCCATGTCGCTTTTGCCGGCAGCGTCGGTGAACGCCCGCGAAAAGCCCAGCATGTCCCCGCCCGACAGGCTCGCATCGACAAAGCGTGCATGGTCCGCATCGGCGTCGTCCGTGGTCAGGACCACGGCGGAAAAACCTTCATTGCCATTGCGGTCACGATAGAGCCGGTCGCGCGCGACGAAGACATTGCCCTGGCCGGCGGCCTTCATCGCGGCCTGATCATCGCCTACAGCCAGCGGTTCCAGATAGGTGCCGTCCGCGAGGAAGACGCAGCAATTTTCCGTGCCGAATGGATGGATGCCTGTCGGCGCGACGATGAAGCCGAGGGCCGTTAGCCGCGCCCGCGCCACATCCAGGCTCGAGGTCGGCAGCACGAGGTGATCGAGCGGATGAGTGCCTGTGGGTGGTGTTTGGATCATGCCAGCGCGGTGTGCATCATTGCGCAAAAGGGTTCAAGGGCGCCCGAATCAGCTTCCGGCCACCACATCGGCGGAATAACGCAGTTCGCGCAATGGCTTGACCCTGCTGGTGGTCTGCGCATAGAGCGGATGCGCCTTGTAGGCGGCCAATGCGGCGGCATCCGTGAATTCGGCATAGACGACCACGTCGATCTCATCCGACAGCGGATCGACCTTGGTGTTCAGCGTCACCTCGAACAGGCTGGAATGGGGAATGCCGCCGAGCGCCAGCAGCCCAGAGCGCACTGCCTCCACATCCTCGCCACGCCGCGCGCTGAAGAAAACGATATGCCGGATCAACCCCGCCTCCTCGATCAAAAATCCGGGGTCTTTTGTGACGACGAAACCGTCAGGTCAACCGTTCAGGGTGCCGCGCGTCCTTGCGACGCGCCCGGGATGCATGAGACCTGAACGGGCCTAGACCTTGCTGGTGACGTAACGCACCACGTGAGAGACATTCCTCACCGTCATATCGAGGTACCGGCCCTGGTTGTAGAGACCGTCCCAGATCAGGAAAAACGCAACGGCGGCGATGACGATGACATAACGCATGGCTAATCTATCGCATAAGCCCGGCTGTGCTCATAGACGTTTCCGCCAGGCAAAGATGGGATCCGTGTCGACCCTCGTCCGGTATGTGAGCTCTCGGCACCTGGAACTGCCAAATCTATGCCGGCGCGCCTTCGATCTCGTCGCCGGCGACTGGCCGGACATGATCCAGAAATGGCCCGCGTCCCAATTGCGAATGGCGGTCAGAGAAGGATGCGGTATTTCGCAAATCCTGCCTCGCCGGCGCCCGCCGGCTCGATCTTCAATGACTTCACTTCGGCGATGAGGTCCTTCGCCTTGGGCCCTGTCTCGAACACGACGCTGGTTCCGGGCAGCGGCGCGAACGACCAGTTGCCGTCCGCCGACGGGTTGATGGTGCCCTGCTTGACGATGTAGCGGACGATGACGTCGCGGTTGGTGTCTGGCGCTTCGTAGATAATTTTGGAAGCGTCGATGTCAGGAAAATTGCCGCCGCCGCCGGCCCGGTAGTTGTTCGTTCCAACGACAAATTTCTGATTGGGATCAATCGGTTTGCCGTCGAACATCAGGCCGACGATGCGATTGGCACTAGCATTCGCCAGCCCGCCCTTGGCATCGTATTTCGGCGGCTGCGACAGATCTATTCTGTAGGTGACGCCGTCGATAACATCGAAATTGTAGGACGGAAAGTCGGTGTTGATGAGCGCCTGGTCGGCCTTGCCAGGTTCGATCCGGTTGAAGATGCCGGCCGACATTTCCAGCCATTCCTTGACCTGCGCTCCGGTGATCTCAACGGCCCGCACGGTGTTGGGATAAAGGTAGAGGTCGGCGACGTTCTTGATGGCGATGTCGCCTGCCGGCACATCGGTGTAGTAGTCGGCGCCGTTGCGCCCGCCGGCCTTGAAGGGGGCTGCCGCCGACAGCAGCGGCACGTCCTTCCATTGTGTGTTTTTCAGGATGTCCTGAAGGTACCAGGTCTGCGCCTGGCTGACGACCTGAACCGACGGATCGTCGGCGACCAGCGCGAAATAGGAATAGAGCGGCGCTGCGGTCTTGCCGACGGGACGACGCACATAGGCGAGCGTTGCCTGGTGGTCCTGCTCGAGCGCGGCGATGATGCGGTTGTCGTCCGCGACAGTCGGCTTGTTCTTGTTGTCGACACGTTCGAAGATCGGCCGCGCTTCCGAGGTGGCGGACACGATCTTCCATTTCGAGCCGTCGCGCTCCAGCATCAGGTCGATCAGGCCCATATGCGAGCCCCAGAAGCCGCCCATGACGGCCGGCTTGCCCTGCAGCGTACCCTTTTGCGCATCGACGCCTTCGAGCGCCTGAAAATCCTTCTTGCCAGGGAACACCAGATGCTGGTGACCCGTGAACACCGCGTCGATGCCTTCGACGCCGGCGACAAAGAACGATGCGTTCTCCATCATATCGCCCTGCTTGACGTCGATGCCAGAATGCGAGAGCGCGATGATAATGTCGGCGCCCTCTTCCTTCATCTGCGGCACCCAGGCCTTGGCGGCCTCGACAATGTCGCGCGTTCTGACATTACCTTCGAGGTTCTTGAGATCCCAGACCATGATCTGCGGCGGCACGAAGCCGATGATGCCAATCCTGATCGGTTGCTCGGTGCCTGAACCGTCGCTGATCTTCTTGTCGAGGATGACGTAGGGCTTGAGGTAGAGCTTGTCGTCGCGCGGGTTCGCGGCAAGCTCGGTGCCGCGGATCAGGTTGGCGCAGACGAAGGGGAAATTGGCGCCGGCCAGAACCTTGTCCATGAAGGACAGGCCGTAGTTGAATTCGTGGTTGCCCAACGTCGAGCACTCGTAGCCGAGCAGGTTCATGCCTTTCATGATCGGATGCAGGTCACCGTCCTTCATGCCCTTCTCATAGGCGATGTAGTCGCCCATCGGATTGCCCTGCAGCAGGTCGCCATTGTCGATCAGCATCGAATTGACGGCTTGCTTGCGCACCGCGTCGATCAGGGAGGCCGTGCGCGACAGTCCCATCGTGTCATTCGCTTTGTCGGCGTAATAGTCATAGGGCAGCACATTCACATGGATGTCGGTGGTCTCCATGATCCGGAGATGCGCCTGGTTGGCCTGGGCGCGGGCGGAGAAAGGGTGAAGCGCAATCAGCGCGCCTGTGGCGGCGGCGCCCGCGAGGAGACCGCGGCGGGAGACGGAATGGAGCGGCGACATGTTTTCTCCTTTTCGACGACACGAAAGACCCTGGCCCGAAGCGAACTTCGCGCTGAAACCTATTCGAGTCCATTCAAGAAGTTGCGCGCATCGGAGCTGTCAGTCGATCAGCAACAGATGACGCGCGGATGAACGGGCGCAAGCGCGGAAGATCAGCCCTTGTCGTCGTCGCCCTGCGTGATCAGGCGGGCGCTGCGTTGGCCCGTGACGTAGATCCATAGCCAGTTCAGCGACACCGCGAGCCGGTTGCGGAAGCCGATCAGGAAATAGATGTGCGCCAGTCCCCACAGCCACCAGGCCGGCCAGCCGGTCAGCCTGATCCAGCCGAAATCGATCGCCGCGGCGCGCTTGCCGATCGTGGCCAGGTCTCCGGCATGCTTGTAGTGGAACGGCCGTACGCTCGTATCGCCGGCAAGCCTGGCCTTGATGGTCGCGGCAACATGGCGGCCCTCCTGCTTGGCGGAAGGCGCCACGCCGGGAACGGGCCGTCCATCGGGCCGCAGCACGAGAGCGGCGTCGCCGATGACGAAAATCTCGGGGCTGCCCGGCACGGTGAGATCGGGTTCAACCAGCACCCTTCCCGCCCGGTCGGCGGCGGCGCCCAGCCATTCGGCTGCCGGCGAAGCGGCAACGCCCGCCGCCCACAATATGGTCCTCGCCGGCAGATGCGTGTCGCCGAAGACGACGCCCTCGGCGTCGCAGCGCGTGACCGCCCGGCCGAGTTCGATCGTCACGCCGAGCCGCTTCAACGCCTTTCCGGCATAATCGGACAGTTTCGGTGCGAAATTGGCCAATATGCGGTCGCCAGCCTCGATCAGCACCACACGCGTCTCGCGCGTGTCGATGTTGCGGAATTCGCCGCGCAGTGTGTCGTGCGCCAGTTCGGCAATGGTGCCGGCAAGTTCGACACCGGTCGGACCGCCGCCGACGATCGCGATCGTCAGCAGCGCCTGGCGCCTGGCAGGATCGGTTTCCCGTTCGGCCTGCTCGAAGGCGAGCAGAATGCGCCGTCGGATGGTGGTGGCGTCCTCCAGCGTCTTCAACCCTGGCGCGAACGGCTCCCATTCGTCGTGGCCGAAATAGGCATGTCGGGCGCCGGTGGCGAGCACCAGCGTGTCGTAGGCGACGGTGCTGCCGTCATCGAGCAGCACGCGTTTTCCGGCTCGGTCGATGCCGGTGACATTGGCGAGCAGCGTCGTCACGTCCTTGCGCTTGCGCAGCAGGTGGCGGATCGGCCAGGCGACCTCCGAGGTCGCCAGCGCCGTCGTTGCGACCTGGTAGAGCAGCGGCTGGAAAAGATGGTGATTGCGTTTGTCGATCATGGTGATGCGCACGGGCGCACCGGCGAGAGCGCGGGTGAATTCGAGGCCGCCGAACCCCGCCCCTACGACGACGACATGGTGATTGGCTTGATCCATCGCATTCACCCTGACCAGCAATATCGCATGCCTTTGATGTAGGAGCTTTTGTGCAATGCAACAACACGAAGGCCGTGCCCGAGACTCGTCGTTCCATGTCGTGAATGCACATGTCGCATCCCCCCGCCGGGTATAGCGTTATGGAAAACAGCGATGAGGTGAAGCATGGCCAACGATCACGACGACCAGGGTCCGGCGCAATATTCCTCGCCGCCATGCTTCATGCACGAACTCGATCCCGCGTTTCACGCGCCGATATCCGATTGGACCGACGTCAGACGATGGCGCAAGGCCGAACGGGAACGCCTGATCGCGGCGCGTCTCGCGGTTTCCGCCGATGCGCGAACGGCGATGTCGCAGAGCATCGCCGGAGCCCTCGACGCGGCGATCGGCGATATCGCCGGCCGCATGGTCAGCCTCTATTGGCCGTTTCGCGGCGAGCCGGACCTGCGGCCATGGATGGCCGCCATCAATGAACGAGGCGGGCGCACCGCGCTGCCCGTCGTCATCGAAAAGGCACAGCCGCTGATCTTCCGGGCCTATGTTCCGGGCGACCGGCTGGAGAAGGGCGTGTGGAACATTCCGATTCCGGCCGAGGGCGAACCGGTCTTGCCCGACATCGTCATCTCGCCGATCGTCGGCATCGATTCCGGCAATTATCGCCTGGGCTATGGCGGCGGGTTCTACGACCGAACGCTGGCGGCGATGCCGTTCAAGCCGCTGGTCATCGGCGTCGGCTACGAATTGCAGCGAATCGCCACCATCTACCCGCAGCCGCACGATATCCCGATGGACCGGATCGTGACGGAGGCTGCCAAGGCGTAGACGGCTGAAGGCGTGGAAGGCTGAGAATGCTCAGGCCATTTCGGGCTTCAGGCCCATCGCCGTCCGGTCGACGATTTCGCGCAGGGCAAAAGACGAATTGATCTTCGTCACATGCGGCATCGCCGACAGCCACTCCTTGTGGATGCGTTCGTAGTCGGCAAGGTCCTTGGCCGCGATCCTGAGGATGTAGTCGTACTCGCCCGACATCAGGTGGCAGGACAGCACGTTCGGGCAGCGCTTGATCGCAGCCTCGAAATCCGACAGCGTCTTCTCGAACTGGCCCGACAGCGATATGTGCACGATCGCCGTCATCTGGTGACCAAGTGCTGCATTGGAAAGCCGGGCATGATAGCCGCGGATGGTTCCGGATTTCTCCAGATTGTCGAGCCGGCGCGAACAGGCCGACTGCGACAGGCCGACCCTTTCGGCAAGGGCGGCGTTCGGCATCCGGCCATCCTTCTGCAGTGTCTCCAGAATGGCGATATCAATCCTGTCGAGCGGCATTCTTCGTGATTCCTGCGAATTTTTATGCATTTTACGCAACAATTATCGAATAGCGAGCCCTCCTGCAAGTGCATTCGCAAACACTTACGCAACGATTCGTGGTTGACTGCGTCAATACAGGGAACGAGCCCCGAAGGGCCGTGTCAGGAGAAAAGAAAATGCGCGTCGGCTGCCCCCGGGAAATCAAGAACCATGAATATCGCGTCGGACTTACGCCCGGCTCGGTCCGCGAATATGTCGCCCACGGACATGAGGTGCTGGTCGAGACCGGCGCCGGGGCTGGCATTGGCGCCGACGACAACGCCTATCGCGCCGCCGGCGCCACCATCGCCAAGACGGCGGCCGATGTGTTCGCCAAGTCGGATATGATCGTCAAGGTCAAGGAGCCGCAGCCTAACGAATGGGCCCAACTGCGCGATGGCCAGATCCTCTACACCTATCTTCACCTCGCTCCGGATCCGGAACAGACCAAGGGCCTGCTCGCTTCGGGCGTTACCGCCATCGCCTATGAAACGGTGACCGACGACCGGGGCGGCCTGCCGTTGCTGGCGCCGATGTCGGAAGTCGCCGGCCGCCTGTCGATCCAGGCCGGCGCCACGGCGCTGCAGAAGGCCAATGGCGGCCGCGGCGTGCTGCTCGGCGGCGTGCCCGGCGTGCTGCCCGGCAAGGTCACCGTGCTCGGCGGCGGCGTCGTCGGCCTGCACGCAGCCAGGATGGCGGCTGGCCTGGGCGCCGACGTCACCATCATCGACCGCTCGATCCCGCGCCTGCGCCAGCTCGATGACCTCTTTGCCGGCCGCGTCCATACCCGCTACTCGACCGTGGAGGCTCTGGAAGAAGAGTGCTTTTCCGCCGACATCGTTGTCGGCGCCGTGCTGATCCCGGGTGCTGCGGCGCCGAAGCTGGTCTCGCGCGAAATGCTTTCGGGCATGAAGAAGGGGTCGGTGCTGGTCGACGTTGCCATCGACCAGGGCGGCTGCTTCGAGACCTCGCACGCGACCACACATGCCGAGCCGACCTACGAGGTCGACGGCGTCATCCACTATTGCGTCGCCAACATGCCGGGCGCCGTGCCGGTCACCTCAGCACATGCACTCAACAACGCGACGCTGCACTATGGCCTTCAGCTCGCCGACAAGGGCCTGAAGGCGCTGGTCGACGACCATCATCTGCGTAATGGACTCAACGTCCACAGAGGCAAGATCACCAACCGTGCGGTCGCCGAAGCGCTCGGCTACGAACTGGTCGAGCCGAAGGCGGTTCTCGCGGCCTGATTCTCCTGAGAGGATACCTGCCTCCCGTCAGCCCGCCGGTCATTCCCGGCGGGTTTTTTCTTTCCAGATTGGCGGCTGTCAGGCCTGCACCAGGCTCGGGCCTGAAACATGCGCTGCAACCTGCGTCTCGGCGCCAATTGCAAGTTTAACTGAGCCCTCCAGGCAAATAGTCGAAGCCCATATGCTTCTTTGCGCAGAAAATTTCTGTGGAAGGTTCAGGCAAACAAAAAGCGGAGCCAAGGCCCCGCTTCCTCGATGTCGAGATTTGCCGCCGGTTCATCCGCGGTCGACAAATCGATCGACGGCTACCCGTGTACCGCAATGGTATGACAGGAGTACGACAGCGCTCCGCTATCGCACCGCCACATGCGCCCGTCAGACACGTTCGATCCGGCACTGGAAGCAATTGTTGCGCGCCGAGCGGACATGCACGTAGGCAATCTCGTCGCGTTCCAAGAGAGCCTCGGCGCGCGCGGCGATCGCATCGGTCGCAATGACGCCACCGCTGCCATAGACGATGCGGTCATCCCTGCCGTAGCCGCGCACTATATAGTCCGGGCCTTCGAGAATTTCGGGAAGTGCCTGAGATTCCGCGGCGCGCTCGCATTCCTGCGCGTGAAGGAAGATCGGTCCGGTCTCGGCATAGGGCTGAAGTTTGGGGAATGGCCGGTAGGCCAGGATGAGATAGTCGTCTCCGTCGGCGATGTTCTTCAGGCAATGCCGGCATGGCATGCCGTCGCCGTCGGAGACCTTACGCTCGGGCGTGTTTCCATAGGCATCGGGCCCGCCGCGCTGAAGCGCTCGTATATCTTGTGTCGGCAAGGCTTTGAACTGGATGGTCATGGCGAAAATCTCCGATGTCGTTGATCGGAAATTATGCGCATCAGCCCCCGCCTCCCACCCGATTCCTGACAATCATTGGCCCTTGGTCGGCTTGTTCCAGCCGACCAAGGCAAGGCGAACTTCACCGGATTGTCGGAACTCCCTCAGCGAATGAAGTCGTCAAAGCGACGGAGGGTGACCCGCCGGTTCCGCCAGTTTTCGTTCTGCGTCTGCACCAGCAGGAATTCCTCGCCATAACCGACCGTCTCCAAAGCATAGGCCGGCACGCCGAACTCGCGCACCAGCGTGCGCTTCAGCGAGGCGGCGCGCTGTTCCGACAGGATCCGGTTCGATTGGAAGGAGCCGACGGCGTCGGTATGGCCCTCGATGAGGACGCGCGCCCCGGGGTTGCGGCGCAGGATACGCTGCAACGCATCGGCGATAGTGTCGATCTTGTCGTATTGCGAGCTGGAGATCGCGGCCGAGCCGAAAGCGAAATTGATCGACTGGATATCGATCGACCGGGCCATGCGGCGCAGGTCCGGCCGGCGCTTGAACTCACGGATGGTGACGCGCTCGTTCGGGCGCAGCTTCACGCGGGGTGCCGCCTCGAGCTTTCGTTCGATGGTTGCGGCCGAAGGCGTTGTCGCCTGCGCGGCGGCGAGACCGGGCATTGCGATTGCCGCGATCAGCGCGGCGGCAAGGGTACGGCGGGTCAGCATGTCTTTTCTCCTTCGGCCCGTATTATGTGCGGGCAAGATGGCAGAGACAGGCTGAAGCGCGGATGAACGAGAGGTTCAGCTTTTGTGAGGGCGTCGCTATGGCCGCATGACGCTGGCCGAGCGCTCGGCGAAGGGCAGAGGGTGAACGGTCTCCTTCTTCTGCGCCACCGGCGCGAAGCCGAGCTTCTGGTAGAGCGGCAAGGCAGCAGGATGGTCGAGCGTGCAGGTCTGCACCGTCACCCGCTTCGGTCCATACGACCAAGCCGCGGCGATCGCCGATCCCAGGAACCAGCGGCCGATGCCTTGCCCGGTGGCGTGTTCCATCATGCCGAAATAGGCGAGCTCGACTTCTTCCGGCAGATGCGGCTTGAGGTCGAAAAAACCGGCGGGTGCGCCATCGAGATAGAGCACCCTGATGTCGCGATCCTCGCGGTGGATGCCGGCCGAAAGCTCGTCGTCATCCAGCCTCAGCACATTGACCCAGTGCCATTTACGCCCCACCCGATCCATCAGGTACCGGTAGAAATGCAGCGGAATGTCTTTAGTTTTCAGGAGTGCGACCTGGCGGTTGTAGGGCATGGGCGGCGACACGGCCGGTGGCGCATGCATCTCGAGGAACGTCACCGTGACTTCGATGTCCTTCAGCTCGCCGTTTTCCATCGTCATTCCTTGCCTGTCACGACTGGTGTGTCGGAGAGACCGCCCCATTCGGTCCATGAGCCGTCGTAAAGCCTGTTGTCGGTATGGCCAAGCGTTTCCAACGCAAGCGTGATCACCGCCGCCGTAACGCCGGAGCCGCAGGAAGTGACGATAGGCTTCGACAGATCGAGGCCGGCGTCCTCGACCACCTTGCGTAACCGCTCCTTCGGCAGAAGCACGCCGTTTTCCGACAGCGCCGAATAAGGCAAGTTGCGCGCGCCCGGCATATGGCCGGAACGGACGCCCGCGCGCGGCTCCGGCTCCGCGCCGGTGAAGCGCCCTGCCCCGCGCGCATCGGCAATCTGGCTTTCCCGGGTTCCGACGATGCGGCGCATATCGGCAAGGCTGGCGACCCGGCCGGCGTCGAAATCGGCGTGGAACACGCTGGGCGCGATTTTGGTCGGTTCGGCCGTCACCGGCCGGCCGGCCGCTTTCCAGCCATCGAAACCACCGTCAAGGATATACGTCTGGAAGACGCCCATCACCCGGAACATCCACCATGCCCGAGGTGCCGAGAAAAAGCCCGGGCCGTCATAGACGATGATCGTGTCATCTGCCGAAACGCCCATCGCGCCGACATACTGCGCGAAATGCTGCGGCGACGGCAGCGTATGCGGCAGCGCGGCGTCCGGATCGGAGACCGCGTCCTGATCCAGGAAGCGGGCGCCCGGAATGTGCCCAGCGTCATACTCGGCGCGCGCGTCGCGGTTTTGCGCCGGAAGATACCAGGATGCATCGACAATCGTCAGGCCAGGCTGGCCCAAACGCTCCTGCAACCAGTCAGCGTCGACGGTGAAAGGACTGTCTTCAGCCATTGTGGTTCTCCTGCCGCCATTGACCAGACGTTGTCTTGCCTTGCCGCATGATCTTGTCCGAAAACATCGTAGCTTTCGAGATCATGTTTGGGGCATCGGTCCAAACCGGATGCGGAAGCGCCGGTTTTCACGCCCCTTCTTCTCAATCTTGCCGATATGGATTTCGCCGATCTCGCCGGTGCTTTTGACATGGGTGCCACCACAGGGCTGACTGTCCACCGAAGCATTCTCGCCGATGCAGACCAGCCGGATTTTGCCGGTACCTAGCGGCGGACGGACATTCTTGGACTTCACCAGACCCGGATTGGCGGCCAGTTCCTCGTCGCTGATCAGCCTGGTAAAGATCGGATGATCGGCCCGCACCAGGCCCATCAGGCCAGCCGTCACGTCTTCCTTGCTGAAGCTGGCGTCGGGAATGTCGAAATCGACACGGCTGTCGTCTTCCGAAACCGCCGCGCCGGTGATCGGAAACGGGCAGACGACGGTGAGCAAATGGCAAGCGGCATGCATGCGCATCAAGAGATGACGTCGCTCCCAGTCGATTGCGAGCTTCAGGCGCTCGCCGACCGCAGGCGCGGCTTGTTCCGGCGCCGGCACGTGGATGATCTCGTCCTTTGTTTCCCCGGTGATGGTAGCGGCCAGGACGATGCGGCTGCCATCGGCGCGCTGGAGATAGCCGCTATCGCCCGGCTGCCCGCCCGAGGTGGCATAGAAGATGGTGCGGTCCAGAACGATGCCGCCGCGCTCGTTGACGGCGACCACCACGGCATCGGCCGTCCTGAGATAGGCGTCGTCGCGAAACAGCGCTTCGGTCTTGTGCGCCATCACACGACCTTTTCAAACGGCACGGAAATATCTGATTTCTCTTCCATCCAGCCGGGCACCGGCAGCTTCTTTTCGCGCAGGAATTCGGGATTGAACAGTTTCGATTGGTAGCGTGTGCCGTAGTCGCAAAGAATGGTCACGATGGTATGGCCGGGGCCGAGTTCACGCGCCAGCCGGATCGCGCCCGCTATGTTGATGCCGGTCGAACCGCCGACGCAAAGGCCTTCCTCCTGGACCAGGTCGAAGACGATCGGCAACGCATCCTCATCACGAATTTGGAACGAGAAGTCGGGCGTGAACCCATCGAGGTTGGCGGTGATGCGTCCCTGCCCGATGCCTTCGGTGATCGAACTGCCCTCGGATTTCAGCTCACCGCTGGTATAGAAACTGTAGAGCGCAGCGCCCAGCGGATCGGCGAGAGCGATCTTTACGTCCTTGCTTTTCGCCTTCAGTCCGAAAGCGACGCCGGCCAGCGTTCCGCCCGAGCCGACCGCCGAGACGAAGCCGTCGACCTTGCCGCCGGTCTGGCTCCAGATCTCCTGCGCCGTGGTGCGGATGTGCCCGTCGCGGTTGGCGACATTGTCGAACTGGTTGGCCCAGATAGCGCCGTTCGGCTCCGAACGCGCCATTTGCTCAGCCAGCCGCCCCGACAATTTCACGTAATTGTTGGGGTTCTTGTACGGCACGGCCGGAACCTCGATCAGCTCGGCGCCGAGCAGCTTGATCGTGTCCTTCTTCTCCTGGCTCTGCGTTTCGGGAATGACGATGACGGTGCGGTAGCCGAGCGCCTTGGCGACCAGCGTCAGCCCGATGCCCGTATTGCCGGCCGTGCCCTCGACAATGACGCCGCCCGGCCTGAGCAGCCCACGCTCTTCGGCATCGCGGATGATGAACAGGCCGGCGCGGTCCTTGACCGACTGTCCGGGATTCATGAATTCGGCCTTGCCCAGGATCTCGCAGCCGGTTTCTTCCGAAGCCCTGTTGAGGCGGATCAATGGCGTGTTGCCGATAGCGTCGATCACGGAGCGGGGCATTCGGGAGTCCTTGTGTAGCTGCGGCGAAACCCTAGAAACCCGAAGCTTCGGTTTCAAGGCAAGAATTTGCCTGGTCCAGTGGCATTTTCTGCACTGCATTTGCGCCGGCCTCTCCCTGGTGCCGGGCGTATCCGCGCGGTTCATTTGGGACCGGCATCGAAAACCGCTCTTTTCATTCGATTTCTTCGCGGTTAGAGCAAAAGCCAAGAACAATTCGACGGGGGCGCAGCATGACACTCTATCGGGCCGACCCGAAGCATGGCGTCGCCTGGGTCACGGGAGGCAGCAGCGGCATCGGCCGTTCGCTGGCCAGGGACCTTGCGTCCCAGGGCTATGCGGTGGCCGTAACGGCACCCGATGGCGATCCCATCGACACGCTGATTGTCGAGACCGCGCAGATGCCAGGCAAGGTCAAGGCTTTTCCCTGCGACGTGACCGACGAGCCGCGCATGGCAAGAACCGTCGCTGCAATCGAGAACGAGCTTGGCCCCATCGTGCTCGCCGTCTTAAACGCGGGCAACTACATTTCCACGCCTGGCGAGGCTCTCGTCGTCAGCGATTTTCGCCGGTCTTTCGAGGTCAACTATTTCGGCATCATCAACGGGCTGGTGCCGGTCGTCGAACGCATGCGCGTGCGGGCGCGCGGCCATATCGTGCTGGTCGGCTCGGTCACCGCTTATTTCGGCTGGCCGACGACCGCCGCCTATGGCGGCACCAAAGCGGCGATCAACATCCTGGCCGAATCGCTGAAATATGATTTCGACAAGATGAACGTGCGCGTCCAGGTCATGAATCCGGGCTTCATAGACACACCGCTGACCGAGAAGAACATGCTGCCCATGCCGGGGCTGATGCCGGTCAGCCGAGCGACGCGGCGCATGGTGCGGGGTATCAAATCCGGCGGCTTCGAGGTCACATTCCCGCGCCGGACGAGCTGGCCCCTGAAGCTGCTCAGCCTGTTGCCGAGACCGGTGTACCGAGGCGTGATCAGCCTCATGACGAGCTGGAAGGCACGGCCGCTGAATTACGACCGCAAGCCGCCGAGCGAATAGAAGCCAGCGGATCGGCGGCTTCATCGCCGGCCGGTCGTTGCCTGTTCCCCGCCACCGCCGTAGGTTTGTTGTTGTTGCGTTTGGAGTCTGCGATGGGGCGACGAATCGTGCTTGCTGTGCTGGGGTTAGTCGCCATCCTCGCACTGGCCTTCGTGCTCGGCCCGCGGGTTCCCGTCGACACCACGATCCGCTTCGATCCATCCGCAATCGGCGACGATCCGCAGGCCTACGTGGCCAGGACGGAAGCGGCGATATCCGGCATCCGTGACGGGCTGGAGAAAGAGATCATCTGGGCCAATCCGATGGTGCATGCCAGGACACGGCTGTCCATCGTCTATATCCACGGCTTTTCGGCGTCGAAGGGCGAGCTCCGCCCGCTGCCCGACGAGGTTGCCGACCAACTCGACGCCAATCTGTTCTTCACCCGCCTCACCGGCCACGGGCAGGATGGCGCGGCCATGACGCAAGGCAGCCTCAATGCCTGGATCAACGACTATGAGGAGGCGCTCGCGATCGGCCGGGCCATCGGCGACAAGGTGATCGTCATCTCTACCTCGACCGGCGGCTCGCTGGCGGCCTGGGCGGCAACACAGCCGGGCGCTTCGGACGGCGTGGCGGCGATCGCGTTCATCTCGCCGAATTTCGGCGTCAAGGCGTCGGGCGCCGGGATCCTGACCATGCGATGGGGCAAACAAATAGCCGAACTCGTCGCCGGCAAGGAGCGCAGCTTCATGCCGCGCAACGCGCTGCACGAGAAATTCTGGACCACCAGATATCCCCTTGCCGCGACGCTGCCGATGCAGGCGCTGACGGAACTTGCCTATGGCGCGCCGGTGGAGAAAGCGGTGGTCCCTGCCCTCTTCATCTTTTCGGATTCGGACAGCGTGGTGCGGCCTGACCGCACGCGTGAAATCGCCGGGCGTTGGGGCGCGCCGCACGAGCTGGTTCCGGTCGACGATACCGGCGATCCCGACAACCACGTCATCGCCGGCGACGCCCTGTCGCCATCGACCACGACCTTCCTTGCACAAAGAATTGCCGTCTGGATCGAGGCGGTCGCGAAGTAGCCCGAGCTTCCATACGGAAAGGGCGACCGCAGCCTCACCGCGGTCGCCCTTTATCTCACTGGTGACCAGCCGGGCACGCAAATGCCCGGCCAATACGAAGCGGCCTGCCTACGCGGCCCGCGCCGCGGGCCGTTTGCCGCCGAAGCGGCGTTTATTGTTGCCCTTGAAGGGCTTGGCGCCTTCCGGTTTGCGGTCGCCAGCGAAGGCCGGCTTGTCACCGAAGCGCTTCTTGCCCGAGCCGTTGTTCTGGCCGCCCGGCCGCCTGCCGTCGCGACGGCCATTGCGCTCGTTGCGGTCATTGGCAGGCTCGAAGCGCTCGTTCTTCTCAGCCGGGTTGCGCTGCGGATCGGGGCTGCCGAGATGGTCGGCGACAACAGGCAGCTTGGCGCGGATGATGCGTTCGACCTGGCGCAGCTTGCTGTTCTCGGACGGATCGCAGAGCGTAATCGCAATGCCGTCCCGGCCGTTGCGGCCGGTGCGGCCGATGCGGTGGACATAGCTCTCCGCCTCATCAGGCAGGTCGAAATTCACGACATGACTGATGCCGGGCACGTCGATGCCGCGCGCGGCGATGTCGGTGGCCACCAGAATGCGCACCGAACCCTCGCGGAAATCGTTCAGTGCCTTCTGCCGCGCATTCTGCGACTTGTTGCCGTGGATGACAGCGGCCTTGAAGCCGTCGCGCTCGAGGTCCTTGGTTACCCGGTCGGCGCCGTGCTTGGTACGCGAAAAGATGATGACGGACTTCATCGCCTCGTCGGCGAGCATCGTCGACAGCACTTGGCGCTTCTGCTTGGTGCGGGCAAGGACGACGCTCTGCGCGATCTCGGCCGCCGCCGTGCTTTGCGGCGCGACTTCGACACGGATTGGGTTCTTCAGCAGGCCTTTCGCCAGTTCGGCGATTTCATTGGGCATAGTCGCGGAGAACAGCACCGTCTGACGGTCCGGCGCGGTCGCCTTGGCGATGCGCTTGACGTCATTGATGAAGCCCATGTCGAGCATGCGGTCGCCCTCGTCGAGCACCAGCCATTTGGTGTCGGCAAGCATGAGGTCGCCTTCGCGCACCAGATCGGTCAACCGGCCAGGCGTGGCGATCAGGATGTCGACACCAGGCGCAACCTTCTTCACCTGGCTGAAGCGCGAGACGCCGCCCAGCACGAGCGCGGTCGAGACATGCGCGCCCTTGGCGAGGATCTTGATGGTGTCCTCGATCTGCACGGCGAGCTCACGAGTCGGCGCCAGGATCAGCGCGCGTGCCGTCTTCGGCCGGCGCTTGGTGCCGAGCGCAATGATCTTCGACAGGATCGGCAGCGCGAAGGCCGCAGTTTTGCCGGAGCCGGTCTGGGCGATGCCGAAAATGTCACGGCCTTCCATCTGCGGCGGGATCGCCTGAGCCTGGATCGGCTTCGGATCGGTGAAGCCGGCGGCATGGGTGGCCTTGAGCAGCGCACCCGTGATTCCCAGTGCTGCGAAACCGGAGAGTTCTCCAGTGTCGTTGCCGGGCAAAGTGTTTTCGTTGGTCAAAATATTCTTCTTTCACGCGGCCTCTGGCCGCAAACATCAATGGCGGCAGGGCGCAACCTGCCGTCGAATCAATTGTCATGGAACGACAAGGCGGCGGACGTGTTCGTCCGCGCGGCTGCGCTGTCGTGCCCGCAGGCATCATGCCACGGGGCTTTTTCGCCACCTTGCTAACCAATCGGGGTCGATCAGCAGGAAAGAGGGAAAACAGACGCAACCAGTCTCATTCGAGGAGAAGGCCGGATCGGTCCGGCCCAAGCGCCTATGCCGTGCATATGGCTGAGTTCGCTCTGAAATGCAAGGGCATCATGTTGCAGCGCAACAAAACGCCTCGAAAAAGCGACGCTTGCGCTCACCTGCGGGCATCATTACCACAAAGCAGCCCGCGCAGGAGATCGAGAATGAAGGACGTGCTGAAGGAACTCGAGCGTCGTCGCGAGATCGCCCGCATGGGCGGCGGTCAGGCTCGCATCGACGCGCAGCACAAGAAGGGCAAGCTCACCGCCCGCGAACGCATCGAGGTGTTTCTCGACGAGGGTTCGTTCGAGGAGTTCGACATGTATGTCGAGCACCGTTCGACCGACTTCGGCATGGAAAAGACCAAGATCGCCGGCGATGGCGTTGTCACCGGCTGGGGCACCGTCAACGGCCGTCCCGTCTACCTTTTCGCCAAGGATTTTACCGTGTTCGGCGGCTCGCTGTCGGAAGCGCATGCCGAAAAGGTCATCAAGGTGCAGGAGATGGCGCTGCGCAACCGCGCGCCGATCATCGGCCTCTACGATGCCGGCGGTGCCCGCATCCAGGAAGGCGTGGCTGCACTCGGCGGCTACGCCGAGATCTTTCAGCGCAATGTGCTGGCGTCGGGCGTCATTCCGCAGATTTCCGTGATCATGGGGCCTTGCGCTGGCGGCGACGTCTATTCGCCGGCCATGACCGACTTCATCTTCATGGTGCGCGACACCTCCTACATGTTCGTTACTGGACCGGACGTGGTGAAGACCGTCACCAACGAGACGGTGACCGCCGAGAGCCTCGGCGGCGCTTCCGTTCACACGACGAAATCCTCGATCGCCGACGGCGCCTATGACAACGACGTCGAAGCACTGCTGCAGATGCGCCGGCTGGTCGATTTGCTGCCGGCCTCGAACACATCGGAGATTCCCGAGATCGAATGCTACCAGTCGGTCACCGATCACGATCTGTCGCTCGACCGGCTGATCCCCGACAACGCGAACAAGCCTTACGATATCAAGGAGCTGATCCTGAAAGTCGCCGACGAGGGTGATTTCTTCGAGATCCAGCAAAGTTTCGCCAAGAACATCGTCACCGGCTTCGGACGTATTGAAGGCCGCACGGTCGGCTTCGTCGCCAACCAGCCCATGGTGCTGGCCGGCGTGCTCGATTCCGACGCCAGCCGCAAGGCGGCGCGCTTCGTGCGCTTCTGCGACTGTTTTTCGATTCCGATCGTCACCTTCGTCGACGTTCCGGGCTTCCTGCCGGGCACGGCGCAGGAATATGGCGGGCTGATCAAGCACGGCGCCAAACTGCTCTTCGCCTATGCCGAGGCGACCGTGCCGAAGATCACCGTCATCACCAGGAAGGCCTATGGCGGCGCCTATGACGTGATGGCTTCGAAACACCTGCGTGGCGATATGAACTATGCCTGGCCGACGGCGCAGATCGCCGTGATGGGCGCCAGGGGCGCGGTCGAGATCATCTATCGCAAGGACATCGGAGACGCCGAAAAGATCGCTGCCCATACAAAGACTTACGAAGACCGCTTCCTGTCACCCTTCGTCGCCGCCGAGCGCGGCTATGTCGACGAGGTGATCATGCCGCATTCGACCCGCCGCCGCATTGCCCGCGCGCTGCGGATGCTGCGCAACAAGGACATGCAGAACCCCTGGAAAAAGCACGACAACATTCCGCTGTGAGCTGAATGTCGAGCCGGTCAGCGCGCGCCGCGAGCCGCCACCAGTTCGTGCAACGCCGGCACCAGCGCCAGCGGCAAGTCCTCGGCGATCAGCCCCGGCCCGAACCGGCTGCCGGCCTCGGCATGGATCCACACCGCCGCGCACGCCGCCTCGAAGGCCGGCATGCCTTGCGCCAGGAAGCCGGCCACGAGGCCCGATAACACATCGCCCGAGCCGGCGGTTGCCAACCACGGCGCACCATTGGAGTTTATCGCAGCCCTGCCATCGGGAGCAGCGATTACGGTGTCGGCGCCCTTATAGACGATCACGGCATTGGCACGGGTGGCGGCCATACGAGCCCTGCCCAACTTGGACGAAACGGCGCCACCCGCGATGTCAGCAAACAGCCTGGCGAACTCGCCTTCATGCGGCGTCATCACCAGCGACGGCGCGCCCGGCTGGCGCGAGGCTTCGAACAGGGCATCCGGCTTCTCGCGAAACGAGGTGATCGCGTCGGCGTCGAACACCAGACCATCGACCGAGGCGGAAACGTTCCGCTGCTGGCCAGCGGCAAGCAGCGTGAGAGCAAAATTCCGCGTTCTTTCACCGACACCGAAGCCAGGGCCCAGCACAAAAGCGGAGGGCCGGCGTTCGCCGATGAAGGCGTCGATGTCGGCGCTGTCATTTGCTTTGCGCAGCATGATCGAGGTCAGATACGCGGCATTCACCTGCATGGCGTTCGCCGGGGATAGGACCGTCACCGCTCCTGCCCCGATACGGGCCGCGGCAAGCGCCGCAAGCCGCGCCGCGCCGGTGGCATTCGGGCCACCGGAAAAGACGCCGACATGGCCGCGCTTGTACTTGTGCGTATCGACACCCGGAATCGGAAAAACGTCGAGCCAAAGCGCCGGCGTGTTCTCGAACGCCTGGGGTCGAATCCGCGCAATGACACCGTCGGTGATGCCGATATCGGCCAGCACGACCTCCCCGCACAGCTTGCGCCCGGGGAGCAGAAGATGGCCAGGCTTTTTGCGTGCGAAGGTGACGGTGACCCCAGCGCGAAAAGCCTGGCCGAGCACTTGGCCGCTGCCTCCGGAAACGCCTGATGGCAGATCGACCGCGACGACCGGCAAGGCCAGGCTTGCCACAATGCCAACCGTTCTCGCCGCTTCACCGGACAGCGGTTTGGACAGCCCTGCTCCGTAAAGAGCGTCGACGACGACAGCGCCGGCTTCGGCCGCGAAATTCGCCAGCGGCCGAGGTTTGACCGGGCATTCACCGGCGGCGAGCGCGGCATCGCTGCCCGGCTTCGGCGTGCCCGACGCCCAGACCACCGTGTCGACACCAGCGGTTGCCAGGCAGCGGGCCACGACATAGCCATCGCCGCCATTGTTGCCGGGACCGCAAAGCACATGGACCCGCTTCGCCGCCGGATAGCGCCTGAAAATTTCGGCCGCGACGGCTTCGCCTGCACGGCGCATCAGGCCGATGCCGTCGATTGCGCCGGCGGCAATCGTCAACCGATCCGCCTCGCTCATCTCCTCGGGAGAAAGAAGTTCGTTGCTCATGGATTGCCGATCCGCATTCGATCAAGCATTGTCCAGTTTTCGGCTCGACGCAAACGCAGAGGAGTTGGCGCGGTCCCAGCCAAGCTGAGCAATGCCTACCAAATAAACAATACGCCTAAATATCGGGCAGACATAAACACCGACGCCGCGTAGGTTTGCAGCCATCCGTCGCGCGCTGGATGCAGTGAACGATGCGAATTTGCATCTTCGTGCGGCATGGTTCTGGAATCGAATGACACCGCTTGAAATCCCGCCAATTGGCACAATTCGTGCTTGATGGAGGCGCAAGCGGGGGCTCACAACCCGTTTTTTTGGCAGTGGAGGCCACTTTTTACATGAAAAAGATCGAAGCGATCATCAAGCCATTCAAGCTGGACGAAGTGAAGGAAGCGCTTCAGGAGGCCGGACTGCAAGGCATCACCGTGACCGAGGCCAAGGGTTTTGGACGCCAGAAGGGCCACACCGAGCTTTATCGCGGCGCCGAATATGTCGTCGACTTCCTGCCCAAGGTGAAGATCGAGGTCGTGCTCGGCGACGATGCGGTCGAAGGCGCCATCGAAGCCATCCGCAAGGCGGCCCAGACTGGGCGCATCGGCGACGGCAAGATCTTCGTCTCGAACATCGAGGAAGTTGTGCGCATCCGCACCGGCGAAACCGGCATGGATGCCGTCTGACGCCTCGCCCATATTTTGAAACGTCATCATTAAAAAACGTCACACAGGGATACATGACATGACGACAGCCAAAGACATCATGAAGCAGATCAAGGACAACGACGTGAAATTCGTTGACCTGCGCTTCACCGACCCGAAGGGCAAGCTGCAGCACGTGACGATGGATGTCATCGAGGTCGAGGAAGACATGTTCGCCGATGGCGTGATGTTCGATGGTTCTTCGATCGCCGGCTGGAAGGCGATCAACGAGTCCGACATGGTGCTGATGCCCGATCCTGAAACGGTCCATATGGATCCGTTTTTCGCTCAGTCGACCATGGTCATCCTGTGCGACATCCTCGATCCGGTTTCGGGCGAATCCTATAACCGCGACCCGCGCGGCACTGCCAAGAAGGCCGAGGCCTACATGAAGTCGGAAGGCATCGGCGACACCATCTATGTCGGCCCGGAAGCCGAGTTCTTCGTCTTCGACGACGTCAAGTACAAAGCCGATCGCTATAACACCGGCTTCAGGCTCGATTCCACCGAACTGCCGTCCAATGACGACACCGACTACGAAACCGGCAATCTCGGCCACCGTCCGCGCATCAAAGGCGGTTATTTCCCGGTGCCGCCGATCGATTCGGCGCAGGACATGCGCTCCGAGATGCTGACCGTGCTCGCCGAGATGGGCGTGCGGGTCGAGAAGCATCACCACGAGGTGGCCGCGGCCCAGCACGAACTCGGCATCAAGTTCGACACGCTGGTCCGCAACGCCGACAAGATGCTGATCTACAAATATGTCGTGCATCAGGTCGCCAATGCCTATGGCAAGACCGCCACCTTCATGCCGAAGCCGATCTTCGGCGACAACGGCTCGGGCATGCATGTCCACCAGTCGATCTGGAAAGGCGGCAAGCCG
Source organism: Mesorhizobium sp. B2-4-1 (assembly GCF_006442185.1). NCBI lineage: Bacteria > Pseudomonadati > Pseudomonadota > Alphaproteobacteria > Hyphomicrobiales > Phyllobacteriaceae > Mesorhizobium > Mesorhizobium sp. B2-4-1. The sequence goes on along the minus strand of NZ_VFVN01000019.1, from coordinate 27,989 downwards.
ACCTTCGCCGGCAACGAGTATGCCGGCCTCTCGGAAAGCTGCCTGTTCTATATCGGCGGCATCATCAAGCACGCCAAGGCCATCAACGCCTTCACCAACCCGCTGACCAACTCCTACAAGCGTCTGGTGCCGGGCTACGAGGCGCCGGTGCTGCTCGCCTATTCGGCGCGCAACCGCTCGGCATCCTGCCGCATCCCGTTCGGCTCGTCGCCAAAGTCGAAGCGCGTCGAGGTCCGCTTCCCCGATCCGGGTGCGAACCCCTATCTCGCCTTTGCCGCCATGCTGATGGCCGGCCTCGACGGGATCAAGAACAAGATTCATCCCGGCCAGCCGATGGACAAGGATCTCTACGATTTGCCGCCGAAGGAGTTGAAGAAGATCCCGACCGTCTGCGGCTCGCTGCGTGAAGCGCTCCAGAGCCTCGACAAGGACCGCGGATTCCTGAAGGCCGGCGGCGTCTTCGACGACGACCAGATCGACAGCTACATCGAGTTGAAGATGGCCGAGGTGATGCGCTTCGAAATGACACCGCATCCCGTCGAATACGACATGTACTATTCGGTCTGATTTTTGATCTCCCTGGACCCGGCATAACCCGGATCCAGCGGCTTCAATTCAGCCTGCAAATGCGAGGCCGGAAGATGAACCTCTTCCGGCCTCTTTGTTTGCTCATATCGAGGCTTCCGTTCAGCCAAATCCGCGGACACTGACGCGTTCGATCGGATGCTGCCCGATCCAGCGACTGGAAAGGCGCACCGGCTGCTGAGGTTCCGTCGGCTGGTCACGTCACACGTGTCGATTGCGCTGAGGCACAGACCGGCTTGAGCCAGCCAAGCTGGGCTGCCACGCGATCCGGCATGCGCTTTTTGCAAGTAAAGGGATAAGCCAGGAGCGAGCGGCACACTGCCTCAGGCTGCAATGCCCGCTCGTCCGGCGCCCCCGCCAATGCTGTCGTTCAAGAAACCCCGCCCCGTTCGAACAGCACCGCTTGGCGTATCCCCCAATGCCTGCGAATACGCATGTTGCGCCGCAGCCTGTCAATGTCGCCTGCCGGGCGTCGAGACGGTCGATTTTGGTGTATGAACAGGGGCTTATGAAAGGATCGGTCGACAGGCATTCTTGCCGGAATGGCCGGATTTCCGGGCTTTTTCGAGGATTTCGAAGCCTGCGGCCCGGCGCCAAGGTATGCTTTCGTCAGCCCAAAGCCGCCTTGTCGGGATGGGTTTGAGCCGCCCTTTTTAACCTGACTTTTTTTGGGGGAATTTGCTTTGCCAGGCCAGGAGCCAGGAAGACGAGGAGCGGCGAACGGAAACAGCGGCATGCGATAGTGCCCGCCATCGTCACACGAAAAAGCCCCGGCAACTCCCGCCGGGGCTCGCGTCATGGTTGTCGGGGATCTTGAGGCCCGACGTGAAATATCAAGCAGCGGCCGAAACCGATGCGCCGGTCGAAACCTGCGAGATCGTCTTCAGGACCTGGGAAGCGATCTGGTAGGGGTCGCCCTGCGAGTTCGGGCGGCGGTCTTCCAGATAACCCTTGTAGTCATTCTTGACGAACGAATGCGGCACGCGGATCGAGGCGCCGCGGTCGGCGATACCATAGCTGAACTTGTTCCAGGGGGCCGTCTCGTGCTTGCCGGTCAGACGCTTGTCGTTGTCCGGGCCGTACACGGCGATATGGTCCATCAGGTTCTTTTCGAACTGCGCCATCAGGGCCTCGAAATAACCCTTGCCGCCGACTTCGCGCATATATTTGGTCGAGAAGTTGCAATGCATGCCCGAGCCGTTCCAATCGGTGTCGCCGAGCGGCTTGCAGTGGAACTCGATATCTATGCCGTACTTTTCGGTGAGGCGCTGGAGCAGGTAGCGGGCCATCCACATCTGATCGGCGGCCTTCTTGGAGCCCTTGCCGAAAATCTGGAATTCCCACTGGCCTTTGGCCACTTCGGCGTTGATGCCTTCATGGTTGATACCCGCGGCAAGGCAGAGGTCGAGATGCTCTTCGACGATCTGGCGCGCGATGCTGCCGACGTTCGAATAGCCGACGCCGGTGTAGTACGGGCCCTGCGGGGCGGGATAACCGCTCTCGGGGAAACCGAGCGGACGGCCATCCTTGTAGAAGAAGTACTCCTGCTCGAAACCGAACCAGGCATCCTCGTCGTCGAGAATGGTCGCGCGGCTGTTGGACACGTGCGGCGTGACGCCATCGGGCATCATGACTTCGCACATGACGAGAACGCCGTTGGTGCGGGCCGGATCGGGATAAAGCGCGACCGGCTTCAACACGCAATCGGAGCTTCGGCCCTCGGCCTGCATGGTGGACGAGCCGTCGAAGCCCCACAGCGGCAGCTGGTCGAGCTTCGGGAACTCGGCATAATCCTTGATCTGGGTCTTGCCGCGAAGATTGGGGGCCGGGGTGTATCCGTCGAGCCAGATATACTCGAGCTTGTATTTGGTCATTCTAGAGCCTCTCGTTGTGCTTGACCACCGCACGCGGTGTCGACGCATGGCCGGAGCAAGCCGACCTGCCGAGTGGTAAAAAGCAATTCATATGCCACTCTGGCATCGACCGGTGCGACAAAATGGTCGTAAGATTCCCGTGAATTCACTGCACCGCCCCAGCAATGCGCCGGGATCGATCAGACGCAGAGATTGCGCAAATAATAGGCAATAACTGATCTTTTCATAAGCATATTGCCTAAATGAATCGCAGAACCTATTTTGAGGAAAAGCTGAATCAACTGACCCTCGGAGAAGAAAGGAGACCGCCAATGGAAGTCACCCTCGCCCGTCCGTCGGCAAAGATCCTGATGTTCCCGCTTGCAGGCCGCGTATCTGCCTCAAATTTAGGCGCGAAGGCCAAGTTCGCGGCAGAGCTTGCCTCGCTGCGTAACACGCATGCCGATTTCGATGGCTGGTATCACGAGGCCGCTGTCGAGGAAGAAAACCAGCAGCCGAAGAGCTGAACGCATCTTCAGCCTCGATATGAAAACCCGGCGCGATCGCTCGCGCCGGGTTTTCTCATGCATGTGGATCCGACCCGTTACTGCTTGGTCTCCAGGTTCGTGCCCAGCGTATCCTTGACGAAGATCATGCCGATGACGAGCGACATCGCCGCGATTATCACGGGATACCAGAGGCCATAATAGATGTCGCCCCTGTAGGCACTGAGCGCGAACACCGTCGCCGGCAGCAACCCGCCGAACCAGCCATTGCCGATATGGTAGGGCAGCGACATGCCGGTGTAGCGGATGCGGGTCGGGAACATCTCGACCAGGATGGCCGCGATCGGACCGTAGACCATGGTCACGAACAGGACGAGGACGAACAGGATGGCGATCGTCATCGGCCAGTTCACGGCCGCAGGGTCGGCGAACATGGCGAAGGCACCGCCGCCGGGTATGTTGTAGACGGTGACCTCAGGCGCACCGGCAGCCTCGTCGGCGGTCAAAAGCTTGTCCTTGATCGCCTGATCGGTAGGAACCGTCGCCTTCTCGCCGGCGCGGATGACGGCGGCGTCGAGCTTCAGTTCGGGATTGGCAGCGACAAACGCGTCGAGCTTCTGGTCCGGTATCTTGATCGCAGCACGCTTCAGCGGATATCCGCCGTCCTGCAACGACATGTTGACGGCCTTGACGAAGGCGGCCTCCTTGGCCTTGGCCTGGTCGCCCGCGGCGACAGCATCGTAGGATGCGACCGTCTCATTGCCGATCTTGACCGAAGCAGCCGTACCCGGTGCCGCCGTGGAAACGACGTCATAGGGCACCGAGTTCTTGGTCAGGAACGAGGTCGCGATGTCGCAAGACGTCGTGAACTTCGCGGTACCCACCGGATTGAACTGGAATCTGCAGTCGCCGGGTGCCGCGGTCACCGTCGCGCGGGTGCTCTGCTGTGCCTCGGCAAGGGCCGGATTGGCGGCCCAGGTCAATGCCTTGAACAGCGGGAAGGTGCAGACGATCGCGAGTGCGAGCCCGGCCATGATGATCGGCTTGCGGCCGATCTTGTCGGACAGCCAGCCGAACACGACGAAGAAGATGGAGCCCAGCGCAAGCGCGATGGCGATCATGATGTTGACCGACTGTGCGTCCAGCTTCAACACGTTCTGGAGGAAGAACAGGGCGTAGAACTGGCCGTTATACCAGACCACGGCCTGGCCAGCCGTAAGGCCGAGCAGTGCCAGCAGCGCGATCTTGGCGTTCTTCCACTGGCCGAAGGCTTCCGAGAGCGGTGCCTTGGAACCCTTGCCTTCTTCCTTCATGCGCTGGAAGGTGGGGGATTCGGAAAGCGACAGCCGGATCCAGATGGAAATGCCGAGCAACAGGAACGACACGATGAAAGGAACGCGCCAGCCCCAGGCGGCATAGGTTTCCTTGCTCATGGAGCCCTGGACGATCAGGATGACGATCAGCGACAGGAACAGGCCGAGTGTGGCGGTCGTCTGGATCCACGACGTATAGTAGCCGCGCCGGTCGTCCGGCGCATGCTCGGCGACATAGGTGGCCGCGCCGCCATATTCGCCGCCCAGTGCCAAGCCCTGGAGCATGCGCAGGATGATCAGGATCACCGGAGCCGCGATGCCGAGGCTCGCATAACCAGGCAGCAAGCCCACCAGGAAGGTCGACAGGCCCATGATCGTCATGGTGACGAGGAAGGTATATTTGCGGCCGACAAGGTCGCCGATGCGGCCGAACAGCAAAGCGCCGAACGGACGGACGAGGAAGCCGGCGGCGAAAGCCAGCAGCGCGAAAATATTGCGCGTCGCTTCCGGAATGGTCGGGCTGAAAAAGGTCGAACCAATAAAGGCCGCCAGCGACCCGTAGAGATAAAAATCGTACCATTCGAAAACAGTGCCGAGCGAAGAAGCGAAGATGACTTTCTTCTCCTCTCGCGTCATGCCGCGGCTCTTTCCGCTGGCGGTCGATGCGATAGCCATTGAGATGCTCCTCCCGTGAGACCCTTGTGCTCGATGCAGCGCCCTTGCGTTCGCATTCTCTCCGAACGCAGACTCGCGGCAGCAATCACGGGAAAAATGACAGAAAGCGCCTGCCAACGGCAGATGACTTTGGGATTATGACTTTGGTATTAGGTGCGGTGCGGTGGCCGGTCAGCCTTCGAGCGCCTCGATCAGACCGACGGCAGCCATCATGTCGCGCTTACGGGCGGAGCGTCGCGCGACAGCTTCCGCATCCTGTCCCCAATGCTCGATCTGCCAATCCTCGTCGACATGGCCGGCAGTCCAGGCCGCCTCACCGCCGAGTTCGCCGAAATCCACGGCCAACGCCAGCAGCGCCGAACCGGTCAGCGAGGTCATGACGTGGATCGCTGCCAGGCGCAGCGGCTCGGCGCGCTGGGCAAGATGCGCACCCAGCACAGCAATGGTTTCGCGCGGTTGATCGACGTGAATGATGCCCTCGGCAAGGTTGAAGCGAGCGCCGAGTGCTGCCTGCGCCCAGTCGAGGACAGGATCCCACAGCTCGTTCTGCCGCTCGACCAAGCCTTGTGGTGCCTCGGCGCGATAACAGAGCAGATCCGACGAGGCAAAGCGCAGTATGTCCTCCAGCACCGCCTGCGGATCGCTGGCGACGCCGTCGAGCGCGGTGTTGACGAGACGCATCACCGGCATCGACACCGGATCGACGCTCTCGCCCTGGGCGGCGAATTCATCGGCGACCAGCGATGCCGCCTTCTCGGTCGGCAGCGTCAGCAGCGCCTTGCCCGGCGTGCGCACCGGCTTGCCGTCGAGATGGACGGCAAAGCCATCATCGGCCGGCGCGACCGAAACGGCCTTGTAAAAACGCTTCGGCAGCGGCTTCTTCATCTGAATTTGGGCGCGGCGCACCGGATCGGGGTCGGAGAGCAGTTTCCCCGCCTCGAGATCGCTGAGAATATCGCGCATGTCAGCCTCCTTCGGCCGTCTGCTGGCGCGGCGGTCTGTTGACGATGACCAGACCGGCGGCAATGAGACCAAGTGCCAGAAAAATGCGTATGGTCAGCGGCTCGTTCAAGAACAGGGCGCCGCACAGCACGCCGAAGACCGGCGACAGGAACGTGAAACTCGACAGGCTGGAGGCGGGATAGCGCCGCAGCAGCCAGAACCACAAAACATAGGTGAAGGCGACGATATAGAGTGCCTGGAAAAGCAGGGCCAAAGTCGGCAACAGCGTGGGATCGCGCACGGAGGGGCCGGCCAGAGGCAACACCAGGACGCCGACGATCGCAGCGCCGGAGAGTTGATAGAGCAGCAGCTTTTCGGCGCTCGCCTCGACCAGCTTCGAGCGCTTGATGAGGATATTGGTCAAGGCCCAGACGAATCCGGAGCCAAGGCTCAGCAGATCGCCGAACAGCATGTCCCCGCCGCCGCCGAGCTTGTCGGAAAAGACCGCGGCGAGGCCGGCAAAGGCAAGCAGAAGGCCAAGGGATTTACGCAGGCTGATCGGCTCGCCGAGCAGGAAATGCCCTCCCAGCAGCATCCAGAACGGCATGGTGTTGACCAGCAGCGTGTTGCGGGCGACCGTGGTGTGCTCCAGCCCGACATAAAGGCAGAGGAACTCGATGCCGAAGAGCACGCCGACTGCAATGCCCGCGAGCAATGTCCCGTCCCCGTTGAAAAGCGCAATGCCGCGCCAGCGGCACCAGAGGAAGACGCAGAGCCCGCCGATAACCGAGCGCGCGATCGACAGGAAAACCGGATCATAGCCGGCATAGGAGATCTTGGCAGCGACGTAATTCAGGCCCCAGGAGAACGTCAGGCCGACCATTATGGCGGCGGCCGCCATGTCAACCGCATCGCGACGGTCGAGCGCATCGGCAGCGCCGCTCATGGTCAATCCTCCGCACTGGCGTCGTCGAAGCCGATCAGGTTCCAGCTCTGGCGCATATGCGGCGGCATAGGCGCGGTGACGTCGATGAAACCTTGGTCCGGATGCGGGATGACGATGCGGCGCGCGTGCAGATGCAGGCGATTCTGCATCCCCCCCGGAAAATCCCAGTTGGTGTCGGCCTCGAAATATTTGGGATCGCCGATGATGGGACAACCGATATGGGCGGCATGAACGCGCAACTGATGGGTGCGGCCGGTATAGGGCTCCATCTCCAGCCAGGTCAGCGCCTGCGCCGCCTGCTCGATGATGCGATAGTAGGATACGGCATGGTCGGCGCCCTTTTCGCCGTGCTTGGCAATGCGCACCCGATCGCCATCCGGCGTGGCTTCCTTGATCAGCCAGGTCGATATCTTATCCTCGCGCTTGGGCGGCACGCCCTTGACCAGGGCCCAATAGGTCTTCTTGGTTTCGCGGGCGCGAAACGCCTCGGAGAGCTTCATCGCCGCCAGCCGGGTGCGGGCGACGACCAGCACGCCAGACGTGTCGCGATCGAGCCGGTGCACCAGCCGCGGTTTCTCGCCCTTCTGGTTGCGCCAGGCTTCCAACATGTCGTCGACGTTACGGGTGACGCCCGAGCCGCCCTGCACGGCAAGACCAGCCGGCTTGTTGAAGACGAAGACCTTCGGATCCTCATGGATCAGCATTTTTGCCAGGACGTCGGCGTCGCCCTGGTTGCGGATCGAATGGCCGGTCAGCGGGCTTTCGCCCTTCTTGTCCACTTCCAGCGGTGGAATGCGCACCGTCTGGCCAGGCTCGACACGGGTGTCGGCCTTGACGCGGCCGCCGTCGACGCGGATCTGCCCGGACCGAAGCAGCTTCTGCAGATGACCAAAGCCAAGGCCCGGGAAATGGGTCTTGAACCAGCGGTCGAGCCGCATGCCCGCCTCGCCGGCCTCCACCGTGATCTGTTCAACGCCTGCCATATTGTTTTCGCTTACCCGTTTCCTGGCAGGCCCAGGCCTGCTCTCGGCGCGGCAATAGCATTAAGGCAGGCTTCTTGCGAGCCAAAGACCCAAAAACAGGGCAGTGATGGCGCCAATCACGCTGGCCAGCGCATATCCAAACGCCGGCAAGGTGGCTCCCCGCTCCCACAAGGTCGCGAAATCGAGCGAAAAGGCGGAAAAGGTCGTGAAGCCGCCTAAGATGCCGGTGGCAACAAACAGCCTGAGTTCGTTAGACCCGCCGCGGCGCGCCAGGGCGGCGATGAACAGGCCCATCGCGAACGAACCGACGATGTTGATCGCCATCGTGCCCCAGGGATAGTTGGGACCGACAAGGCGCAGCGAGCCCATATTGGTCAGATGGCGAACGCCGGCGCCAATGCCGCCGCCGGCGGCCACGAGAAGCAGATTGAACATCGCCGTATACTGTCCCCGACTATTCATACCTATCCGGCGCGCCGGCTACGTTCGAAAACTTGCCAGCTCAGGTGGTTTCTGCTTTTTTCGGCTTGGTCGAGCCGATCATCTTCCAGTTCTTGTAGAACATCGAATTGATCCTCTCGACGCTCACCGAGACGATGGCGAGAAGGCCGGCGATGAGCCTGGGGACCGGGGACGGCCTGATAATGTCCATGAATACGCAGTAGCGACGACCGTCATACTCGTTGACCGAGCGATGCAGCAGCGTGTCGTCGAAAATGAACAGCGGATTGTCGTACCAGTAGTTCTTGACGTTGCCGCACTCGACGAAGATCTCTGACTTCATCGGAATGAGGTTGTAGAGGATGCGGAGGCTGAGCCGCAACGGTCCGAAGTGCCAGGAGGTCGATTCGCGCTTGCTGAAGACCGAGACGGCAATCGTCTTGATGTATTTGAAATCCTTGTTGAACTCGGCGACGTTGTCTATCCTGTGCTTGCCATACCATTGGTAGACATACATGCCGCGCCGGCCGGCGCCGAAATTGGCGTCGATGTCGGCGATGATTTCGGCCTTGCGCGCCTTGAAGACATCCAAGACCTCGTTGACTTCGCGCTGATAATCCTGAGGGAACTGCTCCAGCTTCCACACGCCCGGATTTCTGTAGCACAGGAGGTCGACCAGCAGGTTGAATGGCGAAAGCAGCCAGGTGAAGAGGCCATTGCCCAGGAAATAGCCGCTGAACAGGGACAGATTCTTGCGGTCGTTGCGCAGCACGTCGATCAGGCCGCAAACCACGAAAATCGTCGTGAGGATCGGAATGAAATAGAAGCCAAGGGCAAGGAGCGGGATGGCAATGGCGAATTTGCGAAGGGTCTTGCGAAGGGTTTTTGTCATTTTTCCACGCGCCGAGCGCGATCCTGTTGCGAATGAATAGTGCCAAAATCACGACAACGACCACCGCCCGGCCGTGCGCCTTGATAAGGTCTTTTGGGTTGCCGCACAACGGCCACGGCATCGTGGCCGGCTGACTGCCTTGTCAAGTTTGCCGGTTGGGGTCAATGCACCGCCGGCAAGCCAAGCTCATCCCATTTTTCCCTGGGCACGGGATCGCCAACGAGGAATTGAAAGCCGACGACGCTTTCGCCGCCCCCAGCCAGTTGGCATCTGAATTTCAGACCATACCATTTTCCGCGACTGCGGAAAGCCGCACCGTTTGCGGCGATTGTCGTCCCGGTGACCTTTTCCTGTGCCGTCGCATAAGGCACCACCCGGTCCGGCTGGAAATCCGCGCGCCATTGGCGGATCTGATCCATGGCCTCGAGATTGCACAACTGCACCATGCGCTCATCCGAGGCGAAGGTTTTGAGATCGGCGCGCGCCTGCCGGCTGCGCGGATCAGCGAGCGCCCTGGCCGACAGCATCTGCGTCGGGCGGATCATGGCCGGTGCAGCGGGAGGTCGAGGCTGAACGGCAGCGGGAGCGGGCGGCGGCGGTTCAGGCGCCTGCGTGGCCGGCACCTCTGGCTCACGCGCCTCGTTTCGTACCGCAACCGCCACCGGCCGCCGCAAGCCTGCTATTCCCGCTCTTTGCGCAGCTTCGCCCAGTAGTCGAGCCGTTTCCTGATATCGCGCTCGAAACCGCGTTCGGGTGGGTCGTAGAAGGTCTGGCGGCCCATCTTTTCCGGAAAATAGTCCTGGCCGGAAAACGCGTCCGGTTCGTCATGATCGTAGCGATAGCCGGCCCCGTAATCTTCGTCTTTCATCAACTTTGTCGGCGCGTTGAGGATGTGCTTGGGCGGCAGCAGCGAACCGTGCTCCTTGGCGGCGCGCGTGGCGGCTTTGAATGCGGTGTAGACCGCGTTGGATTTGGGCGCAGTGGCGAGATAGACGGTGGCCTCGGCGAAGGCGAGTTCGCCTTCGGGCGAACCCAGATAATCGTAGGCGTCCTTGGCCGCGTTGGCGATGACCAATGCCTGCGGATCGGCCAGCCCGATGTCCTCCATCGCCATGCGCACCAGCCGGCGGCCGAGATAGAGCGGATCCTCGCCGGCGTCGAACATGCGCGCGAGGTAGTAGAGCGCGGCATCGGGATCGGAGCCGCGCACGGATTTGTGCAGCGCCGAGATCAAATTGTAATGACCGTCCTGGCCTTTGTCGTAGATCGGCGCCCGACGCTGGATGATGCGCTGCAAGCCTTCGGGACCGAACACTTCGCCTGATTTGGCGGCGCGCCAAACTTCTTCCGCCAGCGTCAGCGAGGCCCGGCCATCGCCGTCGCTCATGCGGATGAGCATCGTTCGCGCCTCATCATCGAGCGGCAGCGCCCTGCCCTCCGTCTCTTCGGCCCTGGCCAGAAGCTTTGCGATGCTTTCCTCGCCAAGCGAATGGAAAACCAGCACGCGCGCACGCGACAGCAGAGCTGCATTGAGCTCGAAGGACGGATTTTCGGTGGTGGCGCCGACGAGCACGACGGTGCCGTCTTCCATGACTGGAAGGAAGCCGTCCTGCTGGGCGCGGTTGAAGCGGTGGATCTCGTCGACGAACAGCAGGGTCTGGCGGCCATTGGCGCGGCGCAGCTTGGCCGCCTCGAACACTTTCTTCAGCTCGGCTACGCCGGAGAAAACCGCCGAAATCTGCTCGAAGGCAAGGCTGGTTTCACCGGCAAGCAGGCGCGCCACCGTGGTCTTGCCGGTGCCGGGCGGCCCCCAGAAAATCATGGAGCCGAGCGAACCGGAATTAATCAGCCGGGTCAGTGCGCCATCGGGGCCGGTCAGATGCTCCTGGCCGACGACCTCGCCAAGGTTTTTCGGGCGCAGCCTGTCTGCCAGCGGCCGGCCTGGCGGCGCCTTTTCCGGTTCATCGACACTGAACAGATCGGCCATGCACTTCTTTTTGGGTTTGGAGCGCGATCTCTTCAGCGATCGAGCTCAGTAACGCAACACCTGGCGCAGTATCTGCCCGCCGCGCTCGACGGTAAAGCGCCACCAGCGCGTATCCTGCTGGGAAGCCTGCGCCAGCGTCGCCGCCGTATCGATTGTCGTGCCGTTGACCTCGCGCACGATGTCGCCCGGCTGGAAGCCGAAATCGGCGGCCGGCGAATCGCGATTGATGTCGACCACGGTGACGCCCTTGATGTCGGTGCGCAGGCCGAGCTTCTGAGCCAGCCGCGGCGATAATTCCGCAACCTTGGCGCCCGAGAAGGGGCTGCGGCCATGCAGCGTCACCTCCGAGGGTTTTGCACCCTCGGGCGCGCGTTCCAGCGCGATGTCCATCGCCGCCTGCTGGCCTTTGGTCAGCACCGCGAAATTGGCCTTTGTACCGATCGACAGCGTCGCCATGCGATAGTCCAGTGCCTCGATGCTCTCGACCGGCCTGCCGTTGATCTGCAGGACGACATCGCCAGGCTTCAATCCGGCCTTGCCGGCCGGTCCGGACGCGTCAACGGACGAGACCAGCGCGCCGGCAGGCTTTTCCATGCCGAGCGATTCAGCGATCTGCGGCGTCACCGCTTCGAACTCGGCCCCGATGTAAGGCCGCTCGAAGAAATCGAGACCGGCCTTGGCGGCATCGGCGAAAGCGCGCACCATGTTGGCAGGAATGGCAAAGCCGATGCCGATCGAGCCGCCGCTGCGGCTGAAGATGGCGGTGTTGATGCCGACCAGCTGGCCGCCCATGTTGATCAGCGCGCCGCCGGAATTGCCGGGATTGATGGCAGCGTCCGTCTGGATGAAATAACCCGAATCCGAAACGCCTATATGGCTGCGGGCAAGTGCGGAAACGATGCCGCTCGTGGTGGTCTGCCCGACACCGAAAGGATTGCCGATGGCCAGCACCAGGTCACCGACTTCGAGCGCATCGGAATCGCCGATGGCGATGACCGGGAATGGCTTGTCGGATTCGATCTTGAGCACGGCAAGATCGAGCGTCTCGTCCTTGAGCATCACCTTGCTGGTGAATTCGCGCCCGTCGGCGGTCGCGACCTTCACCTCGTCGGCATTCTTGATGACGTGGAAATTGGTGACGATGACGCCGCTCGGATCGACAAGCACGCCCGAGCCCAGGGAGGACTGCGCGCGCGGCTGCGCGCGACCGAAGAATTCTTCGAAGAACGGATCGCCTTCGAAGGGCGAAACGACCTTGGCCGTTTGCGAGGCATAGACATTGACCACGGCTGGCGCCGTCTGCTTGACCAATGGCGCGAACGACAACTGCACCTCCTCACGGCCGAACGGCACGCGCTTGTCGGGGCCCGAGGTGGCGTTTTCGCCCTCGACGCCGTGCAGCAGGTCGGTGAGCACGTCGGAGAGGCCCGGATCGGCTTTGGGGGCATCCTCGGCCAATGCCTGCCGGACTGTCGGCGTGGTTGCGAACGCCATAAAGGCGCAGAGCAGAACCAGGGACAGTCTTTTAGCGCGCATTGCGAATCCTCCGTGCGAGTTGGGGCGCATTGTCCCGACGAATGTGCAAAATGAAAGGCTAAGGCGATTAAATCGAATTATTTTGACGCAGGAGCAGCCGAGGCGGCCAGAATATGAAAAAGGGGCCCGCAGGCCCCTTTAAATCATTTGAAAAGCGAAGCCTTAAGCGGCTGCGGCTTCCGCATCGGTGCCTTCGGCTTCGAGGCGGGCGCGGTCGCCGGCGCCCTTGGCCTCCGTGTCGCGGTCTACGAATTCGATGACCGCCATCGCGGCATTGTCACCGTGGCGGAAGCCCGCCTTCATGATGCGCAGATAGCCGCCGTTGCGGGTGGCGTAGCGCGGCGCGATGGTGTCGAACAGGCGCTTGACGACGCCTTCATTGCCGATCTGCGCGATCACCTGGCGGCGGGCGTGCAGGTCGCCGCGCTTGCCGAGCGTCACCAGCTTCTCGACGATCGGACGCAGGTCCTTCGCCTTGGGCAAGGTGGTGACGATCTGCTCGTGTTCGAGCAGCGACACGGCAAGGTTGGCAAACATCGACTTGCGATGGCTTATGCTGCGGGCGAACCGGCGGCCTTTAAATCCATGGCGCATGGCTCTTCTCCTTCATTCCGGGTTCGAGAAGCTCCTCGGAGCCTCAATATTGATCTTCGTAACGCTTGGCGAGGTCTTCGATGTTTTCCGGCGGCCAGTCCGGCACTTCCATACCGAGGTGCAGGCCCATCGCCGCCAGGACTTCCTTGATCTCGTTCAGCGACTTGCGGCCGAAGTTCGGGGTACGCAGCATCTCGGCTTCGGTCTTCTGGATGAGATCGCCGATGTAGACGATGTTGTCGTTCTTCAGGCAGTTGGCCGAACGCACCGAAAGCTCGAGTTCGTCGACCTTCTTGAGCAGCGCCGGGTTGAAGGCAAGCTCGGTGACGGCTTCGGTGGCGACTTCCTTCTGCGGCTCGTCGAAATTGACGAACAGGCCAAGCTGGTCCTGCAGGATGCGGGCGGCGAAAGCCACCGCGTCCTCGCCCGAGATCGAACCGTCGGTCTCGATGGTCATGGTCAGCTTGTCGTAGTCGAGAACCTGGCCCTCACGGGTGTTCTCGACCTTGTAGGAGACCTTCTTGACCGGCGAATAGAGGCTGTCGACCGGGATCAGGCCGATCGGCGCATCCTCGGCGCGGTTGCGGTCGGCCGGCACGTAACCCTTGCCGGTATCGACAGTGAATTCCATACGGATTTCAGCGCCCTCGTCCAGCGTGCAGATGACGTGATCCGGATTGAGGATCTCGACGTCGCCCACCGTCTGGATGTCGCCGGCGAGAACCGCACCCGGGCCCTGCTTGCGCACAACCATGCGCTTGGGGCCGTCGCCTTCCATGCGGATGGCGATTTCCTTGATGTTGAGGACGATGTCGGTCACGTCCTCGCGCACGCCGGCGATGGACGAGAATTCATGCAGGACGCCGTCGATCTGTACGGCGGTGACTGCCGCGCCGCGCAGCGAGGACAGAAGCACGCGACGCAACGCGTTGCCGAGCGTGAGGCCGAAGCCGCGTTCGAGCGGCTCGGCCACCAGCGTGGTCAGCGTCTTCTTCTTCGACGAGAACTCGATCTTGTTCGGCTTGATCAGTTCCTGCCAATTTTTCTGGATCATGATGCTTTCCTTCCGTTGACCCGCCACCATCCAATCGTGGCGGGCGACCTGGAAAACCGCGGAGGAACGCTTCTGGCGTTCACGCGGCGTTCGGTAATTCCTTAGACGCGACGCTTCTTGCGCGGACGGCAGCCATTGTGCGGGATCGGGGTCACATCACGGATCGAGGTGATGGTGAAGCCAGCCGCCTGCAGGGCGCGCAGCGCCGATTCACGGCCGGAGCCGGGTCCGCAGACCTCGACCTCGAGCATGCGCATGCCGTGTTCCTGGGCCTTCTTGGCAACATCCTCGGCAGCCATCTGGGCGGCGAAGGGGGTCGACTTGCGCGAACCCTTGAAGCCCTGGGCGCCGGCCGACGACCAGGCGATCGAATTGCCCTGTGCGTCAGTGATGGTGATCATGGTGTTGTTGAAGGTCGAATTGACGTGGGCAACGCCCGACGAGATGTTCTTGCGTTCGCGACGGCGAACACGAGCGGCTTCCTTGGCCATGGTATTCCTTTCAGTTGATCTCTACACCGCCGTAATGCCAGCGGCTCCACCTTGGTAAGGGAGTGGGGAATAGGGCAGTAAGGGAGTAGGGAAAGTGCGACCCGATTGCCGGGCATTCCCTACTGCCTTACTCCCCTACTCCCTTACTGCCCTAAATTACTTCTTCTTGCCGGCGATCGACTTGGCCGGGCCCTTGCGGGTGCGTGCATTGGTGTGCGTCCGCTGGCCGCGAACCGGCAGCGAGCGACGGTGACGCAGGCCGCGGTAGCAGCCGAGGTCCATGAGCCGCTTGATGTTCATCGACACTTCGCGGCGCAGGTCGCCCTCGACCTGATAGTCGCGGTCGATCGTCTCGCGGATCTGCAGCACTTCCGCGTCGGTCAGCTGGTTGACGCGGCGCTCGGCCGGGATGCCGACCTTGTCGACGATTTCCTGGGCGAACTTCTTGCCGATGCCGTGAATGTACTGAAGCGCGATGACAACGCGCTTGTTGGTCGGAATGTTGACGCCGGCTATACGAGCCATGTTCTTCTCATCTCCATATGGGCCGGCCACCTTCAAAACAAGGTAGGCCCGGCGCTGTCTGCGTTGCCCCGCGTCCGGTGGAGGCCGGCCCTTGCGGGAGTTTCCTGGTCAAAAACGGCTGCCCCGCCCTTGCGGGCAAGCAAACTCCATGCCTGACAGGAAGACGGGCCGCCATACCCCAGCGGACCGCTTCAGTCAAGCACAATCGCTATTTGGCCGAGGCGGCCTCTTTCACCGTCGCCGCGAGCACGGCTTCGATCTCCGACGTCACGGCATCGATACCAGCCATGCCGTCCACGCTCTTCAGCCGGCGCTTGGCATAATAATAGCCGATCAGCGGAGCGGTCTTCTTGTAATATTCCCGCAGGCGCTCCTCGAACACCGCCGGATTGTCGTCCTTGCGCACCGGCTGACCGGCTGCCTTGGCCTCATCGGCGCGCTTGACGATGCGGCCGACCAGCGCCTTGTCATCGACGACAAGCTCGATGACGGTGTCGAGCGCGATGCCACGTTCGTCAAGCATCGATTCAACCGCATCAGCCTGCACCAGCGTACGCGGGTAGCCGTCCAGGATGAAACCATTGGCGCAATCGGGCTGGTCAATGCGCTCGGCCACGATGGCGTTGACGATGGCATCCGAGACCAACTCGCCGGCATCCATGACCGCCTTGGCGCGCTTGCCGACTTCGGTACCGGCCTGGACCGCGGCGCGCAGCATGTCGCCCGTGGAAAGCTGGGGGATGCCGTGTCTCTCTACCAGTCTTTGTGCTTGTGTCCCCTTGCCCGCTCCTGGCGGCCCAAGCAAAATCAACCTCATCTGGCTTTCTTCCCCCCGCGCAGCTTCGACTTCTTGATCAGGCCTTCATATTGGTGCGCGATCAGGTGGCCCTGAATCTGCGCAACCGTGTCGAGCGTGACACTGACCACGATCAGAAGCGATGTGCCACCAAGGTAGAATGGTACGCCAGTCGCCGAGATCAGGAACTCCGGCAGCAGACAGACCAGCACCAGATAGATGGCACCGACGACAGTGATGCGGGTAAGAACGTAGTCGATATAGTCGGCGGTGCGCTCGCCCGGACGGTAGCCGGGGATGAAGCCGGAGTGCTTCTTGAGCTGGTCGGCGGTGTCCTTCGGGTTAAAGACGATCGCGGTGTAGAAGAAGGCGAAGAACACGATCATCGCCGCGTAGAACAACATATAGAGCGGCTGGCCATGGCCGAGCGAGGCCAGGATGGTGCTGGCCCAGGCCGGCATGTTCGTCGTCTGCGAGAAGCCGGCGACGGTGGCCGGCAGCAACAGCAGCGACGAGGCGAAGATCGGCGGGATGACGCCCGACGTGTTGAGCTTGAGCGGCAGGTGAGAAGTGTCGCCCTGGAACATGCGGTTGCCGACCTGGCGCTTCGGATACTGGATCAGCAGACGCCGCTGGGCGCGCTCGAAGAAGACGATGAGCGCGATGACGACGATGGCCAGCACGATGATCGCCAGGATCAGGCCGGTCGACAGCGCTCCGGTGCGGCCGAGTTCCAGCGTGCCGGAAATGGCATGCGGCAGGCCGGCGACGATGCCGGAGAAGATGATCAGCGAAATGCCGTTGCCGATGCCGCGCGCGGTGATCTGCTCGCCGAGCCACATCAGGAACATGGTGCCGCCGACCAGCGTGACGACGGTCGAGATGCGGAAGAACATGCCGGGATCGCTGACGATGCCGTTGCCGCCTTCAAGCCCGACCGAAATACCATAGGCCTGCACCAGCGCCAGGAGCACCGTGCCGTAGCGCGTGTACTGGTTGATGACCTTGCGGCCCTGCTCGCCTTCCTTCTTCAGCGCTTCCAGCGACGGGATGACCGAGGTCATCAGCTGCATGATGATGGAAGCGGAAATGTAAGGCATGATGCCGAGCGCGAAGATCGCCATGCGTTGCACGGCGCCGCCGGCGAACATGTTGAACATGCCCAGCACGCCCTTGCTCTGCGAAGAGAAGGCCTGCGCGAAGGCATCGGGATTGATGCCGGGAAGCGGGATGTAGGTGCCGAGGCGGTAGACGAGCAGCGCGCCGACGGTGAACCAGATTCGTTTCTTCAGGTCCTCCGCTTTGGCGAAGGCTGAGAAATTCAGATTCGAGGCTAGTTGTTCAGCAGCCGAAGCCATGCCCGATTCTCCGCTTGGTCACGCTTGATGGCCCTAAGGTCAGGCGGCGCGTGTCACCGAAGCTCACGAGATAAGCTCCGGACTGTAAACATGCAAGCGGCCGCGTTGACGCGGCCGCCATATTGAACAGGTCGAAGCGCGATCGAAAGCAAAACCGGATCCGGCCTTGCCGAGCGCGCTTCAAATTGCTGTTACTCGGCGGCCGCCTCTTGCGGCAGCTTGACCGAACCGCCGGCCTTTTCGATCTTCTCGATCGCGGCCTTGGAGGCCCCGGCGACGTCAAAGGCGAGCTTCGCCTTGAGATCGCCGTCCGACAGCACGCGCACGCCGTCCTTCACGCGACGGATGACGCCGGCGGCTACCAGCGCCTCGGCCGTCACGGTCGCCTTCGCATCGAGCTTCTTGGCGTCTACAGCGGCCTGGATACGGGCCAGCGAGACGACGGTGAAGCTCTTGGCGAAGATGTTGTTGAAGCCACGCTTCGGCAGGCGCCGATAGAGCGGCATCTGGCCACCCTCGAAGCCGTTGACGGCGACGCCGGAGCGCGCCTTCTGGCCCTTGACGCCGCGACCGGCAGTCTTGCCGGAACCGGAGCCGATGCCGCGGCCGAGACGCTTCTTCGAATGCGTCGCGCCGTCCTTGTCACGCAGATCGTTGAGTTTCATCTTGCTTCTCCTGCGCCTGTGCTCAGCCCTCGTCCACGACGCGGACGAGATGCTGGACGGCAGCGATCATGCCGCGCACGGAAGGCGTATCTTCCAGCGTGCGCTGCTTGTGCATCTTGTTGAGGCCGAGGCCGACCAGCGTCGCGCGCTGTTCCTTCGGGCGACGGATCGGCGAGCCGATCTGCTCAACGGTGATGGTCTTGGTTGCTTTCTTGGCCATGGTCAAAATCCCTGGTCAGATCGACTATTCTTCAGCCGCGACGGCGGTGCCGCGGCGGGCCTGAAGGGTCGAATACTTGATGCCGCGCGCGGCAGCCACATCCTTGGGATGCATCTGGCTCTTCAGCGCGTCGAAAGTGGCGCGAACCATGTTGTAAGGGTTCGACGAACCCATCGACTTGGCGACCACGTCATGCATGCCGAGCGTCTCGAAGACGGCACGCATCGGGCCGCCGGCGATGATGCCGGTACCTTGCTTGGCGGCGCGCAGGAGAACACGGCCGGCGCCCCAGCGTCCCTCGACATCGTGGTGCAGCGTGCGGCCCGAGCGCAGCGGGACGAAGATCATGTCGCGCTTGGCCGATTCGGTTGCCTTGCGGATGGCTTCCGGCACTTCGCGCGCCTTGCCGTGACCGAAGCCGACGCGGCCCTTCTGGTCGCCGACGACGACGAGTGCTGCAAAACCGAAGCGGCGGCCGCCCTTGACGACCTTGGCGACACGGTTGATGTGGACGAGCTTGTCGACCATGCCGTCATCGCGTTCTTCACGATCGCGGCCGCGGCCGCCATCCCTACGTTCCTGTGCCATATCCTGTTCCTTGTTCTTTTCCGGAAGCACGGGTTGCTGAATGCCGACGCCTCATTGCGGGTCGCCGACGGTGAAAATCATCACTCCCTTGCATGATCCGTTTCGAAAAGTCTGCAACTTTCTGCCGACTTTCGGTCCGGATCAGGCTTAGAAGCTCAAGCCGCCTTCACGAGCCGCCTCGGCCAGCGCCTTGACGCGGCCGTGATAGATGTACGGGCCGCGGTCGAAGACGACTTCCTTGACTCCCGCCTTGGCGGCACGCTCGGCGATCAGCTTGCCAATCGCGGCAGCGGCAGCGGTATCTGCACCGGTCTTGAGCGAACCCTTGAGGTCCTTCTCGAGGGTCGAGGCGGCAGCGATGGTGTGGCCCTTGGCGTCGTCGATGACCTGGACGTAGATGTTCTTCGACGTGCGGTGAACCGACAGGCGCGGACGCTCGCCGGCGACCTTCTTGATCTGGCGGCGGACGCGCTGCGCGCGACGCTGAGTGGCTTCCTTGGTACCCATGATGGTCTTCCTTGCCTTCAGAAAACGGGGGCCGCCCTGTGCGGTAGGCGAAAGCGCCTCCCGCGACCGCTCCCCGCGGCGTTACACTTCCTGGCTTGGCCCCTTCCGAAAAGTCTGCACCTTCCCGGGGCCAAACCCACTACTTCTTCTTGCCTTCCTTGCGGACGATCTTCTCGCCTGCGTAGCGGACGCCCTTGCCCTTGTAGGGCTCGGGACCACGGTATTCGCGGATTTCCGCAGCCACCTGGCCGACCTGCTGCTTGTCGATGCCGGCCACGGTGATTTCGGTCGGCTTCGGCACGGTGATGGTGATGCCTTGCGGCGTCTCGTAGACGACGTCGTGGCTGAAGCCGAGCGCCAGCTGCAGGTTCTTGCCCTGCAAGGCGGCGCGATAGCCGACGCCGGTGATCTCGAGCTTCTTCTCGAAGCCGTCCTTGACGCCCTGCAGGATGTTGACGATCTGCGTGCGCGACATGCCCCACTTGGAGCGGGCGGTCTTGGACTGGTCGCGCGGCTCGACAGCTATCTCGCTGCCTTCCATCTTGACCAGCACTTCGTCGTTGACCACGAACTTCAGCTCGCCCTTGGGGCCCTTCGCCGTCACGGTCTGGCCGTTGACGGTCGCGGTCACGCCCTGCGGCAGCGAAACGGGTTTCTTTCCAATACGAGACATTTTGTTGTCCTCGTCACTTCTCTTGTTTCAGGTCTCTGTCTTCGGAACGATCCGAAGACCGGATTCCATTTTTCGGGATCACGCTGCCGGATCAGAAGATCTGGCAGAGGATCTCGCCACCGACGTTCTGTTCGCGCGCTTCGTGGTCGGCCATCACGCCCTTCGGCGTCGAAAGGATGGCGATACCGAGGCCGTTGGCGACATGCGGGATCGACTTGGCCGAAACGTAAACGCGGCGGCCCGGCTTCGAGACGCGGGCGATTTCGCGCACGACCGGCGCTCCATCGAAATACTTCAGCTCGATCTCGATTTCGGACTTGCCGTTGTCGAAGTCGGTCTGGCTGTAGTCGCGGATATAGCCTTCAGCCTTCAGCACTTCGAGGACGCGGGTGCGCAGACGCGAGGCCGGCGTCGACACGCTCGACTTCTTGCGGCCATAGGCGTTGCGGATGCGGGTCAGCATATCGCCGAGAGGATCGCTCAATGACATGTTATGTCCTCCTTACCAGCTCGACTTGACCAGGCCCGGGATCTGGCCGTTATTGCCGAGATCACGAAGCGCGATGCGCGATACTTTGAGCTTGCGATAATAGGCACGCGGGCGGCCGGTGACTTCGCAGCGGTTGCGGATGCGGATCTTGGCCGAGTTGCGCGGCATGGCGGCAAGCTTGAGCTGAGCGCGGAAGCGCTCTTCCATCGGCTTGGACTGGTCCATGATGATCGCCTTCAGGGCAGCGCGCTTGGGACCGTACTGGTCGGCAAGCTTGCGGCGCCTGTTGTTCTTCTCGACTGAGCTGGTCTTTGCCATTTCAGATTTTTCCTTTTCTCGCTGCCGTTACTGGCGGAAGGGGAAGTTGAAGGCCTTGAGCAGTGCCCTGGCTTCGTCGTCCGTCTTCGCAGTCGTACAAACGATGACGTCCATGCCCCAGATCTGATCAACCTTGTCGTAGTTGATCTCCGGGAACACGATGTGTTCCTTGATGCCCATGGCGTAGTTGCCACGACCATCGAAGCTCTTCGGATTCAGTCCGCGGAAGTCGCGGACACGCGGCAGCGCGATGTTCACGAGGCGGTCGAGGAACTCGTACATGCGCTCCTTGCGCAGCGTGACCTTGGCGCCGATCGGCATCTTCTCGCGGACCTTGAAGCCCGCGATCGAATTGCGGGCGCGGGTGACGACGGCCTTCTGGCCGGCGATCATCGCCAGATCCTCGGCCGCGATCGAAGGCTTCTTCGAATCGCCGGTCGCTTCGCCAACGCCCATGTTCAGCACGATCTTGTCGATGCGCGGAACCTGCATCTCGTTGTCGTAGCCGAACTGCTCCTGCAAGGCCTTGCGGATGGTATCGTTGTAGACCTGCTTGAGGCGCGGCGTGTTCTGGGCAGTCGCCTGCTTGGTTTGAGCCTTAGCCATTGATGACTTCTCCCGAGCGCTTGGCGACGCGCACCTTCTTGCCGTCCTTCTGGAAGATGAAGCCGACGCGGGTCGGCTTGCCATCCTTGGGGTCGGCCAGCGCGATGTTCGACAGCTGGATCGGCGCTTCCTTGGTGATGATCCCGCCCTCTTGGGACTGGGACTGCTTCTGGTGACGACGGATCATGTTGACGCCGCGCACCAGCGCGGTGTCGTCCTTCGGCTGAACCGACAGGACTTCGCCCGAACGGCCCTTGTCCTTGCCAGCCAGCACGACGACCTTGTCGCCTTTTCTAATCTTCTGCATTGGTCCGGCTCCTTACAGCACTTCAGGCGCGAGCGAGATGATCTTCATGTGGTTCTTGGCGCGGAGTTCGCGCGGAACCGGTCCGAAGATACGCGTGCCGATCGGCTCTTTCTTGTTGTCGACGAGAACGGCCGCGTTCTTGTCGAAACGGATCACGCTGCCGTCCGGGCGGCGGATGTCCTTGGCCGTGCGAACCACGACCGCCTTCATCACATCGCCCTTCTTCACGCGGCCGCGCGGGATGGCTTCCTTGATCGACACCACGATGATGTCGCCTACGGAAGCGTATTTCCGCTTCGAGCCGCCCAGCACCTTGATGCACATGACACGACGGGCGCCGGAATTATCCGCGACGTCGAGGTTTGTTTGCATCTGAATCATGACTGGCCGCCTTCTTCTTTTCTAACGGGACGGGTTCTTCACCCCTCCCCGGTCTGTCCAAAATTCGTTTGTTTACGCCCAGAGATCAGGCTTGGTCCGAAGACACGACAATCCAGCGCTTGTCCTTGGAAATCGGCTTCGATTCCTGGATGAACACCTGATCGCCAACCTTGTGGGCGTTGTTCTCGTCGTGCGCCTTGTACTTCTTGGTCATGCGCACGGTCTTCTTCATCACGGGATGCGTGAAGCGCCGTTCGACCTTGACGACAACCGTCTTCTCGTTCTTGTCGCTGACGACGGTGCCCTGCAGAATGCGCTTTGGCATGGTTTTCGTCCTTAAGCCTTCTTAGCCGCGGACTTTTCCGCAGCGATGGTCTTGATACGCGCAATGTCCTTGCGGACCTGCCTCACGCGCGCGGTCTTTTCGAGCTGGCCGGTCGCCTTCTGGAAGCGCAGGTTGAACTGCTCCTTCTTCAGGCTGGCCAGGTCGTCGGTCAGCTGGTCCTGGGTCTTGGTCCGGATGTCTTCGGCTTTCATGATCAGCCCGTCCTTATTCTGCGATGCGCTGTACGAAGCGCGTCCTGACCGAGAGCTTGGCCGCGCCGAGACGCAGTGCCTCACGGGCGGTTTCTTCGTTGACGCCGTCGATCTCGAACATGATCCGGCCGGGCTTGACGCGCGCCGCCCAGTAGTCGACCGCGCCCTTGCCCTTGCCCATGCGGACTTCGGTCGGCTTCGAGGTGACCGGCAGATCCGGGAAAATACGGATCCAGACACGGCCGGCGCGCTTCATCTCGCGGGTGATCGCGCGGCGGGCCGCTTCGATCTCGCGCGCGGTGACGCGGTTCGGCTCAAGTGCCTTCAGCCCGAAACCACCGAAATCCAGGTTGGTGCCGCCCTTGGCGGTACCGTGGATGCGGCCCTTGAACTGCTTGCGGAACTTTGTGCGCTTTGGCTGCAGCATCGTTCTAACTCCAAATTCCTAAATGTCTCAGGCGTTTTCGCGACGACGACCGCGTTCGCGATCACCACCACCACCGCCATGCGCATGATCGCCCTCGGTCGCGCGGCGCTCCGAAGCCATCGGGTCGTGCTCGAGGATCTCGCCCTTGAACACCCACACCTTGACGCCGCAGATGCCGTACGCCGTATTCGCCTCGGCCGTGCCGTAGTCGACATCGGCGCGCAGCGTGTGCAGCGGCACGCGGCCTTCGCGGTACCATTCCATGCGCGCGATTTCGGCGCCGCCGAGACGGCCCGAGCAGTTGATGCGGATGCCTTCGGCACCGAGGCGCATCGCCGACTGCACGGCACGCTTCATGGCGCGGCGGAACGCGATGCGGCGCTCGAGCTGCTGGGCGATCGACTGGGCGACCAGGGTCGCGTCGATTTCCGGCTTGCGCACTTCGACGATGTTGAGGTGCGTCTCGGACTTGGTCATCTCCATCAGCTTCTTGCGAAGCTTCTCGATGTCGGCGCCCTTCTTGCCGATGATCAGACCCGGACGCGCGGCATGGATTGTGACGCGGCACTTCTTGTGCGGACGCTCGATCACGACCTTCGAGATGGCAGCCTGCTTGAGCTCCTTTTCGAGGTACTTGCGGATCTTGATGTCCTCATGCAGCAGCTTCCCGTACTCGCCGGTGTTCGCGAACCAGCGCGAATCCCAGGTGCGGTTGATGCCGAGGCGAAGACCGATCGGATTGACTTTCTGGCCCATTATGCGGCCTCCCCTTTTTCTTCGACTTCACGAACGACGATCGTGAGGTGCGAGAACGGCTTCTCGATACGGCTGGCGCGACCACGGCCCCGGGCATGAAACCGCTTCATGACGATCGACTTGCCGACATAGGCTTCCGCCACGATCAGCGCATCGACGTCGAGGTCGTGGTTGTTTTCCGCGTTGGCGATTGCCGATTCCAGCGTCTTCTTGACCGTGCCGGAAATCCGCTTGGCCGAGAATTCCAGGTCGGAAAGCGCTGTCGCGACCTTCTTGCCGCGGATCAGCGCGGCAACCAGGTTCAGCTTCTGCGGGCTGATACGGATCGTGCGCAGTACGGCGCGCGCTTCGTTGTCAGCAAGCCTGCGCGGAGCTTTGGCCTTGCCCATGATTATTTCCTCTTCGCCTTCTTATCCGCGCCGTGACCGTAGTAGGTCCGCGTCGGAGCGAATTCACCGAACTTGTGACCGACCATGTCCTCGTTCACCGAGACGGGAACATGCTTCTGGCCGTTGTAGACACCGAAGGTGAAGCCGACGAACTGCGGCAGGATGGTGGAGCGACGGCTCCACATCTTGATCACCTCATTGCGACCACCTTCACGAACCTTGTCCACCTTCTTGAGAAGGTAGCCGTCGATGAAGGGGCCTTTCCAAATAGAACGAGTCACTTGGCGTTACCTCTTCTTAGCTCTTGCGCTGATGGCGCGAGCGCAGGATGAACTTGTCGGTCGCCTTGTTGGACCGCGTCTTCTTGCCCTTGGTCGGCTTGCCCCACGGCGAGACCGGATGGCGGCCACCGGAGGTGCGGCCTTCACCACCGCCATGCGGGTGGTCGACCGGGTTCATGGTCACGCCGCGATTGTGCGGGCGCTTGCCACGCCAAACCGTGCGGCCGGCCTTGCCGTCGTTGATGTTGCCGTGGTCCGGGTTGGACACGGCACCGACGGTAGCCATGCAGGAGCCGTGAACGACACGCTGCTCGCCCGAGTTGAGGCGCAGGATCGCCATGCCCTGGTCGCGGCCGACGAGCTGGGCGTAACCGCCAGCCGAACGGGCGACCTGGGCGCCCTTGCCCGGCTTCAGCTCGATGTTGTGGACGATCGTGCCGACCGGCATCGAGGCCAGCGGCATCGCATTGCCCGGCTTCACGTCGACCGCTTCGCCAGCCACGATCTTGTCGCCGGCGGCAAGGCGCTGCGGAGCGATGATGTAGGACAGCTCGCCATCGTCATACTTGATCAGCGCGATGAAGGCGGTGCGGTTCGGATCGTATTCAATGCGCTCGACCGTGCCGACGACGTCGAACTTGCGGCGCTTGAAATCGATGATGCGGTACGAACGCTTGTGACCGCCGCCGATGAAGCGTGCAGTGATGCGGCCGTAATTGTTACGGCCGCCCGACTTGGTCAGGCCCTCGGTCAGACCCTTGACGGGCTTGCCCTTGTAGAGGCCCGAGCGGTCGACGATGACCAGCTGACGGGTGCTCGGCGTTATCGGGTTGAATTTTTTAAGTGCCATTGTCCTGTCCTCGCGGCCTTGCTCAGAGACCCGTCGCGACGTCGATCGACTGGCCGTCGGCCAGCGTCACTACCGCCTTCTTGACGTCGCTCTGGCGGCCGATCGTGCCGCGGAAGCGCTTGATCTTGCCCTTGCGGACAAGCGTGTTCACGGCCATCACCTTGACGCCGAACAGCGCTTCGACGGCGGCCTTGATTTCCGGCTTCGACGCCTTCTTGGCGACGTTGAAGACGACCTGGTTCTGCTCGGAAGCCATGGTCGACTTTTCGGTGATCGCCGGGCTGACGATTACGTCGTAGTGACGAAGGTCGGTCATTTAAAGCGCTCCTCGAGAGCCTCGACGGCGGCCTTCGAAAGGACCAGCGTGCCGCGGCGCAGAATGTCGTAGACGTTGATGCCCTGGATGGGCAGCACGTCGATGTTCGGGATGTTGGTCGCGGCCAGCTTGAAGTTCCGGTCGAGCTCGGCGCCACCAATCACCAGGGCGTTCGTCAGGCCCAGCGTCGCGAAATTCGCGATCAGCGCCTTGGTCTTCGCCTCGGTCAGCTTCAGCTCGTCGATGACGATGATCGACGCGCTCTTGGCCTTGGCCGAGAGAGCATGCTTGAGGCCGAGCGCGCGGACCTTCTTCGGCAGCTCGTGCTCGTGGCTGCGAACGACCGGGCCGTGAGCCTTGCCGCCGCCGCGGAACTGCGGAGCGCGTGCCGAATGGTGACGGGCGCGGCCCGTACCCTTCTGTTTGTACATCTTGGCGCCGGTGCGCGCGATCTCGGCGCGGCCCTTGGCCTTGTGCGTGCCCTGCTGCTTCTTGGCGAGCTGCCAGCGCACGACGCGCTGCAAAATGTCCTCGCGCGGATCAAGGCCGAAAATCTCCTCGGAGAGTTTCACCTTGCCGGCGTCCTTGCCGCCCAGCGTTGTGATCTTGAGATCCATTATTCCGCTCCCTCTGTGGCCGGAGCCTCATTCTTCGTGCCCATACCGGCAGCAACTGGGCGGATCGCGGCGGGCTTCGGCGCATTGGCCGGAAGCGCCACCTTGGCGGCGTCGCGAACCAGGATCCAGGCACCCTTCGACCCGGGAACCGCGCCGCGGATCAGGATCAGGCCGCGGTCGGCATCGGTCGAGACGATCTCGACGTTCTGCGTGGTGACGCGCGTGTCGCCCATGTGGCCGGCCATCTTCTTGCCCTTGAACACCTTGCCGGGGTCCTGGCGCTGGCCGGTCGAGCCGTGCGTGCGGTGCGAGACCGAGTTACCGTGGGTCGCGCGGCCACCACCCATATGGTGGCGCTTGATGACGCCCTGGAAACCCTTGCCGATCGTCGTGCCGGTGACGTCGACCTTCTGGCCGGCGACGAAATGCTCGACGGTGATCTCGGCGCCGACATCGATCATGTTGTCGGCGGAGACGCGGAACTCGGCAAGTTTGGCCTTCGGCTCGACGGAAGCGGTCGCGAAATGGCCGCGCATCGCCTTCGACGTGTTCTTCACCTTGGCAAGGCCAACGCCGAGCTGAACGGCGGTGTAGCCATTCTTCTCCTGCGTGCGCTGCGCCACGACCTGGCAGTTCTCCATCTGGAGAACGGTGACGGGAACATGTTCCCCGGCATCGTTGTAGATGCGGGTCATTCCCACCTTCTTTGCAATCACACCTGAACGCATCGGTTCAATTCCTTTAGAGTTCCGGGCCAGGGGCACCGCCCCTTACCGCGCTCTCATTCCCTTAGAGCTTGATCTCGACGTCGACACCGGCGGCCAGATCGAGCTTCATCAAAGCATCGACGGTCTGCGGGGTCGGATCGACGATATCGAGCAGACGCTTGTGCGTGCGCATCTCGAACTGCTCGCGGCTCTTCTTGTCGACGTGAGGCGACCGGTTGACCGTGAACTTTTCGATCCGCGTCGGCAGCGGAATGGGGCCGCGGACGTTGGCACCGGTGCGCTTGGCCGTCGACACGATTTCGCGCGTCGAGGCGTCGAGCACCCGGTGATCAAACGCCTTCAGGCGGATGCGGATATTCTGTCCGTTCATGCGTCACTTCCTTGTTCTGGCGCGGCGCGGGCACCCGCGCCCGCGACAGATCGGTTTAAGTCCAAATTACTCTTTGATGGTGACGACGATGCCGGCACCGACGGTGCGGCCGCCTTCACGGATGGCGAAGCGCAGCTTCTCTTCCATGGCGATCGGCACGATCAGCTCGACGTCGACCGTGATGTTGTCGCCAGGCATCACCATCTCGGTGCCGGCCGGCAGCGACACGATGCCGGTCACGTCGGTGGTGCGGAAGTAGAACTGCGGACGGTAGTTGGTGAAGAACGGCGTGTGACGGCCGCCCTCGTCCTTGGTCAGGATGTAGGCTTCGGCCACGAACTTCTTGTGCGGCTTCACCGAACCGGGCTTGGCCAGAACCTGGCCGCGCTCGACACCTTCACGGTCGACGCCGCGCAGCAGCGCGCCGATGTTGTCGCCCGCCTGGCCCTGGTCGAGCAGCTTGCGGAACATCTCGACGCCCGTGCA
>NZ_VFVN01000018.1:0-79355 GCF_006442185.1 Mesorhizobium sp. B2-4-1 | reverse complement strand
CCGGCGGCACCGGCGGCTGATCCGCCACCGCCGCCCCCGCCCGTCCCGACTGCGGTGCCCGATCTTCCGACGCCCGCGGCAGGGGAGGAGATCCTGCTCTACCGTGTCGAGGTCCCGGTCTATTCGGCGGTTCCGCCGGTGGCCGAGCATCTGGCGATGACGACACTTGGCACTTTCCATGAACGGCGAGGCGAACAGAGCCTGTTGTCAAACACCGAACTCTCTCCGGTCTGGGGCCGTATCTTCGGCCAGGACGCGAAGATGGGCTGGTCGGGAACGGTTTCGCCGTCGTTCGACGGCACCTTGTTCGGGTTCCAGGGCGGCTTCGACGTGTTTGGCCAGGAAACCGCTTCAGGTGGCGTCGATCGTGCCGGCCTGTTCATCGCCTATGCCAGCATGAACGGCGATGTGCGCGGCCAGGCGCTGGGGCAGAACGATCTGGGCGTCGGCGACATCGATCTCGGCGGCACCAGCGTCGGCGGCTACTGGACCCGTATCGGTCCCGGGGGCTGGTACCTGGACGGGGTCGTCATGGCCACTTTTTTCAGCGGCGATGCGACCTCGACCCGCGACATCGGCATCGATGTCAAGGGAACCGGCGTCACCGCTTCGCTGGAAGGGGGCTACCCGATCGCGCTGGCGCAAGGCTGGACGCTCGAACCGCAGGCGCAACTGATTTGGCAGCATCTATCGCTCGACGATGCCGAGGATCGCTTCGCGTCGGTTTCCTTCGATCTCGACGACAACGTCACCGGACGCCTCGGCCTGCGCCTGCAGGGCGAGACGACATTGAACGGCACCGCGCTGCAACCTTACCTCAAGGCCAATCTCTGGCACGGTTCCGGTGGCACGGATCACGTCAACTTCGACACCACCGACATCTCGACCGAAAGCCGCTCGACCTCGTTCGAATTCGGCGGCGGCGTGACCGCCAAGGTGACGGACAAGGTCAGCCTCTTCGCCACCGGCGACTACACCACCAATCTCGGCGGTGACAAGCGGCGCATCCTCGAGGGCAATCTCGGCGTCAGCATCAAGTGGTGAGACGGCGAAGCTGGCGCTGTTTTCGTGCGTAAAGTCGACGCCGCCCCTCATCCGCCGGCAGGCAGGTGAGGGGCAGCGCTAACGCTGTGCGTTGAGCGAATCCCCCTTGTTCAATTCCCTGAACGCATCGCCACTGTGGCGATGCCGGCGCCAACCAGCAGCGTGCCGCCGGTGCGGTTGAAGACGCGGATCGCCCTGGGGTTGCGCACAAGGTTGCGCGCTCGCGACGCGATCAGCGCGTAGCCGAAGGCGTTGGAGAAGGCGAGCGCCAGGAAGGTCGTCTCGAAGATCAGCATCTGCGTCCAGAAATCGGCGTGCCGGTCCAGAAACTGCGGCAGGAAAGCGACGAAGAAGGTGATGCTTTTCGGGTTGAGCGCGGTGACCAGCCAGGCATGCCCCATCATCCTGGCGGAGGACACGGCATCGGTGCGCGGCTCGGCCTTGAGCGCGCCGCCGGCCCGGAACAGTTTTACGCCGAGATAGACCAGATAGGCAGCGCCGATCAGCTTCAGGATCGTGAAGACGGTGGCCGAAGCTGCCAGCAGGGCGCCGATGCCCAGCATGGACAAGGTCATCGCCGTGAAGTCGCCCAGCGCCACGCCGACGGCCATCGGCAGTGCGGTGCGCCATCCCTGGCCGAGGGCATAGGACACGACCAGAAGGATGGTCGGTCCCGGAATGACTAGGAGGATGGTCGACGCGGCAGCGAAGGCGGCCCAGTTTTCGAAGGACATGCTCGTCTCCTTTGAGCTCAAAGAAGAGGATAAATCCTTCGGTCCAGGAGAATGTAAAGCGGTTTGTTTCTACCCCCGCCAACGGCAGTTCGGCGTCAGTCGAGCCGCCCGACAGGTTCACGATCTCGGCGAGAAGCTTGAAGTTGATCTTTCAGGTCTTGCACATGGAGGTCCCCCGCTTTTGACACGCTGGCGCCGGGATCATGACCCGCCCGAGGTGATTTCGTGCAGGGCACGCTGGTTGGCGATACCGGAGAGGGCGCAATGGCGCCCAGCCTGTTCGCAAATGCAGGCAGCGCAAGGCCTTCACGCTTTATCAACCATGAATGATGAAAATGCTCGTCATCCGGCCGGACCGTGCTTCCCGCCGACAGCGTAGGGTTTGGGTACATGCGTGAGTTGCCGCAAGGTCTGAGGCCGCCGCGAAACGGCGACGCAATCGAAACCGATAGTCTTGTCTCCCGCCGCGCCGTTTTATCCGGGGCAGGGGCGTTGGCCTTGCTTGGCGCCGCCGGCTGCTCGACTTCGGGCGGCGGCCTGCCGGCGCTCGAGCTCGACGACACGGTCACCGGCTCTGTGCGGCCGATCCGGCCGAGCATCAGCGTCGACAAGAACATCACCAGCCCCGACCTGATGTACGCGTCCCTGAGCGACGGCGGCTTCAACGTGCCCGAGGTGCCCTACCTCAAGATCAAGCCGGAATTCCGCCGCCAGATCGTCGTCGACCAGACGGGCGAAGCGCCCGGCACCATCGTCGTTCATCTCAATGAGCGCATGCTCTACCTCGTCCAGCCGGGGGGCGACGCCATCCGCTACGGGGTCGGCATCGGCAAGGACGGCTTCCGCTGGTCCGGCCGCGCCAACATCCAGTACGGACGGGAATGGCCGACCTGGACCCCGCCGCCGGAAATGATCGCCCGCAAGCCGGAATTGGTAAAATGGCAGGGCGGCCAGCCCGGCGGCCTCACCAACCCGCTCGGGGCGCGCGCTCTCTACATCTATCAGGACGGCAAGGACACCGGCTACCGCATCCATGGCTCGCCCGAATGGTGGAGCATCGGCCAGGCCATGTCGTCGGGCTGTGTGCGCCTGATCAACCAGGACATCATCGACCTCTACAGCCGCGTTTCCAAGAAGAACCCGGTCGTCGTCGTCTAGCTCAAGCCTCACCTCGCGGCCGCTGGCGCGGCCGGTCGTTTCTGCCGTTGCGCGATGGCCAAAGACAGGCGAAGGTGCCTGAAATTCAATCGCCCGGGAGAATTTCACCAATGGCCGGAACTTTCGTCATCGCGCAGGGCGGCGGCCCGACGGCCGTCATCAACCAGACCGTGGTCGGGGCGACGCTGGAGATCCGCAAGCGGCATCCCGGCGCCAAGGTCCTGGGCTCCATCCACGGCGTGCGCGGTATCCGCGACGGCAATTATGTCGACCTCTCCGCCGTCCCGGAAGACCGCCTGCGGCTGATCGCCGGAACGCCGAGCGCGGCCCTTGGCTCGACGCGCGACAAACCGGATGCAGCCTATTGCGAGGTCGTCCTCGACGGCCTGAAGAAGGCCGGCGCGGATGCCTTCATCTATATCGGCGGCAATGACACGTCGGGCACGCAGCAGATCCTGACCGATGCCGCCGGCGGCAAGATCGCGTTCGTGCATGCGCCCAAGACCATCGACAATGATCTCGAGGAGAACGACCACACGCCGGGTTTCATCTCGGCGGCCGAGTTCGTCGCCGGCGCTTTCCTGTCCGTCGATCTCGATTTTCGCGCTCTGCCCGGCATCTATGTCGGCATCGTCATGGGCCGGCACGCCGGCTTCCTCACGGCCGCGGCCGCGGCTTGGCAGCTCGATCCCGACAGTGGTCCGCATCTCGTCTACGTGCCGGAGCGGCCGTTCTCGGCCACAGCCTTCATCGAGGACGTGCGCGCCACGCTCGACCGCCACAAGCGCTGCATCGTCGCCGTTTCGGAAGGGGTGAGCACCGCCGACGGCAAGGCGCTGGTTGAAAGCCTGGTCCCGCCCGAGAAGCTGGAGCGCGACCAGCATGGCAATGTCAAGCTATCGGGCAGCGACCTGCCGGCGGCACTCGAGCGGGCGCTCGCCGAAGGGCTGCCGGGCAAGCGCGCCCGCGTCGATGCGCTGGGCTACATGCCGCGCGGCTATGTCGGCGCCATCAGCGCCGTCGACGCGCAGGAGGCGTTCGACGCGGGAGCGTTCGCGGTCACCGTGGCCGAACAGGGCGGCGGCTCCGTGGCGCTGCAATATGACGGCACCAAAACCGTGCTGAAGAAGGTGCCGCTGAAGAACGTGGCTGGCAAGACCCGTCACATGCCCGAGAACTTCATGAAGCCGGACGCCAACCATCTGTCCGACGCCGGCATGGCTTACCTGAAGCGGCTGGTGCCGGAAAAATACAAGGTCGGAAAGCCCTTCGTCTGATGTCGGGACCATACTTGATTCCAGGATCACACCTGATGCGAGGCTCACACCTGATGCCGGGCTCACGCTTGATGCCGGGCCGCTTCTGATGGAGAACTGGTTCAGCAGGAGCATCGTCGACGAGAAGACGACGATGCTGACCGAGCCGTTCGTGCATGACTATGTGCGCGCCAACATCTGGCATCTCACCGGCCGCGACGCCGACCTTTTGGTCGATACCGGCATGGGCATCTGCCCGCTGGCGCCGGAGATCGAAACCCGGGCCGGCAAACCGCTCATCGTCGTCGCCACCCACATCCATCTCGATCATGTCGGCTCGCTGCATGAATTCGCGCTGCGCGCGGGACCCAGGGTGAGTGCCGCGCAGTTCGAGAACATGGATGAGGCGGCGACCTACGCCTACATGTTCCACGACCTCGACGGCGCCGTCTCGCGACTGCCGGCACCGGGCTGGAAGGCTGCGGATTACAAGATCCCGCCAGCGCCGCTGACGCGCACCCTCGACGAGGGTGATGTCGTCGATCTCGGCGACCGCCGCTTCCGCGTGCTGCATCTGCCCGGGCATTCGCCGGATTCGATCGCGCTGTTCGACGAAGCAGACGGCCTGTTCTTCAGCGGCGACGCCATCTATGACGACCGGCTGATCGACGACCTGCCAGACTCCGACAAGTCGGCCTATTGCCTCACCATGCGGCGTCTGCTCGACCTGCCGATCCGCATCGGCCATGGCGGTCACGGCCCGAGTTTCGACGGCGAGCGCATGCGCGAGATCGCCTCGGCCTATCTCAGCCGAGCGGCTGGTCCATAAGCCGGCTCTAAAATTAAATCTTCGTAAGGTCGCCCGAAAACCCTAAATCGGGCCAATCCGCGCCCTAGATGCTGGTTTGTCGATCCGGCCGGCTGCCATGCGCGGCGAGACAGGCAATCCGGCTGTCGACAGCCGACGGGTGTTTTCCCCCGAACCATCCGCGGCCCAGGTTCAACTCTCGCCCGGACAGAACGACCATGTCACCCATAAGCATTCTTCGTAGACATCGCGTCGCGGCCCTGCTGGGCGCTGCGCTGATCATCTCTCCCATCGTGGCCTCCTTCGCCGAAAGCCCGAACGAGGTCCACAACGCCGTCGGTACGACACAGACCCCCGTAGCCGGCGTAACGGCCCCGAACGGCTCCTTTGCCCCTATCGTGGCGGCCGACAAGCCGGCCGTGGTGACGGTTACGACCGTGATGAAGGGGCAACCGGACGCCATGAGCGATGCCTCGCCCCTGGACGGCGGCGGCTCGCCTTTCGACGATTATTTCCGCCAGTTCTTCGGCGACCAGGGCATGCCCGGGCCGAAAGCGCCGCCGCAGCAGTCGCAGCGCGCCGAAGCGCTCGGATCCGGCTTTATCGTCGGCGCCGACGGCACCATCGTCACCAACAACCATGTCATCGACGGCGCGAGCTCGATCAAGGTGACGCTTGACGACGGTACAGAGCTTCCCGCCAAGCTGGTCGGCCGCGACGCCAAGAACGACCTTGCGGTGATCAAGATCAAGGCCGACAAGCCCCTGCCGACGGTAAAATGGGGAGATTCCGATAAGTTGATGCCGGGCGATCAAGTGCTGGCCTTCGGCAATCCGTTCGGCATCGGCACCACGGTCACCTCAGGTATTGTCTCGGCGCGCGGCCGCGACCTCCACAGCGGGCCGTTCGACGATTTCATCCAGATCGACGCGCCGATCAACCACGGCAACTCTGGCGGTCCGCTGGTCGATGTGAGCGGCAACGTCGTGGGCATCAACACCGCGATCTATTCGCCGAATGGCGGCAGCGTCGGCGTTGGCTTCGCCATTCCGTCCGACCAGGCGCAAAAGGTGGTCGCCAAGCTGATGAAGGGCGGCGAAATCGAATACGGCTATCTTGGCGTCCAGATCCAGCCGGTGACCCCGGACGTTGCCAGTGCCATAGGTCTCGATCACCCCGGCGGCGCATTGGTCTCCTCGGTCACCGAGGGCTCGCCGGCGGCCGCGGCCGGCATCCAGACGGGGGACCTCATCACCGGCTTCGCCGGCCAGGAGATAAAGGATCCCAAGGACCTGTCGCGTGCCGTCGCCGATGTCTCGCCCGGCAAGAAGGAAATGCTCGACGTCTGGCGCAATGGCAAAACCATGCAGCTTTCCGTCGACGTCGGCCGCAATGGCGACGATGCGCAGACCGCGTCGGTATCTGGTGATTCCGGCGCGCCGGGAAACGGGCAGGGCGCCCGCCTGCCGGCGATCGGGCTCGGCCTGATGGACATCACGCCCGATATTCGCCAGCAGATGAACCTCCCCGACAACCAGCGTGGCGCGGTGGTCGCCGCGGTCAATCCCGACAAGGCGGCGGCGGCTTCCGGCGTCCAGCCCGGCGACATCATTATCGCCGTCAACCAGATGCCGGTGAAGAGCGCCAGGCAGGCCACGCAGGCGATCGCGCAGGCCGGCAAGTCAGGCCGCAAATCGGTGCTGCTGCTGGTGGAACGAGGCGATGCCCAGATCTATGTCGCCGTGCCCTTCGCCAATGGCTGAGACATCGCGTTGACATGAATGCAGGGATGGCGGGCTTGTCGGTCGACGAGCCCGCCTCCCGGCAGGGATTGATGCTTCAAGCCTTGAAATTCGAACCGCAAGGTAATACCTTAGGAAGACACGGTATTACCGAGGAACGGAGATGGCGACGACCGTTACAGCGAAGGGACAAGTGACCATCCCCAAACCGGTTCGCGATCTCCTGGAGATCGTCCCGGGAAGCAAGGTCGATTTCCGGCGCGCTGCCGATGGCAGCGTGGTGCTGACCCGTGCTGACAAAAAGCAGCCGGCGAGCCGCTTCGCCAGGTTGCGAGGTCATGCCGGCGAGGGGCTCACGACCGACGCGATCATGGCGCTGACGCGCTCCGAACGGTGACGCTCGTCGACACCAACGTTCTGCTCGACGTTGTTACGGACGATCCGAGCTGGGCGGATTGGTCGGTTGCCCATCTCGAGGCAGCGAGCCTCGACGGGCCGTTGTTGATCAATGATGCGGTCTATGCCGAGCTTGCCGTCCGCTACGCACGCATCGAGGATCTGGAGGCGTTTGTCGAGGCGGCCGGTCTAGAAATGGTTCCGATGCCAAGAGCAGCCCTCTTCCTTGCCGGAAAAGCATTTACACAATATCGCAGATCGGGAGGATCCAGGACCGGCGTGCTGCCTGACTTTTTCATCGGCGCCCACGCAGCCGTCGGACGCCTTCCGCTGCTGACGCGTGATGTCGGCCGCTACCGGACTTATTTCCCTTCTGTGACGCTGATCACTCCATGAATGGCCGTCGGATTTCGCTCCACAGCGTGTCGCATCGAAATGGGCTCATGCGACGCGCTTTAAGCGGCGTTGCAGACCGCCGAGCGCCGTCGGTCACGCCTCGATATCAAGCGCCGAAAGCGGCTTGGAGCAGCAGGCGAGAATGAAGCCGTCCTCGATCTCGTGATCGAGGATGCCGCCATTGTGGCTCATCTCGACCTCGCCCGAGAGCTTCTTGACCTTGCAGGTTCCGCACAGGCCGAATTCGCACGCGGCGGGGATTCTGACTCCCGAGGCGCGCGCCGTCTGCAGCACCGTCTGGCCGGCGACGCATGCGGCATCGACGTCCGAAATCGAGAACCGGATCGGCGTCGCGGCTTCGACAGGAATGGCTGCGCCGTCTCCAGTCGGCGAGGCGAACGGCGCCGGGATTTCCTCCACCAGCGGCGCTGCAAAGCTCTCCTGATGGTATCTCGCCATGTCGAAGCCGGCGGCTTCGAGCATGCCGCGCACGGCACGCATGAAGGGGTCGGGGCCGCAGCAGAAGATTTCGCGCTCTCGGAAATCAGGCGCCAAAAGCGGCAGCCGGATGGCGTCGATGCGGCCCATATGGCCGAACCAGCCTTCCCGGCTCGACCGCTCCTCGATCATGAAACCGAGCGACAGGCCGGGCATGCGGCTGCCGAGCAATTCCAGCTCCTTGCGGAAGATGATCTCTTCGGGGCGGCGGGCGCAGTTGACGAAGCCGACATCGGTCCATGGCGCGCAGTCATTCAGCCAGCGCAGCATCGACATCATCGGCGTCACGCCGGAGCCGGCCGAGATGAACAGATATTTGGCCGCCGGGTGGCTGTGCAGCGAAAAGTCTCCGGCCGGCCCATACGCCTTGACGTGCGAACCAGGCCTCAAATGGTCGAACATCCAGCGTGTGCCGGTGCTGCCGGCCTGCGCCTTCACCGTCACCGCGATCGAGAATGGCCGTGAAGGCGAAGACGACAGCGTGTAGGTGCGCATCAGCAACCCATCCGCTGTCGGCAGTTCCAGCGTCACGAACTGGCCCGGCTTGTAGCGGAACCAGGTCTGGTTGTCGGAACGGAAGGTGAAGGTCTTTACATCAGGCGCCTCGTCGCTCACGCCGATCACTTCCAGCACCTGGAGCCTGTCGTTCCAGGGCGCCATCTGATCGAGATGGCGATAGAGGCCGAGATCCGTCATCGCATTCATCCCTCACCTCTCAAGCAACGCTGCGCAGGGCCGGCCGGCCGTCTTCGGCGAGACGCGGACCGATGAAACGCGCGTACCAGTCGACGAACTGGATGACGCCGCCTTCGTGCAGTTCGGAATAGGGGCCGGGTTCATAGGCCGGCGACAGGATGCCGAAGGCGTTTTCCTCGACGATGCGACGATCCTGGCCGTTGGTCTCGGTCCAGACATGGGTGAGTTCGGCAAGGTCGTAGTCGACGCCCTCGACCGCGTCCCTGTGAACCAGCCATTTGGTCGTCACCGCGGTCTCGGTGGCGCTGATCGGCAGCACGCGGAACGTGACGGCGTGGTCGCCAAGGATGTGGTTCCAGGTCGTCGGATAGTGATAGAGCAGCAAGGAGCCGATGCGGTCGGTGGCAACGCCGTCGGACAGGTTCTTCTTGACCGCGCGTTTTCCCGTCATCGTATAACTGACGGCATCGCGCAGCAGCGGCGCGCGGGTGGCACGGTACTGTCCGGCCGGGTCGATGCGGAACCTGCTCGGCAGGCCGGCCGCCTCGCACTTGGCCCAGTGCGACAGCATCTCCGGGTCGCTGTCAGCGTCTTGCACGCCAGTCACGGTCGGCGCCTCCGGGAAGGTCTTGCAGAGCTCCGGATGGTTGCCGGCGCAATGATAGCATTCGCGGTTGTTTTCCCAGACCAGCTTCCAATTGCCCTTCTCGACGATGGTGCTCTCGAAGGCGACCTTTGCTTCGCGCAGCCGATGCGGCAGCAAATAGGGTTCGATCATCGTCCGCATCGGCGCGAAATCCGCCGGCTCGTCGGCGAGGCAAATGAAGATGTAGCCGCCGACGCTTTCGCAGGCGACCGGCTTCAGGCCGAACTGGCTCTTGTCGAAACCCTCGGCCATCTGCCTGGCGAACAGCAGCCTGCCGTCCAGTTCATAGGTCCACTGATGGTAGGGGCAGACGAGCTTCGCCGCCGTGCCCTTGTCTGTGTTGCAGACGCGGCTGCCGCGATGGCGGCAAGAATTGTGGAAGGCGTTGATGTTGCCCTTCTGGTCGCGCACCAGCACGACAGGATAGTCGCCGATCTGCACGGTGATGAAGCTGCCGGGCCTGGGCAGTTCGCAATCATGGCCGATGAACAGCCAGTCGCGGTACCAGATCAGCTCCATGTCGAGCTTGAAGTAGTCGGCGTCGGTATAGAAGGGCTGCTCGAGTGAGAAGCCGTCCCTGCGGCCTTGCAGCCGTTTCAGCATGTCGTTGCGCGCATCCATGTCCTGTCCTCGCATTGAAGTCCTGTCCTCACATTGAAGGACTGAACGGAAGGGAGAGAGGAAGGATCAAGCCGCGCGCCGGCTTGCGCCGGACATGCACCATCCGCCTCTTGACCGCCCGCCGCGATCAGTCGAGTCCAACATCTCAGGCTGGTTTCCGGGCTCTGGAGCTGTCCTTGCGGACTGTCGCGACACCTTCCCAGGCCTTTGCCCAGTGGTCTCCCGTTGCGACCTGAACTCCACCACCGTTGCGGGGGCAGCGCCGGATTCTGACCGGCTTCCCAATTCTCCGCCTCGTCGTCACGCGGCGGCACCTGAGATGGCAGGATCTAACCATGATCGCCGGCTTGTCGTCGGCATGAAAACGACATCGCATCCATGCCGCGCGACACGCACTGAAAACGGTGCGGCCGCCGTTGCAGGGGCAGAAAGCCTCAGGTCGCCGCCTCGGATTCCGTCTCGTGGCGGAGGCAAAAAAGGTAACGGTTTCGAAAAGTGACTATTAGCGCCCTCTAAAATCGAACCGAACGGTTCGTTTCTGTTGACGATGCGTGCAGGACGGTGTGAACACTGGGCCTTCGACACAGTTGGTGATCGCGCGGTCTGTTAGAATAACTATTTGATAACAAATGGAAAAAAACGAATGTAGAAGGCCCTGGCACAATTTCAAGTGGTGGAAACTTGGTCCACACGGAAAAACTTCGTGATTGGAAATGGCGGTATGGCTTTCCCACATCGGGGCTGTCCGAACGACGCGATTTCCTCCCAAGACACGCCGCTAGACGGACGGAAAAATACTGGAGTATCAAAAAATGAAAAAGATCATTCTCACTGCCGCCGCCCTTCTGGCTGTTTCCGGCAGCGCCTTCGCTAGTAGCGACCATTATGGTTCGAATGCCCCTGCGGCCACCGCCGTCGACAGCTCGTACACCGCTTCGACCAAGAAGTCGGAACCGGCTGCCCAGACGCCTGTCCAGGGTGCCGATCGCAACCTCTTCGGCAACAACTAACAGCCGATCTCCAGTTGACGGCGGGCCTTCCGCCGTCCTGGCGAAATTTGAGAATTCAGGAGACTTGAAATGAAGAAGATCGTTCTTGCTGCCGCCGCCGTCCTGGCCGTTTCGGGCAGTGCTTTCGCCAGCAGCGACAACTATGGCTCCAATGGCGCCAACCAGCCTGCCGTCACCTCGGTTGACAACGCGCACACGGCTTCGGTCCAGAAGTCGGCGCCGTCTGCCCAGGCGCCTGTGCAGGGTGCTGATCGCAACCTCTTCGGCAACAACTAACAGCCGATCTCCAGTTGACGGCGGGCCTTCCGCCGTCCTGGTGAAATTCGAAAATTCAGGAGACTTGAAATGAAGAAGATCATCCTTGCTACCGCCGCCGTTCTGGCGGTTTCGGGCAGCGCTTTCGCCGGCAGCGACAACTATGGCTCCAATGGCGCCAACCAGCCCGCGGCCACTTCGACCGACAGCTCATACACCGCTTCGACCAAGACGTCGGCTCCGGCTGCCCAGGCACCTGTTCAGGGTGCCGACCATAACCTCTTCGGCAACAACTAACAGCCGATCCTGCAGCAGATGGCGGGCAAGCCCGCCTCTGCGGTGGAATTTGAGAATTCAGGAGACTTGAAATGAAAAAGATCATCCTTGCTGCCGCCGCCGTCCTGGCCGTTTCGGGCAGCGCTTTCGCCAGCAGCGACAACTATGGCTCCAATGGCGCCAACCAGCCTGCCGTCACCTCGGTCGACAATGCGCACACGGCTTCGATCCGCGACAGCGGCTCGCCCGTCTACAAGCTGCTCAATTCGTCGGGCGATGTACACAAGTCCGCCCCTCAGGGCAGTGACCGGAATCTCTTCGGCCACTAACAGCCGAAGCTGACACCAAACAGGAGCGGCGGGCTTTGCCCGCCGCTCCTGTTTTTGCGTGACCGGCAATTAATTCATGGCCTGCTCTCAGGCCGCTTTCGCTTCCGTCTCGTGCAGCGCGAAGGATCGTCCATCCGCGTCGAAGATATGAAGGTCTCCGGCGTCGGCGCTCAGCCGCAGTGTCGCCCCGCGCTTGACCTCGACATTGCCCGGCAGCTTGGTCACCAGCGGCAGGTCGGCGCGGCCGATGTCGACATAGACGAGTTGCACCTCGCCGAGCTGCTCGACATAATCCACCGTTCCTTCGAACAGATAGTCCGTGCCGCCGGCGATCGTCAGGTCCTCCGGCCGCACGCCGAAGCTCACCGACGCGCCCTTGGCCGAGGCCGGCGTCGCGATCGGCACCGTAGCCTTGCGGCCGCCGACATGACTGATGACGGTCGGATTGCCCGATTTGTCGATGGTCGCCGGCAGGATGTTCATGGCCGGCGAGCCGATGAACTGGGCAACGAACAGATTGCCGGGTTTCTTGTAGAGTTCCATCGGCGTGCCGACCTGCTCGATATGGCCCTCCTTCAGCACCACGATGCGGTCGGCCAGCGTCATCGCCTCGACCTGGTCGTGGGTGACATAGATCATGGTGGTGTTGGGCATCGATTCCTTGAGCTTGGCGATCTCGATGCGGGTGGCGACGCGCAGCGCGGCGTCGAGGTTCGACAGCGGTTCGTCGAACAGGAACACCTTCGGGTTGCGCACGATGGCGCGGCCGATGGCCACGCGCTGGCGCTGGCCGCCCGACATCGCCTTGGGGAGGCGGTCGAGATAGTTGGTCAGCTGCAGGATCTCTGCCGCCTGGCGCACGCGCTTGTCTATCTCGGCCTTGCTTTCCTTGCCGATCTTCATCGAAAACGCCATGTTGTCGTAGACCGTCATATGCGGATAGAGCGCGTAGGACTGGAACACCATGGCGATGCCGCGTTTCGACGGCGGCACGTCGTTGACCACCTCGCCGGCTATTCTGAGCTCGCCCGAGGTGATCTCCTCGAGCCCTGCGATCGAGCGCAGCAATGTCGACTTGCCGCAACCCGACGGCCCGACGAAGACGATGAACTCGCCCGATTTGATGTCGAGGTCGATGCCGTGCAGAATGTTGAGATTGCCGTATGATTTCTTCACTTGCCTCAGCGTGACATCGGCCATGTTTCCCTCCAGTGGTCCCTAGAATTCAGTCGATGCGCCCGAACCAGGCGCCGTAGCCGCCGAGGCGGATGGAGCCGGAGTTCTGCTGTCCCGAAAATCCGTGTCCGGGCAAAGGTTGCAGCGATCGACCGCCAAGGTCAACCTCCGCTGGCCCGGATCCCAGGTTGAAGACGCAGACGATCTGCTCGTTGCCGGCGCGGCGCGTGAAGGCGACAGTGTCGCCCTGGCTCTCGATGAAACTGATATCGCCCTTGGCCAGCGCCGGATGGGCGCGGCGGAAGCCGAGAAAGCGCCGGTAGTGTTCGAGCAGCGAATGCTCGTCGCCTTGCTGGACATTGACGGCTTGCGACAGGTGCTTGGCCGGCACCGGCAGCCACGGCTTTGCCTGGGAGAAGCCGCCGTTCCTGGCGCTGCCGTCCCACACCATCGGCGTGCGGCAGCCGTCGCGGCCCTTGAATTCCGGCCAGAAACGGATGCCGTAGGGATCTTGCAGATCCTCGAACCGCAATTCGGCTTCGCCGAGCCCCAGTTCCTCGCCCTGATAGATGCAGACCGAGCCGCGCAAGGACATCAGCAATGCCGAGATAACCTTGAGATACGCGGTCGGGTCGGCTTCGTTGGCGGCCCAGCGCGAGGCCGGGCGCATCACGTCATGGTTGGAGAAGGCCCAACACGACCAGCCGTCGCTGGCAACCTTGCCAAAGGTTTCCAGCACCGAACGGACCTTGGCGGCGCTGATCTTTTCCGGCGCCAGGAAGTCGAAGGAATAGCACATGTGC
Source organism: Mesorhizobium sp. B2-4-1 (assembly GCF_006442185.1). NCBI lineage: Bacteria > Pseudomonadati > Pseudomonadota > Alphaproteobacteria > Hyphomicrobiales > Phyllobacteriaceae > Mesorhizobium > Mesorhizobium sp. B2-4-1. Next base: position 65,511 of record NZ_VFVN01000018.1, on the reverse strand, counting down.
ACGCGCTTGCCGCCGGCTGTATAGGCCGCGACAACGTCCAGTCCGCGCTGTGAATCGCCGACCTCGCCGACCGCGGCCGTTGCCGGATATTCGTCGAGCAGGGCGCGGAAGCGTTCGAGGAAGCCGAGGTTCTCCGGACGGCTCTTGTCGTAGATGTGGTCTTGGTAGTTGTAGGGATTGACCGCGGGTGCGGTCTGGTCGTTGCGCTGCTCCGGCGGCAGCGGCGGGTTGTTTTCCAGCCCCTGGCTGTGGAAGTAGAAATTGATGGTGTCGAGGCGGAACCCGTCGACACCGCGCTCCAGCCAGAAGCGGGTCACGTCGAGCAGCGCGTCCTGGACTTCGCCGTTGTGGAAATTGAGGTCCGGCTGTTCCGCGAGAAAGTTGTGCAGGTAGTATTGCTGGCGGCTGGTGTCCCATTGCCAGGCCGATCCGCCGAAGATCGACAGCCAGTTGTTGGGCGGCGTGCCGTCCGGCCTGGGATCGGCCCAGACGTACCAGTCGGCTTTCGGATTACTGCGGTTCGATCGGCTTTCCCTGAACCAGGGATGGATGTCGGCGGTGTGCGACAGCACCTCGTCGATCATCACTTTCAGCCCCAGCCTGTGCGCCTCCGCCGTCAGCGCGTCGAAATCGGCCAGCGTGCCGAACATCGGGTCGACGTCGCAGTAATCCGAGACGTCGTAGCCGAAATCCTTCATCGGCGATTTGAAGAAGGGCGAGATCCAGATGGCGTCCGCGCCGAGCGCGGCGATATAGGGCAGCCGCCCGATGATCCCCTTGAGGTCGCCGATGCCGTCGCCATTCGAGTCCTGGTAGCTGCGCGGATAGATCTGGTAGATCACGGCACCTCGCCACCAGTCGCTATCGACGGCGAGATCGGGCCTCGAACTGGCTTTCAAAGCGGATTGCATGGTTTCAGCCTCCTTTCACCGAGCCTGCGAGCAGCCCGCGGACGAAATAGCGCTGCAAAGAGAAGAACACGATCAGCGGCACGATGATGGTCACGAAAGCCGACGTCGTCAGGATCTCCCAGTCGCCGCCACGCGAGCCGAGCAAGGCATTGAGCTTGGCGGTCAGCACGATCTGATCCGCCTCCGTGCCAAGGAAAACCATCGCCACCAGGAGATCGTTCCATACCCACAGGAACTGGAAGATGGCGAAGGACGCCAGCACGGGAAATGACAGCGGCAGCACGATCTTGACGAATATCTCGAAATCGCTGGCGCCGTCGATGCGCGCCGATTCCATGATCTCGCGCGGCAGGCCGGCAATGTAGCTCCGCAAGAGGTAGATGGCGAAGGGCAGTCCGAAGCCGGTATGCGCCAGCCAGATGCCGAGATAGGTCTTGGAGGGCACGCCGAAGAAGGCGCCGACGCCGTTATAGAGCTTCAACAGCGGGATCAGCGACATCTGCAGCGGCACCACCAGCAGGCCGATGATGACCGCGATCAGAAGCGCGCGCCCGGGAAAGCGCATCCAGGCCAGAGCGTAAGCCGCAAAGGCGGCGATGAGGATCGGGATGACGGTCGCCGGGATAGTGACGGTCAGCGAGTTCATGAAGGAGCGGCCGATGCCTTCCGAAAACAGCACGGTCCTGTAATTGTCGGTGGTGAATTTCGGCGGCGCCGAGGAGGCATAGTAGACGCGCTGGCCGCGGTCGCCCTCGAACGCCTTGGGCGAGGTCATGACGAAGCTGCCGTCGGCATTGAGCTGCAAGGTAACGCCATCGCCGAGATCGGCCGATGTGCCGGCCGGATATTGTGTCGGTGCCGCCGACTTGACGCCGAAGGCGCTGATCTCGCGCTTGGCGCCATCGCCGAAAATGTTGCCCTGGAGGACGAACTTGCCGTCCTTCTCGACCTGCGCCGAGGCGGGCGGCAGGCGTCCAGCTTCGGTCTGGGTCGAACTTGCGAACGAGTTCCACCAGCCCGAGGCGATGATCTGGTCCTTGTCGCGCAGCGACGATACCAGGATGCCGAGCGTCGGCATGGTCCAGATCGCAACGAAGACCAGCACGGCGATGTGAACGCCGAAGCGGCTGGCGAAGGAGTTTCCGGTCGCGACGGTCATCTCAATGTCCTCCCGTCTCTTTGTTGGCCTGGCGTATGTTCCAGACCATGATCGGAATGACCGCGATCATGATGATGATGGCGATTGTCGCGCCGCGGCCGAAATCACCGCCGCCACGGAACATCCAGTCGAACATCAGATTGGCCAGCACCTGGCTGTTCCATTGGCCGTTGGTCATGGTCAGGACAATGTCGAATACCTTGAGCACCAGGATGGTGATTGTGGTCCAGACCACGGCGATGGTGCCCCAAATCTGCGGCACCATGATTTTCCAGAAGATCTGGAACGGATTGGCACCGTCGATGACGGCGGCTTCCAGCGTCTCTTCCGGAATGCCGCGCAGCGCCGAAGACAGGATGACCATGGCAAAGCCGGTCTGGATCCAGATCAGGATCACCATCAGGAAGAAATTGTTCCAGAACGGCAGCGATATCCAGACCTGCGGCTGGCCGCCGAAATGCTGGATGATGGCGTTCAGGATTCCGATCTGCGTCTGGCCTTCGCCGCGATACTCATAAATGAATTTCCAGATGACGCTGGCGCCGACGAAGGAGATCGCCAGCGGCAGGAAGATCAGGCTCTTGGCGATCGTGCCCCACCAGATCTTGTCGGTAAGCACGGCGATGATCAGGCCAAGGAAGGTACAGGCGGCGGGCACTACGGCCAGCCAGAGCACATTGTTGAGGATCGAATTGCGAAACTCGCGGTCGCCGAAAGCCCATTGATAATTGGCCAGGCCGACGAAATTGGCGCCGCCGCGATCGAGGAAGGACAGCCGCAGCGTCTCGACCACCGGATAGATGAGATAGATGGTCAGGATGATCATCGCCGGACCGACGAACAGCCAGGGCCGGATCAGCCCTTGCCGGCGCAGATTGTCGACGGCGGCGGCACCCGAGACGCCGCGCGAGGGAAAGGTGACATCGAGCAGTTTGTTGGCGCCCCAGAAATAGGCGACGCAGCCGCCGACGCCGATGATGATGACGAATATGGCCGAGAAAATCTGAGCCGCCATGGGTCCCTCTCCCTGCACGACCCGCCAGGATGGAAACGATCCTTGCGATTGCGCCGCGCGCCGATCTCGTTGTTGAGCGCGAGCAGGCAGGGAAGCGTGTGGCTCCGTGCCCGCCGCATGCCGGAATGTCTACGCTGTCAAGACTGGAACCTGATCCGTCCCGGTTGGCCGGGCTGGTATGTTGCGATGGGGCCGGTCGGATCCGGGCCGGTTGGCCCGGATCCGCTCGGGAGGTGGAAGCCGAGGCCTCCGCAGACGCGGCTCTTACTTGATCGCGTCCCAGCTCTTCTGGATGTCGGTGGCGACGTCCTGCGCCGACTTGCCGCCGACCAGGTCGATCATGCCGGTCCAGAAGGCGCCGGCGCCGATCTTGCCCGGCATCAGGTCCGACCCGTCGAAGCGGAAAGTCGAGGCGTTGGCCAGGATCTCGCCCTGCTTGCGCAGCGCATCGCTGGCATAGGCATCCTTGTTGACCGCCTTGAACGGCGTCACGAAACCGCCTTCGGCCATCCAGATCTCATGGGCCAGCGGCATCTTCAGGAATTCGATGAACGCGCGGGCGGCCTTCGAGTCCTTGGTGATCATCGCCAGCGTTCCGGCGCCGAGCACGGGAGTGCCGAGTTCGGGCTTGGAGGCATAGGGCGGAAAGTAGAAGAAGTCCGCGTCCTGGCCGATTTTCGTGCCTTCCGGGAAGAAAGTCGGGATGAACGACGCCTGATGGTGCAGGTAGCATTTCGGCGGCACCGCGAAGAGGCCCTTGGGGCTGTCGCGGAAATCGGTCGCCGCGACCGCCTTGGCGCCGCCATCGACCATCTTGTCGTCGGTCGCGATCTTGCCGAAGATGTCGATTGCATTGACCACGGCCGGGTCGTTGAAGGGGATCTCGTTCTTGACCCATTTGTCGTAGGTTTCCGGAGACTGCGTGCGCAGCATCAGGTCTTCCACCCAGTCCGTCGCCGGCCAGCCGGTGGCGCCGCCCGAGCCGAGCCCGATGCACCACGGCGTGCCGCCGTCGGCGATAATCTTCTTCTCGAGATCGGCGAGTTCTTCCTGCGTCTTCGGCACCTTGTAGCCGGCTTCCTCGAAATTGTCCGGCGAGTACCAGACTAGCGACTTCACGTCGGCCTTGTAGGGGAAGGCGAAGAAGCCCGGCTTACCGTCCTTGTCCTTGAAGGTGCCGAGGTCGACCCATGACTGGCCGGCGCCGTAATTGTCCTTGACCCATTTGGCGGTATCGTCGCCGAGCGGCGTCAAGAGACCCTTGGAAGCAAGGTCCTGGATCAGGCCGGGTTGCGGCAGAACGGCGATGTTGGGCGGGCTGCCGGCCTGCGTGTCGATGACGATCTGCTGCTCGTAATTTTCCGAGGAGGAATATTTGATCTCGGCGCCGGTGGCTTCCGAGAAATAATCGAGTACGCCGCGCACCAGGGTCTCGTCCTCGCCGCGCCATGGCCCGAAGATCGACAGGGTCTCCCCCTTGAGGTCGACTTTCTTGAGCTCTTCGTAGTTTGCCCAGTTGAAACGCTTGTCGTCGCCCGGCTTGAATTTCAGTTCGGCCTGCGCGGGCGCGCCGAGGGCGAGCACGGCAAGCGCGGCGCCCAGCAAAAGCATTTTCTTCATCGGTATTCCCTCCCAGTGGGTCACAAACACCGGACGGAACCTCCATTCCGCCCGCCGACGCCGCAGGACTGTGACTCAGTCGGAAAGGAACCGCAACCTTTCGAAGAGTCTTCCAAAGCGCTTTGGCTATTTCGATCTCGCCATTGAATCGTCCAGAAGTCAAGAGGCGTGCTAACTTAATCGATTTAATTCCGGAGTCTGGCGCCTGGAAAATCGCGCTGCAGCATGCTTTTTTGGCAGTGCAGCAGCAATTTATGTTTCAAACCTGCACCAAGCCTGCCTATGGTCGCCATGATATGACGGGCCTGCCGCAGGGCTTGGGTCGATTCAATTTAAAAGCGCTTTGAGGCATGGAGGCCTCTCGTGAACCTGAAGCAACTCGCGCACATGCTGGCGCTTTCGCAGACCACGGTAAGCCGGGCGCTGAACGGCTATCCCGAGGTCAACGAAGAGACGCGCCGGCGCGTCATGGACGCCGCCAAGCGCCATGGCTATCGCCCCAATCCGAGCGCACGCCGGCTTGCGACCGGCAAGTCCGGCATGATCGGCTATGTCTTGCCGACGGGTGCTGCCGTCGACATCGACCCGCACTTCGTCGAATTCCTGTCCGGTCTTGGCGACTATGCGCGCTCGCACGAGCTCGACCTGGTGCTGTCTCCCGCCGACGCCGACGACCAGGAGACGACTTACCGGCGCATCGTCGCCAACCGCCAGGTCGACGCCGTCTACATCTCCTCGCCGACGCCGGCCGATCGGCGTGTGGCGCTGGTCAACACGCTCGGTATACCCTTCATCATCCATGGCCGCAGCGAAGGTTTCGATTTCGACTATCCCTATCTCGACATCGACAATGAGGGCGCCTTTCACGAGGCGGCGCGACTGCTCGTCCAGCTCGGCCACCGGCGGCTGGCGCTGATTAATGGCGATGACCGCGAAACCTTCGCCGTGCATCGCGAGCGAGGCGTGCGCCGGGCGCTCGCCGCGAGCGGCCTGACCTTGGGCGACCGCCATGTCTGCTCCGTTGCCATGACCGAGGAGAACGGCTATCGCGCCGCCCGGCGCCTGCTCGAACAGGACGGCGCGCCGACCGCGATCGCCTGCTCCAGCCTGATCATGGCGCTCGGCGTCGTGCGCGCCGTGCGCGACCTCGGCCTGAGCATCCCCGGCGACATCTCATTAATTGCACATGACGACGTCTTCCCATGGCTGAAGCCGGAGAATTTCTCCGTACCGCTGTCGACGACGCGCTCCTCGATCCGGCTCGCCGGCGCCCGCATCGCCGAGCGTCTGGCCGCACGGATATCGGGCCTGGAAGAGGGCCCGCGCGGCGAGGTCTGGCCGGTCGACCTGGTGATCAGGGGGTCGGTTGCCGGAGCGCCTGCCTAGGGTTAGAGCCAATCGCTCCGAGGGGCCGAGTTCGACCGCTTGCGGGCGTTGCCGGAAGATCGATTGCAGTGTCATGGATAGTGGTCTGCCTGCACCGCGCTTGCTTTGGCTTTTAGAGGGTGGCAACCAGTAAGCCGAAGCCATCAACCAGCCCTCCTGGATGCCCACTTGCCCATATTCCCGTTCTCCGAAATGGATCCAATCCAACATCCTGGCCCACCGCCGAAGCGTTCGGAGGTGGTCATCATTGGTGGCGGCATTATCGGCGTAACGACGGCTCTTTTCCTGGCGGAGCGGAACATTCCGGTCACGCTGCTGGAAAAAGGCCGCGTTGCGGCCGAACAATCGTCCCGAAATTGGGGCTGGATTCGAAAGCAGGGGCGCGACGCAGATGAACTGCCAATTGTCATCGAGGCTTTTCGCCTATGGCGGCAACTGGCTGAGGAATGCGGCGAAGACATCGGGCTGGACCAGACAGGTGTGACCTATCTGGCGAACTCCGACAAGGACATGGCCGGTTTCGAAGAATTCATGAAGATCGCCGCGATCCATGGGCTCGACACTCGCCTCCTGGACGCAGACGAAACCGCGAAACTCATCAAGGGCATGTCGCGCAAGTTCAAGGGCGCGATGACGACGCCCTCCGACATGCGTGCGGAGCCTTGGTTGGCGGTGCCTGCGCTTGCTCGTCTTGCCGTCCGAAAAGGCGCCAAGATCATAGAGAATTGCGCAGCGCGAACCCTCGAAATCTCAGCTGGCAGGATCAGAGGAGTGTGGACCGAGGCGGGATACATTGAAACCTCCAGCGTACTGGTCGCGGGCGGCGCCTGGTCGTCGCTGTTCCTGAGAAGACACGGCGTCTCCATCCCCCAACTCAGCGTCAGGGTAACCGTAGCCGCAACGGAGCCTATGCCTGAAATCTATGCAGGTGCGGCAGCGGACGAACACATCGCTTTCAGGCGCCGACAGGATGGCGGATACACGCTCGCCCCGGGAGGCAGTAATTTGCTTTACCTGGGACCTGACGCATTCCGGCACGCCACCAAGTATCTTCCCGCCCTCATGGCCAATCCGCTCGGAACCCGCTACTTTCCGTGCGCTCCATCGGGTTACCCTGATAGCTGGTCGACCCCGCGCGATTGGACCCCGGATTCCCAGAGTCCTTTCGAAAGAATGCGGGTGCTCAACCCGGCCGCTGAACGCTCCGGCCTCCGTTCTGTAGAGCGCAATTTCAGACGCCTTTTTCCACAGTTCGAAACAGTTCGCTTGAAGGCAGGCTGGGGAGGCATGATTGACGCCATGCCCGATGTCGTCCCCGTCGTGGATCACGCCCGGGCAGTCGTCGGTCTTTTCGTGGCCACGGGAATGAGTGGTCACGGCTTCGGTATCGGACCTGGAATCGGTCGCGTCGTTTCCGACCTGATTCAGGGTAACGCGAGTGGGCATGATCTCAGCCGCTTTCGGCTGTCACGCTTCTATGATGGAAGCGCCGTTCGGTTGGGTCCGGCCCTCTAGATGTTTAGTCCAGCATTCGTCCCGTCTCGGCCATCGCAAATAGCCGACTGAATTTAGGAGCATGTTGCCAAGGATCATTCCTTCGCCGTCTCGGCGGCCTTGATGTCCAGCAGCCCGTAGCCGAAGTCATCGTCCCGCCCTTTCGAACCGAGATCCCGGGCCGTTGCGGCCAGCGCCTTTTCGATGGCGTCGGCCGAGCGGTCCGGCGCGGCGTGGATGAGATTGGCAATGGCGCCCGAGACGATCGCGGCGGCGAACGATGTGCCGGTGACGACATCCGAGCCGGCTCCGCTCGGCGCCACCATCTCGACGCCCGGCGCCGAGATGAAGACATAGGCGCCGCGATTGGCCTGCGGCATTAGCCCATCCCTGGCGTCGGTGGCGGTCACCGCGATGACGCCGTCGAAGGCGGCCGGGTAGCCATAGGGCGCCTTGGGCCCGTTGTTGCCGGCGGCGGCGACAAGAACCATGCCGAGCGCGCGTGCATTGCGGCAGGCGATGCCGAGCAGGTCGTTCTTCGGACCGACGAAACTCATATTGATGATGCGCACATCCTGCTCGGCCGCCCAGTCGAGCGCAGCAAGGATGACGTCCATTGTCGACTTGCCGCCTTCGAAGGCACGTGCGTGATAGATCCTGGCGCCGGGCGCCATGCCCTTGAGCGCGCCGACGCCGGCGATCAGCCCATCGACCGAAGTGCCGTGGTCGCGCTTTTCGACCGGCACGTCGGGCATGGCGTCGAACTGGCCGGCGATGACCCCGGCCAGCGTCGGATTGGTGTCGTCGATGCCGGTATCGATTACCGCGACGCGGACGTTCTCGCCGCTCGCCTGGCTGGGTTCCAGCGCGATGCGCTCGAACGCATAGTTGACGATGCCCGCCGCCTGCTGAAGCGAATAGATATGGTTGGGCTCACGCCGCTGCGTGCGGCTGTCGGCGGCAAGCTGCGCCAGCACCACGCCGACGGGGCGGCGGTCGGGAATGCCGAAGCGCACAAGCGTGGTGCCGAGCAAAAATGATTGCCGCTGCGAGCGCACATCGAGGCCGAAGGAAGCGGCGATCTGCTGCACGGCGCCCGCATCGCCATCGACGGTCACCAGCACCTCGTCGGGCACGAAATCGCCGGCCACGGCGCGTGGCGGCTGAACGGCGATGAGATCGCTTGGCGAGACGATCGGCCCGCCCGAAGGCGGTCCGGCCTGCGTGCCGGCGGGCGGCGCCGCCGGGTCCGGCCGTGGCGTCGGCACCGGTGCCGCGGGAGCGGCCGGATTGGGGAACAGGTCGACGATCAGGGCGGGAAGAAACACGGCACCGGCCGCGCTGCCGCTGTCGCCGCCGTCCTTGCCACAGTCGGCGCTTGCCGCATCGGTGCCGTCGCGGCAGTCGATCTTTCGGTCGGCATTGGCGTCGTTGCCCTGCGCCGACGCAGGCCCGATGGCGATCGTCATCGCCGCCGCAAGGATTGCCGCAAATCGAATGACCGCCTCAGCCGCCATCGGCCGGTTTCCTTCCCTCGATCACGGTGTCGGTGAAAGGCTGGGCGGCAACAAGGCCGAGTTGCCTGGTGTAGTCGGCCGCGTTGGCGGCCGGAATGCCGAGCCGGAACACGCCCTCGGCGGTCGGTCCGTCCAGGATCTTCAGTCCGCTGCTGCCGAGAAAGGCGGCGATGTCGGACATTTTCGCGTCGGGCCTGAACTTGACCAGGGCGAACGGCATCTTCGCCATCTCGTCCTGCGCGCCCGCGATCTCGAAATTGCCGCCCTTGCCGCCGGGCTGCACGAACGACTGCACCATGACCAGCGCCAGCAGAGCCGCGGCCGCCGCCCAGGCGACGCCGACCGGCAGCGCCATGAAGCGGCTCCAGGCCTGCGCCAGCCAGGACGAACCGGCGGCGGCGCGCGCCGGGCCAGCCTCGGCATCGAGCGCCCTGGAAAAGCGGCTCAGCGCATCGGCCGGCGGACGGATCGCCTCATTGGCGGCCGCGGTGCTGGAGAATTCAGCCTCCGCCTCGCCAAGGGCGGCCATCGCCGTCGGATCGCTGGCCAGCCATTCCTCGACGGCCTCCAGTTCCGAGCCTTCCAGCGAACCGTTCAGGTAGAACGGCAGCAACGTTTCCATTTCGTCGCGGCGCGACATCTTTTCAGCGGCGCTCATGGCCACCCCCTGTCGTAACCGGCGGCCTTGAGGGCTTCGCCGAGTTTCTTGCGGGCATAAAACATGCGGGTCTTGACGGTCGCGACCGGGATATCGAGCACCTCGCCGATCTCGGTCACCGATTGCCCCTGATAATAGGCGAGATCGATGACCACGCGATGCTCGCGCGGCAAGGCATCGATGAAGCGGCGCAGGGCGGTGCTCTTGTCCCCCTTCATGGCAACGATCTCGGGCGTATCGGCGCCGTCGGGCACCGCGGCTGCGGCCTCGTCGTCGATCCAGTCTTCCTTTTTCTTGCGCAACAGGGACAGAGCCTTGAAGCGGGCGATGCCGAGCAGCCATGTCGAGACTTCGGAACGTCCCTCGAAACCCGGCGCCTGGCGCCACAGTTCGAGGAACACCTCGTTCGCGATGTCGTCAGCCATCATTTCCGATCCCGTCTGGCGCGCCACGAAGCGGTATATCCGCGCGTGGTGGCGCATGAACAGGAGCCGCACGGCGGCCCGGTCGCCCTTCGCGACCCGCTCGACAAGCGCGCGATCGGTCTCCATCGCGCCGGTCATGACCGATCGAGCCGCCTGGCTCCTGCCTGCTCTGTCGCTGATCGGCTCAAAAAGGTTCATCCTCCGCCAAGGAATTTGCGGAGGCTAACCGAAGAAGATGAGCCTTGCCAGTGGGTGAAGGGGAAGCTAGCTCAGGAAAGGCTTCGCCTTCATCGTCGCCGGCACCGACACCCCCAGTCGGCTTAGAACCGTCGGCGCCAGCTGCAGCTGGTCGAGCAGTGTGTCGGCATCCGGTCCCTTGCCGGCGCCGAAATAATACAGCGCGAAATCCTGCATCTCCTCATCATGGCCGCCATGGTGGCCGCGGTCGGTCTGGCCGTGATCGGCGGTGACGATCACTTCATAGCCGGCGTCGCGCCAGCGCGGCAGGAAAGCGGCCAGCATGCCGTCCATCGCGTAGCAGGCATGGTCCATCTCGTGACAGTCATGGCCGAAACGGTGGCCCATCGAGTCCAGCGTGCAAGTGTGCAGGATGCCGTAGTCGATGCCGTGGCGGCTGCTCAGCATGGTCAGCGTGGCGAACAGGTCGACGTCGCTCGGCGTCATCTGGTTGCGCGCGTTGTAGCCGGTCATGGTGTGGAAGCGGCCATGCGTGATCGGCCCGCCCGGCTCGTCATACTCCATGTCCTCGACGAGGTCGAACGGGTAGGAACGGAAGAACTCCGACCAGTAGGAGTGGGTGACCGCGCCGGTTATTCCCCCGGCCCCGGTGACCTCCGAGAAGATGTCGGGCTGGCTGACGCGGAAGCGGTTCTCGTTGGAAAGAATGCCATGCGCCTGCGGCGGCACCCCGGTGTGGATCGAAGCATAACAGCAGGCCGAGGTCGACGGCAGCACCGAGCGCATCTTCCATACCCGCGCTTCGCCCGACTGCACCCAGCCTTCGAGGTTGCCCATCAGCCGGCGCCAGTTCCGGTAAGGCACGCCGTCGAGGATGATCAGCAACAGTTTGGTCTTGAGCGCCACGAGCTGCTCCATGCGATTGTCGGGGGAACGAGCACGCCGCGTGTCGCACGGACACGCGGCGTGCTCGGCAGGAACTTGATGTCAGGCGTTCAGCCAGCATTCGGCGAGCGCGTAGCCGTCCATCATCTCGCCGATCGGGCTCTTGGCGAAGCCGCCGATCTTGTTGGTGGCGGCGTCGATGAACTGGTTGAAGAAAGGCACGATCAATCCGCCTTCGTCGCGCATCAGCACGGCCATGTCGTGATAGATCGCCTTGCGCTTGTCCTGGTCGAGCTCGCCGCGCGCTGCAAACAGCATCTTGTCGAACTCGGGCCGCTTGAAACGCGTGTCGTTCCAGTCGGCGTTCGACACATAGCCGGTGGAATACATCTGGTCCTGCGTGGCACGCCCGCCCCAGTAAGACAGCGAGAAAGGCTGCTTGTTCCAGACCTCCGACCAATAGCCGTCGCCAGGCTCGCGCTTGATCTCGATCTTGATGCCTGCCTTGGCGGCGCTCTGCTGATAGAGCTGTGCCGCATCGACGGCCCCGGGGAAGGCGACGTCGGAGGTGCGCAGCAGGATCGAGCCGCTGTGGCCCGACTTCTTGTAGAGCGCCGCAGCCTTTTCCGGGTCGAATTTGCGCTGTTCGATGGCCGAAAACAGCGGATAGGCCTCGTTGATCGGGAAGTCATTGCCGACCGAACCGTAGCCGCGCAGGATCTTTTCCAGCATCTCGTCGCGGTCCATGGCGAGCTTGAGCGCCATCCTGAGATCGCCGTTGTCGAAGGGCGCGGTGTCGCAGAACATGTTGAACGGGTAATAGCCCTTGCCCGAAACGTTCTCGATGCTGACGCCGGGGATGCGCTTGACGAGATCGACCACCTTCGGCTCGACGCGATTGATCATGTGCACCTGGCCGCCTTGCAGGGCCGCCAGCCGCGCCGTCGCATCGTTGATGACGACGATCTCGACCTGGTCGGCATGGCCCGCCTTGTCGCCCTGCCAGTAATTGGCGAAGCGCTCGCCGCCGTGGCGCACGCCGGGCTGGTTGACGGTCACCTTATAGGGGCCGGCGCTGATGCCCGCGTTCGGATTGTCCTTGCCGCCATTGGGCTGGATGACGAGATGATAGTCGGCCATCAGATAGGGGAAGTCGGCATCGGCGTCGGCAAGCGTGACGACGACCTCCTTGCCCTTGGCCTTAATGCCCTTGATGTTTTTGAGAATGCCGAGTGCGCCCGACTTCGACTTCTCGTCGGCGTGGCGCTCGATGGTGGCCGCGACATCCTCCGCGCCGACCGTCTTGCCATTGTGGAACTCGATGCCGTCGCGGATCTTGATCGTCCAGGTCTTGGCATCCGGGGAAGCGCCGATGTCCTCGGCGATCAGGTTGACCAACCTGTTGTCGGGGGTGAGGCGAACCAGATATTCGCCCCACTGCTTGCCGAAGCTGAAGGTGACCTGGCTGAGGTTCAGCGCCGGATCGAGGCTGTTGGTCGATTCGCCGCCCTGCAGGCCGGCCTTGAGAATGCCGCCCTTGACCGGCGTCTGCGCGAAGGCTTTCCCGGCCAGCGTCGTTGCCAGCGCCGCCGACATGCCCAGCGCCGCGGTGCGCCCGAGAAAGTCACGCCGCGATATCCGGCCTTGGCCGGCGAGTTCAGCGAGATGGTCGAGTTCAGTCTTCATGTCCTACCCCTTTTTGAAACAACCGCACACAGGCGATGCCGTCCGAAGGACGTCTGGCCCTCCAGTGTTGCATCCGGATGACGTTCGTCATCTCCTTGACTGGCGAACCGCTGGCTAGTTCCCGGCGCTCGCCATGCGTCGCCCCTTGATCGCCTTTTCCAGCCAGCCGATCTCCATTTCCGGAACCGAGGACAGCAGGAGGTCGGTATAGGCATCGAAAGGCGGTGTGAGCACCTTGCTTTTGGAACCGTAACGGACCACCTCGCCGCGATACATCACCGCGATCGAATCGGCGATCGACCTTACCGTCGCAAGGTCGTGGGTAATGAAGAGATATGCGACCTTCTCGTGCTGCTGCAGGTTCAACAAAAGCTTGAGAATGCCGTTGGCCACCAGCGGGTCGAGCGCCGAGGTCACCTCGTCGCAGATGATCAGCTTCGGTTTGGCGGCGAGCGAGCGGGCGATGCAGACGCGCTGCTTCTGGCCGCCCGACAGCTCCGCCGGATAGCGGTCGAGGAAGCCTTTGCCCATCTCGATCTCGTCGAGCAATTCGGCGACGCGCCGGTCGCGCTCACGTCCCCGCATGCCGAAATAGAACTCCAGCGGCCGGCCGATGATGGTGCCGACGGTCTGGCGCGGGTTCATGGCCACGTCGGCCATCTGGTAAATCATCTGCAGCTGCCGCAGATCCTCCTTCGGCCGGTCGGCAAGCCGGTTGGCAAGCGGGCGCCCGTCGAAGGTCACCGTGCCCTGTTCGGGCGGCAGGAGCCCTGTGATGGCGCGCGCCAGCGTCGACTTGCCGGAGCCGGACTCGCCGACCACCGCCAGCGTCTGGCCGGGATAGATATCGACGGAGACGTTCTTCAGCACCTTGACATGACCGCCGCCATAAGCGGCGGTGACGTTCTTCACGGACAGGAATGGCGAGACGCCGGGTTTCTGCTCGGCGTGTTCGATCTCGTGCACTGACACCAGAGCGTTGGTGTACTCCTGGCGCGGCTCCTTGATGATCTGGCGGGTGCCGCCCCATTCGACCAGCCGGCCGTGGCGCAGCACCATGATCTCGTCCGACACCTGGGCGACGACGGCGAGGTCGTGGGTGATGTAGAGCGCGGCCACATGCGTGTCGCGGATGGCGTCCTTGATCGCCGACAGCACGTCGATCTGCGTCGTCACGTCGAGCGCCGTCGTCGGCTCGTCGAAGACGATCAGGTCCGGTTCCGAGCACAGCGCCATCGCCGTCATCACACGCTGCAGCTGGCCGCCGGAGACCTGGTGCGGGAAACGCTCGCCGATGGTTTCGGGATTGGGCAGGCTCAGCTTCTTGAACAGCGCGACGGCGCGTTTCTCGGCCTCCGCGCGCGTCGCCCTGCCGTGCAGGAGGGTGGCTTCGACAACCTGGTCCATCAGCCTGTGCGCCGGGTTGAACGCCGCTGCCGCCGACTGCGCGACATAGCAGACCTCGCGGCCGCGCAGCCTGCGGAAACCTTCCTTGCCGCCCTTGAGGATGTCGCGGCCGTTGAGGAGCACCTCGCCGCCGGTGATGCGCACGCCGCCGCGCCCATAACCCATCGAAGACAGGCCGATGGTCGACTTGCCGGCACCGGATTCGCCGATCAGGCCGAGCACCTTGCCCTTTTCCAGGGTCAGCGAGACGTCGTGGACGAGCGTGATGGTCTTTGGCGCTTCGCCCGGTGGGTAGACCATGGCTTCGATGCGCAGGTTGCGGATATCGAGGAGCGGGCTGGATTTCGCTTTGCTGTCGGCCATCATCCGCGTCCTCCTTTCAGGCTTGTCGTGCGGTTGAGCACCCAGTCGGCGACGAGATTGACCGAGATCGCAAGCGCCGCGATCGCGGCCGCCGGTATGAGCGCCGCGGCAATGCCGAAGACGATGCCGTCCTTGTTTTCCTTGACCATGCCGCCCCAGTCGGCATCCGGCGGCTGTACGCCGAGGCCAAGAAAGGAGAGCGTCGACAGGAACAGCACGGCATAGATGAAGCGCAGGCCGAGTTCCGAGACCAGCGGCGACAGCGCATTGGGCAGGATCTCGCGGAAGATGATCCAGGTGCTGCCTTCGCCGCGCAGCTTGGCGGCTTCGACATAGTCCATGACGTTGATGTCGACGGCCACCGCGCGCGACAGGCGGTAGACGCGGGTCGAGTCGAGAATGCCCATCACCAGGATCAGCGTCACCAGGTTTGTCGGCAGCACCGAGAGCACGACAAGGCCCATGATCAGCGTCGGGATCGACATCAGAAGATCGACGAGGCGCGACAGCAGCGTGTCGAACCAGCCGCCGAACACCGCCGCCGAAAAGCCGAGAATGGCGCCAAGCGAGAAGGACAACGCCGTGGCGAGCACTGCGATGAAAAGGGTGATGCGCGCACCATAGATCATGCGCGACAGCAGATCGCGGCCAAGGTTGTCGGTGCCCAGCCAGTGCGCCGCCGACATGGGCTCCCAGACGTCGCCGACGATCTCGCCATTGCCGTGCGGCGCAAGCCACGGCGCGAAGATGGCCGCCAGCACGAACAGGGCCGTCAGCACCAGGCCGACCAGCGCGGGCACGGGGATGCGTTTGATGTCGAGCATGCCCGCCCTCTTCATTTGGGATGCCTCAGGCGCGGATTGGCGACGATTGCCGCTATGTCAGCGATGATGTTGAGGCCGATATAGACGGCGGCGAAGATCAGTCCGACCGCCTGCACCACCGGCACGTCGCGCTTGGTGACGTGATCGACCAGATACTGCCCCATGCCGGGATAGACGAAGATCACTTCGACCACGACCACGCCGACGATCAGATAGGCGAGGTTGAGCATGACGACGTTGATGATCGGCGCGATGGCGTTCGGGAAGGCATGTTTGCGGATGACCGCGAAAGCCGAGAGCCCCTTGAGCTCGGCGGTCTCCACATAGGCCGATTGCATGACGTTTAGGATCGCCGCGCGCGTCATGCGCATCATATGGGCAAGCACCACCAGCGTCAGCGCCGCCGCCGGCAGCGCGATCGCCTGCATGCGTTCACCGAAAGGCATGCCGTCATAGACGGTCGAGATGGCGGGGAACCACTGATGCTGAACCGCGAAGTAGAAGACCAGCAAGTAGCCGATGAAGAATTCCGGGAAGGAGGTCGAGGCGAGCGCCAGTCCCGAGATCAGCTTGTCGGCCCAACCATTGCGGTAGCGCACCGCGATCAGGCCAAGCGTTATGGCCAGTGGAATGGCCACGATCGCCGCCCAGAAGGCGAGGAACAGCGTGTTCCACAGCCGGCCCTTGATCGATGTCGCGATGTCCTGTCCGCTCGACATGGCGGTCCCGAGATCGCCGGTCAAAACACCGCCGAGCCAGCGGAAATACCTGATATAGGCCGGATCGTTGAGCCCAAGCTGCTCACGCAGATTGGCGAGCGATTCCGGTGTCGCCGACTGCCCTAGGATGGCTTGCGCGACGTCGCCGGGCAGGATCTGTGTGCCGGCGAAGATCAGGACCGAGACGGCCAACAAAAGGAGGATGCCCAGCGCAACGCGCTGGGCCACCAGTTTCACGATGGGTGAGGACATCTGGGCAAGGCCGGCTCAGGCTTCGAGCCAGCACTTTGCCAGGGCATAGCCATTCATCAACTCCTGGTGCGGATCGTCCACCCAGCCGCCCACCTTGGCGCCGGTGGCGTCGATGAACTGGTTGAACATCGGCAGGATCAGGCCGCCTTCGTCGCGCACGATGACGGCCATGTCGTGATACATCGCCTTGCGCTTGGCCTCGTCCAGCTCGGCGCGCGCCGCCAGCACCATCTTGTCGAAATCCGGGCGCTTGAAACGCGTGTCGTTCCAGTCGGCGGTCGACAGGTAGGCGGTCGAGTACATCTGGTCCTGGGTCGAGCGTCCGCCCCAATAGGAGGCGCAGAAGGGCTGCTTGTTCCAGACCTCGTTCCAGTAGCCGTCGCCCGGCTCGCGCTTGAGCTCGATCTGGATGCCGGCCTTGGCCGCGCTCTGCTGGAAAAGCTGGGACGCGTCGACGGCGCCGGGAAAGGCGACGTCGGAGGTCCTGAGCAGCACCGCACCGTCATGCCCGGACTTCTTGTAGTGGAACTTGGCCTTGTCCGGATCGTATGTGCGCTGCTCGATCTCGGTGAACAGCGGGTAGGCGGCATTGATCGGGAAATCATTGCCGAGCGAACCGTAACCGCGCAGCACCTTCTTCAGCATTTCTTCGCGGTCGATCGCCAGCTTCAGCGCCATCCTGAGGTCGTTGTTGTCGAACGGCGCCGTGTTGCAGTGCATGATGAAGACGTAATGGCCCGGTCCCGCATGGTTGCGGATGGTGACGCCCGGCACGCGTTTGATCAGGTCGACGATCTTCGGCTCGACGCGGTTGACCATGTTGACCTGGCCGCCCTGCAGGGCGGCCGTACGGGCCGTGGCGTCGTTGATGACGATGATCTCGATCTGGTCGGCATGGCCCATCTTGTCGCCCTGCCAGTAGTTGGCGAAGCGCTCGCCGCCATGGCGCACGCCGGGCTCGTTGGTGGTGATCTTATAAGGGCCCGCCGAGATGCCGGCATCGGCCTTGTCCTTGCCGCCATTGGGCTGGACGATCAGGTGGTAGTCGCTGAGCAGGTAGGGCAGATCGGCATTGGCCTCCTTCAGCGTCAGCACCACTTCCTTGCCGCTGGCCTTGATGCTTTCGATGCCTTTCATGTAGCCGAGCGCGCCGGACTTCGACTTCTCGTCCGAATGACGCTCGAGCGTGGCGGCGACGTCTTCGGCGGTCACCGTCTTGCCATTGTGGAATTCGACGCCGTCGCGGATCTTCAGTGTCCAGACCTTGGCATCGTCGGACGAGCCGATCTCCTCGGCGATGCGGTTCTCGAGCTTGCCCTCGGGGGAAAGCTCGACGATCAGTTCGCCCCACATCTTGCCGAAGGCGAACGGCACCTGCGTCATGAACAGGGCTGGATCCAGGCTGTTGGTGGACTCGCCGCCAACCAGGCCTGCCTTGAGCGTGCCGCCCTTGACCGGGCCGGCTGCGCGCGCCGCGCTCGAAAGCAGTGAGTTGGCGAAGGTCGCGGTGACGCCGAGCGCTGCCGCCCGGCCGAGAAAATCACGACGGCTGAGCTTGCCTGAGGCGACACGTCGGCTAAGGAATTCCAGTTCGTTTGACATTTTGAGTTCCTCACTCTGTTGGTTCGACCTTAGTGGTCGTTTTCTTGTTTCTTGTGAGGGGAATAATGACCGCAAGGGAAAGCGGTAAGCAAGACCGAATGCGACATGCCGTGGCGTAAATGGCACGTCGCAATTGGACCAATGCCTTGCCGCTCAAACAAGCGAGCGCGGAACCGCCTGTTCGAAATCGCGTTCGAAGACGAGTTTTTCGCCTTCGTAAGCTTCAATTCGGGCGCTTACGATGAAGTTTTTGGCGTCCGAGCGTATTTCGGCCGATGTTTCGGTGCGCACCGACCATCCGCTTCGCGACAGGGTTTGCGTCCAATGCGTCCGTCCCCCGGCCGACAACGGATCGTCCGGATGGATCGTCCAGGTCTCGCGGGCGATGCTGCCGTTCGCCAGGCCATGTGCAAGATCGCGCACCTCGCCGAAATCGTCTTCTATGGAAAGCGTGACGATGCCGGTCTTCTCGTCGCGGTCGACGCGGCGTTCCGAATTGGCCGGGCGGATGGTCTCGGTTGCCCAGGGGGAAGCAGCCTCCGGCGCGGCGAACGTGACCTCGTCGCCCGTCGCCAACGGGCGCAGCGGCAGCTTCAGCGTCGCCGCCGACAGGCTCAGGCGGACCGGCTCCGGCGAGGGCCAGATCATGGGCCAATAGGCGTTCGAGACGGCTATGCGCAAATGGTGGCCGGCCGGCACGCGATAGGCGCACTGGTCGAGCACGACGCGTGCCGAAACGCTCTCGCCGGGGACAAGCGCTTGCGGGAATTCGTGCGAGAGGCGGTGCGTGAGGTTGAGCACGCCATAGGAGATCAGTTCCGAGGCGCCATCGGGATGCACGTCGCAAAGCCGCACCGCGATGTTGGCCTGCGGACGGTCGCAGGATAACCGGACCTCGACTTCCGGTGCGCCGACGATGTCGATCGCCTCGGCGAGTTCCTGCTGGTCGAAACACACCGACAGCGCGTCGTCGGGACGCTGGTCGCCCGGCAATTCCGGGCCGAAGGTGAACGGGAAATACTCACCGCCGGCCAGCCCACAGCTTTGCGGCGAAGCGATGGTGACGGATTTACCGCCCGCCGGGATCAGGTCGATCGTTTGCGTCTTGATGTCGGGCGAAGGCCACTGCCGCTCCGCCACCCAGCGGCCCGGCCGTTCCGGATGCCAGCGCGCTGGCCGCACGCTGTCCATCACATAGGCGCGGTAGGCCGGGTCGGCCTCGACGCCGGTCTCGATACCCTTCAGCCAGCGGTCCCACCAGCGCAGCGCTTCCTGCAGGAAGCCGATTGCCGGCTGGGGCCCGGCATAATGCGGGTATTTGTGGATCCAAGGGCCGACAATGCCTTTGACCGGCGCCTCGATGTTGGCGACGAGATGCGAGATGGTGTTGCGGTAACCGTCATGCCAGCCGCCGATCGACAGCACCGCGGCCTTGAGGGCGGAGAAATCCTCGCAGACCGATCCCCGTTTCCAGTAGGCGTCGCGGTGCTGGTGGCCAAGCCAGAGTGGCAAAAGGAACGACTGGTTCTCCAGCCGGCTGAGCCACAGGTCGCGCCATCTGTTGTCGCCCGCCAGCAGCGGGTCCGGCGGCCGTGACGAATAGGACAGCATTGTCGAGGCCCAGCCGAAATTTTCCAGCAGCAGGCAGCCGCCCTTGTAGTGGATGTCGTCGGCATAGCGATCAACGGTCGAGCACAGGCTGATCACCGCCTTGAGCGCCGGCGGCTGCATGGCTGCCACCTGCAGGCAGTTGAAGCCGCCCCAGGAAATGCCCATCATGCCGACATTGCCGTTGCACCAGGGTTGGGCGGCCGCCCAGGCGATGACGTCGCAGGCATCCTGCAATTCCTGCTCGGAATATTCGTCGTCCATCAGCCCTTCGGAATCGCCATTGCCGCGCATGTCGACACGGATCGAGGCATAGCCGTGGCCGGCGAAATAGGGATGCGTCAGCTGGTCGCGAAAGATGGTGCCGTCGCGCTTGCGGTAGGGCAGGTGCTCGAGGATGACAGGCACCGGATCGTCGCCGGCATCTTCCGGCATCCACACCCGCGCCGACAGCCGGCAGCCATCCGGCATAACGATGCCCATATCAGGGAATTCGACGACCTTGCGGGGAAACTCGGTGACGGTTTTCATGGCGCGCATAACGCCTCGCGGCGCGGCAAGTTTCAATCGCCATTCGCGACTGGAGCAGTGGAATATGCGACCTGTGCCGCTGCTTGGTGCCCTCAGTTCAGCGGAATGTCGTTCTCGGCCTTGTTGGCCTGGTAGTCGCCAGAGAGCGCTTCATAAAGTGCTGCAATCTTGCCGATGCGCGCCTCCAGCCGCCCGCGTTCCGCCTCGGGCAGCGCCCGCACCAGCCTGCGGATCGAAAAGCTCTTCCAATAGGCGTTCTCGGCATTGTAACCGCCGGGATCGAGGGTGAAGACCTCTTTCAGGATTTTCAGATCGTGCGGGATGGCAAAACTGTCGCGCGAATCCTCGTGGCTGAACAGATAGTAGAAATTGTCGAAACCGGTCCAGGTGATCGCCGACAGGCAGAGCGAACAGGGCTCGTGCGTGGCCAGGAAGATGGCCTCCTTGGTGTCGACACGTTCGGCTTTGGGCATTTCGTAGAAGCGTTTCAGGCAGTGCACTTCGCCATGCCAGAGCGGGTTTTCGATCTCGTTGTTGGTTTCGGCCAGCACCAGCGAGCGGTCGCCTTTCTTCAGGATCGCCGCGCCGAACAGCTTGTTGCCATGGGCGACGCCTTCCTGCGTCTTCGGCACGATGTCGTGCTCGATGACGTCGAGCAGGCGGTCGATCAGCGAAATGTCGGTCATCAAAGGATCTCGTCGGGGAGATGAATCTCGTAGGCGTGCGAAAAATGGAATTCTTCGAGATTGGAGCCGTCGCCGCCACGGTCGACGATCAGGAAATCCTGGGGCTCACCCAATGGCGTCAGTACGCCGTGCCATAGATTGCGTGAATAATTGATGCCTTGCCCTGGCTTGGTGATGAAGGCATGCGGCTCGGCCGGACCGTCCTTGCCGTCATGACAGACGACGACCAGGAACGGTCGTGGCGACAGCGGGACAAAGGCCTGGCTGCCGAGCGGGTGACGCTCGACCATGGTCAGCGCCAGCGGCAATTCGTAAGGCGTGCCGCGCACCATCGAGATCAGCACGCGCGCATTCGGCCCCACGGCCTCGGCGGTCGCCAGATCATGGTAGCGCTCGGCCTTGCCGCCATTGATCGGGTAGTGGTTGTCGCCGCCCATGTCGATGACATCGCCGAACGGGGCAAAGCCCTCGCGGGTCAGCGGCCGCGCGACGATGCGGGTCACGGCGCACGCCCTGCGATCCCGGCACTGCCGAGCTTGGCGTGCCGGTTGACGTCCTTGTAGAGCAGATAGCGGAATTTTCCCGGTCCGCCGGCATAGCAGGCCTGCGGACAGAAGGCGCGCAGCCACATATAGTCGCCGGCCTCCACCTCGACCCAGTCCTGGTTGAGCCGGTAGACGGCCTTGCCTTCCAGGACATAGAGCCCGTGCTCCATGACATGGGTCTCGGCAAAGGGAATGACCGCGCCCGGTTCGAGGGTGACGATGGTCATGTGCATGTCATGGCGCATGTCGGCCGGATCGACGAAGCGCGTCGTCGCCCAACGGCCGTCGGTACCCGGCATCGGCGTCGGCCCGATGTCCTGCTCGTTGGTGAAGAAGGCTTGCGGGACCTCGAGGCCGCTGACGGACTCATAAGCCTTGCGTATCCAGTGAAAGCGGACAGCCGCATTGCTTTCGTTGCGAACAGTCCAGCCGCTCGACGGCGGCAGGAAGGCGAAGCCGCCCGGCCGCAAGACATGTCTTTCGCCGGCAAGCAGGACGGTCAGTTCGCCTTCGACCACGAACAAGGCGCCCTCGGCGCCGGCATCGGGTTCCGGCCGGTCGCTGCCACCGCCGGGCGCGATCTCGACGATGTACTGCGAAAACGTCTCGGCAAAGCCCGACAGCGGCCTCGACAATATCCAGACGCGGGTCTTGTCCCAGAATGGCAGGGCGCTGGTGACGATGTCCTGCATCACGCCCTTGGGGATGACGGCATAGGCCTCGGTGAAGACGGCGCGGCCGGTCAGAAGCTCACTCTGGCCGGAATGGCCGCCATGTGGAGCATAATAGGTTCGCTCGGGCATCCTGATCGTATCCATGGGTTCAAACCTATTGCGGAAGCATGTCCTTGAGGCGGAAGAGCGCGATGCGCTCGACCTGTTTGCAGGCGGTCTCGAATTCGACGCCGCGGCTGTTGCCGATGCGCCTTTCGAACTCCGCCAGGATTTCTTGCCTGGTCTTACCCTTCACCGCGATGATGAACGGGAAACCGAAGGTGGTGACGTAGGCGGCATTGAGCTTGGAAAACAGCTCGCGCTCCTTGTCGGTCAGCTCATCGAGGCCGGCCGAAGCCTGTTCCCTGGCCGATTCAGCCGTCAGCCGCCTGGCCCTTGCCAGCTTGCCGGCAAGGTCGGGATGGGCGTTGAGCACGCCGAGCCGCTCCGTTTCGCTTGCGGCGCGGAAAACGCGGCAGAGCGCATTGTGCAGGCCGCCGGCGCTGTCGTGCGCCGGGCCAAGTTCCAGCTCGTAGGCGCGCTCGGCTATCCACGGCGAATGTTCGAAAACGCCGCCGAAAGCATGCACGAAGGCCTCGAATTCCATCCTCGAAGGGCGCAGCACCGGCTGCTTGTATGGATGGGTCTCGCGCCAATGCCTGGCGATGTCGATACGCCGCGCCAGCCAGACCTTGTCGTGCGACTTCACATAGTCGACGAAGCGCTTCAGCGCCGCCACCCGCCCCGGCCGCCCGACGAGGCGACAGTGCAGGCCGATATTCATCATGCGCGGCCGCCCAGCCTTGCCTTCGGCATAGAGCGTGTCGAAACTGTCCTTCAGATAGGCGAAGAACTGGTCGCCCGAGTTGAAGCCCTGCGGCGTGGCGAAGCGCATGTCGTTGGCATCGAGCGTGTAGGGGATGATGAGCTGTGGCCTGTCGGTCCCCTCATCCGCGAACCAGTAGGGCAGTTCGTCGTCATAAGTGTCTGAGACGTAGTCGAAGCCGCCTTCCTCCGCCACCAGCCGCACGGTGTTGACCGACGTCCGGCCGGTGTACCAGCCCGTCGGGCGCGTGCCTGTCACTTCGTAGTGCAGCCGGATCGCCTCCTTGAGGTCGCGGCGCTCGTCCTCGGCGCTGTGGTCGCGGTAGTCGATCCATTTCAGCCCGTGCGAGGCGATCTCCCAGCCGGCATCCTGCATCGCCGTCACCTGATCGGGCGAGCGGGCGAGTGCCGTGGCGACGCCGTAACAGGTCACTGGCACCTCGGCCTCGGTGAACAGGCGAAGCAGCCGCCAGAAGCCTGCCCGCGCCCCATATTCGTAGATCGATTCCATGTTCCAATGGCGTTGGCCCGCCCAGGGAGCCGCGCCGACGATTTCCGACAGGAAGGCTTCCGAAGCCTTGTCGCCATGCAGGACGCAGTTCTCGCCGCCTTCTTCGTAATTGACGACAAATTGCACGGCCACATGCGCGCCACCGGGCCATTTGGGATCCGGCGGATTGGCTCCGTAGCCGCGCATGTCTCTGGTGTAACGCATCGTCCCTCCCACGGGGCATCGCCCGAAGTATGATCAGGATATCGAAAGGGTGCTTCTCGCATTCCCCCGAAAATTTTTGAAAGTGTTTTTGTCGCACTCCGCTCGACCGGGACTTATGCATCGCCTTTAATTGGCGCACAATTCATCAGCAATGTTTGGCTGTACCGGCCGGTTTGTTCGTATTGGAATGGGAGGCGGACAATGGCAGAAACGTCGAAAATCGATGGCGGGCGTCTGACGACCCATGTCCTGGATACGGCAACCGGCAAGCCCGCGGCGGGATTGTCGATCGCGCTCTACCGGATCGATGGCCCGGCCAGGACGCATCTGAAGACGGTCGCCACCAACGCCGATGGCCGTTGCGACGCACCGCTTTTGGCCGACGCGGATTTCCAGACCGGCGAATACGAGCTGGTTTTCGCCGCTGGCGACTATCTGCGGCGCCAGGGAACGAAACTGCCCGAGCCGGCCTTCCTCGACACCGTGCCGATCCGCTTCGGCATGGCGGATGCCGTGCACTATCATGTGCCGCTGCTCGTCTCGCCCTACGGGTATTCGACTTACAGGGGGAGCTGAGACGTGGCCGAGGTCAAGATCCGTAACGATATTCGTTTTATCCTCAACGGCAGGGATGTCGTGCTGTCATCCGTGGCGCCTGACGCGACCTTGCTCGACTGGCTGCGGCTCGACCGATCGCTGCGCGGCACCAAGGAAGGCTGCGCAGAGGGCGATTGCGGCGCTTGCACCGTGCTGGTCGGCAGGCTTTCCGCCGGCGAACTGGTCTATGAAAGTGTCAACGCCTGCATCCGCTTTCTGGGTTCGTTGGACGGCACCCATGTCGTGACGGTCGAGCATCTCCGTGGAACGCCGGGCCAGTTGCACCCGGTGCAGCAGGCGATGGTGGATTTCCACGGTTCGCAATGCGGCTTCTGCACGCCAGGTTTCGTCATGTCGCTTTACGGCTTGTGGATGAAATCACCGGAACCGTCGGACGCGGCCATCGAAAAGGCCTTGCAGGGCAATCTCTGCCGCTGCACCGGCTATGAGGCGATCATGCGCGCGGCTCGCGCCATCTCCAGCTACGGCAAAGCACAGAAGGATCCGCTGGCGCTGGAGCGTCAGTCGATCATGGCCAGACTCGAGGCGATGGGCGACGGCGCACGGATCGAGATCGGCGCCGGCAAGGCGCGGCTCGTCGTGCCGGCTGACGTTGACGATTTCGCCGCCGTGCTCGACAAGGAACCGGGCGCCACCATCGTCGCCGGCTCGACCGATGTCGGTCTCTGGGTGACCAAGCACATGCGCGATATTTCGCCTGTCATCTTCATCGGCAATCTCGACGGGCTGTGCGCCATTGCCGAGGACAAGGACGTGATCTCGATCGGCGCCGGCGTCACCTATTCCGATGCCTTCGCGATGCTGTCGAAACGCATCCCGGCGCTCGGGCCATTGTTCGATCGCATCGGCGGCGAACAGGTGCGCAACATGGGCACGATCGGCGGCAACATCGCCAATGGCTCGCCGATCGGCGACACACCGCCGCCATTCATCGCGCTCGGCGCGCGGCTGACGCTGCGCCGTGGAAGCAAGCGGCGCACGATCCCGCTCGAGGATTTCTTCATCGCCTATGGCAAGCAGGACCGGCAGGCCGGCGAGTTCGTCGAGGCCGTGCATGTGCCGGTTCCGGCAAACGAAACGAAGTTCGGCGTCTACAAGATCACCAAGCGCCGCGACGAGGATATCACCGCCGCCCTCGGCGCGTTTTTTCTGACCTTGGCCAGGGACGGCACCGTGGCCGATATCCGCATCGCCTATGGCGGCATGGCGGCGACGCCGAAGCGGGCTGCGGCGGTCGAGAAAGCTCTGCTCGGCAAACCCTGGACCGAAGAAACAGTCGAGGCGGCGATGACCGAATACGCAACGGATTTCACGCCGCTCACCGACGTGCGGGCAAGCGCTGAATATCGGGCTTTGGCGGCGAAAAACTTGTTGCTGCGTTTCTTTGTCGAAACCACCGGCACCAGGGCACCGTTCCAGGTGTCGCGCAACGAGGCGGCATGATGAACAAGCACGCCAGCGCCAATTTAAAGGCCGAAAAGATCGTCGGCGGCGTCGCCACAGACCAGCGCCATGATTCCGCGCACAAGCATGTCAGCGGCAGCGCCGTTTACATCGATGATATGCCCGAACCGGCGGGCACGCTGCATGGCTGCCTCGGCTTGGCCACGGCCACGCATGCCGCCATCGCCAAAATGGACCTGTCGGCGGTGCGCGCCGCCCCCGGCGTGATCGACGTGCTCACGGCAAAGGATGTGCCGGGCGAGAACGACATTTCGCCGACCGGGCGCCATGACGAGCCGGTACTCGCCGACGGCAAGGTACAGTTTTTCGGCCAGCCGATCTTTTGCGTGATTGCCGAGACGCGCGAGCAGGCGCGGCGCGCCACGAGGCTGGCAAGGGTCGAATACGAGGAATTGCCTTTCGTCACCGACATCGGCGCGCTTGATCCGAGCAAGGACAAACTCGTCACGCCGCCTCTGACGCTGAAGCGCGGCGACGCGGCTGCTGCGATCCGTCAGGCCCCCCGCCGGCTGAAAGGAAAAATGCGCGTCGGCGGCCAGGAGCATTTCTACCTCGAAGGGCATATCGCGATGGCGGTTCCCGGCGAGGATCAGGACGTCACCATCTATTCCTCGACGCAGCATCCGAGCGAAGTCCAGCACATGGTTGGTCATGCACTCGGCGTGCCGAGCAACGCCATTACCGTGGAAATGCGTCGCATGGGGGGCGGCTTCGGCGGCAAGGAAACGCAGGGCAACCAGTTTGCAGCGCTGGCCGCGATCGCAGCCAAGAAGCATCATCGGGCAGTGAAAATCCGGCCCGATCGCGATGACGACATGATCGCCACCGGCAAGCGGCACGATTTCCTCATCGACTACGAAGCCGGCTTCGACGATGAGGGCAATATTCTCGGCGTCGACTTCATGTTCGCGGCGCGCTGCGGCTTTTCTGCGGACCTTTCAGGCCCGGTCACCGACCGCGCGCTGTTCCACTGCGACAACACCTATTTCTGGCCGGCTGTGCATGCACAGTCGGCGCCGCTCTACACCAACACGGTCTCGAACACCGCCTTTCGCGGCTTCGGCGGCCCTCAAGGCATGGTCGGCGCCGAGCGTATCATCGACGAGGTGGCGTTTGCCGTCGGCAAGGACCCGCTTGAGATCCGCAAGCGGAATTTCTATGGAACCGCCGACCGCAACGTCACGCCCTACCACCAGGCGGTCGAGGACAACATCATCCACCGCATCGTCGCGGAACTGGAAGAAAGCGCCAGCTATGCAAGGCGCCGGCGCGAGATCTCGGCCTTCAACAACAACAGCCGCTTCATCAAGCGGGGCTTGGCGCTGACGCCGGTCAAATTCGGCATCTCGTTTACCGCCACGCATTACAATCAGGCCGGCGCGCTGGTGCATGTCTACACCGACGGTTCGGTGCATCTGAACCATGGCGGCACCGAGATGGGGCAGGGCCTCAACGTCAAGGTGGCGCAAGTGGTGGCGCAAGAGCTCCAGATCGACCTCGACCAGGTGAAGATCACCGCGACGACCACCGGAAAGGTGCCGAACACGTCGGCCACCGCCGCGTCGTCCGGCACCGACCTCAACGGAATGGCGGCGCAGAACGGCGCCCGCCAGATCAAGGACCGGCTGACCGATTTCGCCGCCGAGAAATACCAGGTGCCGCGCGACCAGGTGCTGTTCCTGCCCAACAGGGTGCGCATCGGCAACCAGGAGATACCTTTCGCCGACCTCGTCAAGCAGGCCTATATGGCCCGCATCCAGCTTTCGGCGGCCGGCTTCTACAAGACGCCGAAGATCCACTGGGACCGCGATAAGGGCGAGGGTCGTCCCTTCTATTATTTCGCCTATGGCGCCTCCTGCTCGGAAGTCTCGGTCGACACGCTGACCGGCGAATACATGGTCGAGCGCACCGACATCCTGCATGAGACCGGCCGCTCGCTGAACCGCGCGATCGACCTCGGCCAGGTCGAGGGCGGTTTCATCCAGGGCATGGGCTGGCTGACGACGGAGGAATTGTGGTGGGACGAGAAGGGTCGGCTGCGCACCCATGCGCCGTCGACCTACAAGATCCCGTTGGCGTCGGACCGGCCCAAGATCTTCAACGTGACACTGGCCGATTGGCCGGAGGCCGGTGAGCCGACAATCCACCGCTCCAAGGCCGTCGGCGAGCCGCCCTTCCCGCTCGGCATGTCGGTGCTGCATGCCCTGTCTGACGCGGTGGCCAGCGTCGCCGACCACAGGATCTGTCCGCGTCTCGATGCGCCTGCGACACCGGAACGCGTGCTGATGGCGATCGAGCGGCTGAAGCAAGAGGCGAAGGCCTGACACCGGCAAAACGTGCAAAACAGGCCGAAAAGGCCTATATTTCCCGACAGGGAATGTGAAAATGAACGCGACTGTGCAAAGCCTGAAAGCCTTTTTTGGCCAAGCCGGCCGGGTCGCGCTCGTCGAGGTCGCGGCGACGAAGGGCTCGACGCCGCGCGAGAAGGGCGCCTTCATGCTTGTCTCGCAAGCGGCGACATCGGGCACGATCGGCGGCGGCCAGCTCGAATATATGGCCA
The DNA here is from genome assembly GCF_006442185.1 of Mesorhizobium sp. B2-4-1. NCBI lineage: Bacteria > Pseudomonadati > Pseudomonadota > Alphaproteobacteria > Hyphomicrobiales > Phyllobacteriaceae > Mesorhizobium > Mesorhizobium sp. B2-4-1. Next base: position 37,125 of record NZ_VFVN01000018.1, on the reverse strand, counting down.
TCGACAAGGCTAGGCAGATGCTTGGTTCTTCACCCTCCCCCTTGTCGAGAGGGTCGGCGAGCGGACGCCGCGAAGCGGCTTCAGCGAAACGGGGTGGGGGAGTGGCGTTCACAGCCCCGCAGACGACTTTGCCGTCCGACCCTCCCCCTAAGGGGGAGGGTGAAGAAACCCGCCCCGACACCCGCGTGATCCTCGAGGTGGCGCTCGGCCCGGAGATCGGCCAATGCTGTGGCGGGCGTGTCGAAGTGTCGATCCGCCTCGTCGATGCGACGTTGGCGCAGGAGCTGATTTCGGCCGCGGAAATCGAGCAGGCTGAACTGCCTTATGTCTACATTTTCGGCGGCGGCCACGTCGGCCAGGCGCTGGCCTCCGCGGTCGCCCTTCTCCCTGTGCGTGCCGTCGTCATCGAAACACGGGCCGACGCGCTTGAAGGAATGCCGCAAGCCATCGAGACGCGGCTGACCCCGATGCCTGAAGCCGAGGTGCGCAACGCGCCTGCAGGCAGCGCCTTCGCCATCCTCACCCATGATCATGCGCTGGACTTCCTGATTGTCGCCGAAGCCCTGAAGCGTGGCGACACCGCCTATGTCGGCATGATCGGCTCGAAGACCAAGAAAGCGACGTTCAGGAACTGGTTGCTGAAATCGGCGGAGGGTACGGAAGCGCAGTTTGCCCGCCTCGTTTCCCCAATCGGCGGTGACGCCGTGAAAGACAAGCGCCCATCCGTCATTGCCGCGCTAGCGGCCGCCGAGATCATGACGGCGCTGGTCAATCACGGCGCCGCGTCAAATGCCGGACGTCAGATGCCGCATGATAGGACGACGGCCGGGTAAGGTCACGTCGCGGCTATACCGGTTGCTTCAAGCCCAGATGATCGCGCAGTGTGCGGCCCTCATACTCCCTGCGAAACAGGCCGCGCCGCTGCAGCTCCGGCACAACCAGGGTGGCGAAGGCATCGAGTTCGCCGGGGAAATATGACGGCATGACGTTGAAGCCGTCCGCCGCACCGCCCTCGAACCGGGCCTGGAGTTCGTCTGCGATCTGCACCGCGGTCCCGACGATGCGCCAATGGCCGCGTGCGCCGGCGAAATGGCGGGCAAGCTGGCGGATGGAAAGGCCGTCGCGGCGCGATTGCTCGATGACCAGGGCCTGCCGGCTTTTCATGCCTTCGCTCTCCGGCAATTCGGGCAGCGGCCCGTCGAGCGGATAGCGCCGAAGATCGGAGATGCTGAGATAGCTGGACAGCAGCGCTACGCCGACGTCATCGGGGATCAGCTCCTGCAGCTCCTCGTATTTCGCCCGCGCTTCCGCTTCGGTTTCCGCCACCACCGGGGCGACGCCGGGCATGATCTTGATGTCGTCCGGTTCGCGTCCATAGGCCGCCAGACGGCCCTTGAGATCGTCGTAGAAAGCCTTCGCTTCCGCGAAAGTCTGCGCTGCGGTGAACACCACATCGGCGGTGCGAGCGGCGAGATCGCGACCGACATCCGAGGCGCCGGCCTGAACCATGACCGGGGCGCCCTGCGGCGAACGCGGCAAATCGAGTGGATCGCACACCGAAAAGCTCTGGCCGTCATGGCCGGAGGCGCCGAGCTTGCCGTGCCAAAGCCTGGTGACGACTTCGGCGAATTCTCGTGCCCGTTCATAACGATCGGCGTGGGGTCTGAGACCCGTTGCGCCGAAGTTGGCGGCCTCGATCGGGCTGGCCGACGTGACCAGGTTCCAGCCGGCGCGCCCGCCGCTCAGCTGGTCGAGCGAAAGGAAGGTTCGTGCCAGCCCGTAAGGCTCGTTGTAGCTGGTCGAAGCCGTGGAGACGAGGCCGATGCGGCTGGTCTGGACAGCGAGTGCGGAAAGCAGGCTGATCGGCTCGAAGCCGATCGAACGCGAGGTCTGGCTGGCGATGCTGACATCGGCTTCGCGCAGGCCGGCCGCATCCTCGCAGAACAACAGGTCGAATTTCGCCGCTTCCGCCGTGCGCGCCAGCGCGACGTAATGATCGATGTCGATCCCGGCCTTCACATGGGCCTGGGGATGCCGCCAGGCGGCGATATGGTGGCCCGTCGCCCACAGAAAGGCGCCGAGCTTCATCTGGCGCGCGGTCATCGGTCGCCTCCGCCGCTGAGTCCCAGATGCGAGCGCAGCGTTGTGCCCCCATAGCTCTGTCGAATCACGCCGCGCCGCCGCAGCTCCGGCAGAACGCGATTGGTGAAATCGTCGAGCGCTGAAATGTGCGCGGACAGCCGGATGTTGAATCCGTCGCAATTGTTCGCCCGGAATTCTTCCTCCATCCTGTCGGCCAGCCCGGCGACGCCGTTGGCGGCGAGGGATATGTCAGCCAATATCCTCACGGCATTCGGTTCGCGCCCGGACGCGGAAACGCGGCGCCTGAATTCGTCATGGCGTGCCTTGCGCCGCGCTGCCTGCCTTTCGTCCAGCAGGATGACATCGGCTGTGCGCGCGGCAATGTCGAGGTCGCCTGCCGCCAGGCCGGACAGGACCAGAACCGGCGTATCCTGCGGCGAACGCGCCACGTTCAGCGGTCCGCGCACGGCGAAGAATTCGCCCTTGTGGTCGAGCTGGTGCATTTTTCCGGGATCGTGAAAGCGGCCGCTGTCTTTGTCGAACAACAGCGCGTCCGCCTCCCAGCCATTCCACAAGCCCTGGACGATGCCGATATATTCCTCGGAGCGGCGGCGAAACTCGTCGCTGGAAAATCCATCCGGCCGGCTGAAATTGGCCGCCTCGCTCGGCGCCTGCGCCATGGTTGCGTTCCATCCGGCGCGACCGTGGCTGATGATATCGAGCGAGGCGAACCGGCGCGCCAGATTGTAGGGCTGGTGGGCAACCATCGACGCGGTGGCGACCAGCCCGATCCTGCTCGTCACGGTCGCCAGTGCGGCAAGCAGGGTCGTCGCTTCGAACGGGTTGCCCGACCCGGCCCTGCCCGGCGGCGCATCGTCGAGAACAATCATGTCCAGCCCGGCCGCTTCCGCCCGCTGCGCGAAGCCGGCCAAGTCGCTGAAGGTGAGCGCGCCGGCCTGCCCGGCCGTGGAGGCAATGTTGAGCGAAACGGTGAGATGCATTGTGGCTAGCTCGTCAGTCGGCGCAAAGCCCATCGGCCATGAGGCGGCATCCGCGAACCTAAGTTCGCCTTCGCGCAAGGCAACCCTTGCGACTGGGCCAGGAGCCGCTCACTTGCCGACCAGTATGTCCTTGATCAGCCGCTGGCAGCGCTCGGCCATGAAATCCAGCAGCAGGCGCACCTTCGGGTCCTGCAGCTTCTTGTGCGGATAGACGGCGGCGAACTGCACCGGCGTCGGCGGCGTGCCGGCCAGGATGATCTTCAGCCGCCGGTCGCGGATGAACGGCTCGACCTCGAAGCGCGGCTTGTTGATGATGCCGCGCCCCGACAGCGCCCAGCCGGTCAGCACGTCGCCATCGTCCGTATCATAGGGCCCGTGCACCTCGAATTTCTGCGGCCCGTTCGGCGTCTGCAGGGTCCAGACATATTCGCGCGCGCCGGAATAGCGCAGCATCAGGCAATCGTGCTTCCTGCTGATCAGTTCCTGCGGCTCGGCCGGCTCTCCGCGCGCCTCCAGATATTTGGGTGCCGCGACCAGCACCCGCTCGCATTCCATGATGCCGCGCATCCTGAGGCTGGAATCCTCGATGATACCGAGTCGGAAGGCGACGTCGATGCCCTCTTTCATGATATCGACATTGTGATCCGAGAGCCTCAGCCGCACTTCGATATCAGGATATTTGTCGTGGAAATCGGGAATACCCGAGGCGACCAGGCGGCGGCCGAGGCCGAGCGGCGCGGTCACGCGGATGGTGCCGCGCGGCTGACCGGAAAGGGCCGAAACCGCGGCCTCCGCCTCGGTGATCGCTTCCAGCACCTGCTTGGCGCCGGTGTAGAACACCGTGCCATGCTCGGTCGGCATCAATTGTCGTGTCGTGCGGTTGAACAGCCGCACACCAAGGTGCTTCTCCAGCTCCTTGATGCGGTTGGAAGCAACCGCCGGCGAAATGCGCATGTCGCGCCCGGCCGCCGACAGATTGCCGAGCTCGACCACGCGGACGAAGACAGCGATGTTGTCGAGATAGGCCATGCGGTTCAGGGGCTTTCAATCAAGCTGTGTGCGAGCAACCTAGTATTTTCCAATTTTTTTTGAAAGTCATCGCACACCTCGCCTCTTTCCGTTTGCGCGCCACACCGTAAAGTCGCTTCATCGGCAGGGACGACTTCAATGATGGATTTCGCTATTTTCTGGGACTGGCTGAGCTTTGCCGTGCGCTGGCTGCACGTCATCACCGGCATCGCCTGGATCGGCTCGTCCTTCTATTTCGTCGCGCTTGATCTCGGTTTGCGCCAGCGACCGGGCATGCCTGTCGGCGCCTTCGGCGAGGAGTGGCAGGTGCATGGCGGCGGCTTCTATCACATCCAGAAATACCTGGTCGCGCCGGCCGAGATGCCGGAACACCTCACCTGGTTCAAATGGGAATCCTACGCCACCTGGCTGTCCGGCTTCGCCATGCTGTGCGTGGTCTACTATGCCGGGGCCGACCTGTTCCTGATCGATCCCAACGTGCTGCCGATGTCTGTGCCGGTCGGGATCGTCCTGTCGATGGCGACGATCGGCGTCGGCTGGGTGGTTTATGACCTGCTCTGCCGTTCGCCGCTGGGCAAAAGCGATACAGGCCTGATGCTGGTGCTCTACTGCGTGCTGGTGTTCATCGCCTGGGGACTGACCCATCTGTTCACCGGCCGCGCCGCTTTCCTGCATCTGGGCGCCATCACCGCCACGATCATGTCGGCCAATGTCTTCATGGTCATCATCCCCAACCAGAAGATTGTCGTTGCCGACCTCATCGCCGGCCGCAAGCCGGATCCGAAATACGGCAAGATCGCCAAGCAGCGCTCGCTCCACAACAATTACCTGACGCTGCCGGTGCTGTTTCTGATGCTGTCGAACCATTACCCGCTGGCGTTCGGCACTGAGTTCAACTGGATCATCGCCTCCCTGGTGTTCATCATCGGCGTGTTGATCCGCCACTACTTCAACACCGTGCACAAGCGCGCCGGCAACCCGCACTGGACCTGGCTGGGCGCCCTTGTCCTGTTCCTCATCATCGTCTGGTTGTCCACCGTGCCGAAGGTGTTGACCGGCGAACCAAAGGCGTCCGCCTCGGCGCAAGTCTATATCGCCTCGGCCCATTTCCCGGCCGTGCGCGACACCGTGCTCGGCCGCTGCTCGATGTGCCATTCACAGGAGCCGGTCTACGAGGGCATCTACCATGCGCCCAAGGGCGTGATGCTGGATACCGACGCCGGCATCGCCGAGCATGCCCGCGAGATCTATCTGCAGGCCGGCCGCAGCCATGCCATGCCGCCCGCCAATGTCAGCCAGATCACCGACAAGGAGCGGGCGCTGCTGGTGGCCTGGTTCGAAGGCGCGGGGAAATAAGCATGACATCGACACTTCTGCGTGGCCGCACGCTGTCCTTCGTGCGCTGGCCTGAAAGCATCGATGATCATTCCGCCTGGCGCTACGAGGAGGATGGCGGCCTGCTGATCCACGACGGCAGGATCGTCGCTGCGGGCGCTTACGTCGATGTTGAAAGGAAAGCAGGCGAGACAGCGAGAAGGATTGATCACCGGCCGCATCTGCTGCTTCCGGGCTTCATCGATGCCCATGTGCATTTCCCGCAGATGCAGATCATCGCCTCCTACGGCGCGGAACTGCTCGATTGGCTGAACGCCTACACTTTCCCGGAGGAGACGAAGTTCGCCAATGCGCAGCATGGCCGGCGCGTCGCGCGGCTGTTCCTCGACGAGATGGTGCGCCACGGCACCACGACGGTTGCCGCCTACTGCTCCGTGCACAAGGCCTCCGCCGAAGCCTTTTTCGCCGAGTCGCATGACCGCAACATGCTCAACATCGCCGGCAAGGTGATGATGGACCGCAATGCGCCCGATGGCGTGCTCGACACGCCGCAATCGGGCTATGACGACAGCAAGGCGCTGATCAGGGAGTGGCACGGCAAGGGCCGGCAGCTTTACGCCATCACACCTCGCTTCGCGATCACCTCGTCGCCGGAGCAGATGGAGATGGCCGGCGCGCTATGCCGCGAATACCCCGACCTGCACATCCAGACGCATCTGTCGGAAAACCATGCCGAGATCGCCTTCACGCAGGAGCTTTATCCGTGGTCGCGCGATTACACCGACGTCTACGAGCATTACGGGCTGTTGGGGAGAAAGAGCCTGCTCGGCCATTGCATCCATCTGTCGGAGCGGGAGGCGGACGCGCTTTCGGACAGCGGCTCCGTAGCCGTGTTCTGCCCGACCTCGAACCTGTTCCTCGGCTCCGGCCTGTTCGATTATCAGCGCTACCGCACCCGCGATAAAGCCCTCCGCATCGCCGCCGCCACCGATGTCGGTGGCGGCACCAACTATTCCATGCTGCGCACCATGGACGAGGGCTACAAGGTGATCGCGCTGAACGGCGAGAAGCTGAACCCGTTCCAGTCCTTCTGGCAGGTCACGCGCGGCAACGGCGAGGCGCTGTCGGTGGCGCAAAGGATCGGCACGCTGGAGGAAGGCACCGATGCCGATATCGTCGTGCTGGACGCCAGGGCGACGTCGTCGATGCGGCTCAGGATGGAGACCGTCGAGACGCTGGCGCAGGAACTCTTTCTCTTGCAGACGCTGGGCGATGATCGCGCCGTGCGCGAGGTCTATGTGGCGGGTCGGCCGGCAAAAACCGATTTGGCAATTTAGAACGTGACGGCGCGTTCCTTGCTTGACCCGGGCTTGACCCAGCGGCAACCATCCGTCAAAGCGTGCGGCGACGTTGAAAGGGAACGACATGGCCGTTGCCGAAGACATCGCTCTGATCAAGAGACAGGAGGAAGCCCTTGTCTTTCCCGCCTTCGACGAGGCTGTTGCGTTCAGTATCGGATCCGCGATCCGCGACCGGGCGCTCGCCGAAAATCTCCCGATCATCGCCGATATCAGGACCTTCGACCGGCCGCTGTTCTACGCCGCCATGCCGGGCTCGAACGCTTCCAATCCCGACTGGGCGCGGCGCAAGATCAACGTCGTCAAGCGGTTCCTGAAAAGCACTTACCGCATGGTGCTGGAACAGCAGCGCCCCGACCGCACCTTCAAGATCGGCGAGGGCCTGGATATTGCCGACTACGTGCTGGCCGGCGGCGGCTTTCCCGTCACGGTCAAGGGTGTCGGGGTCATCGGCGTCATCGCCGTTTCGGGCCTGCCGGAGCGCCAGGATCACGGCGTGGTGGTCGATGCGCTGTGTGATCATCTGGGTATCGACAAGCGCGAACTGGTATTGCCGCCGGAAGAAAAATCGTGACGTCGGCGCCGCCCCTCATCCGCCTGCCCGTCCTCCGCAGCAGCTGCGCAGCTGCTGCGGAGGGTGGACCGGCACCTTCTCCTCGATTTTCACGGGGAGAGGGTAAGGAAGAGGGGCAGCGCCAGCCTTGCAAGAATGCGCGAAACGCTGCTGGCTGCCCGATATGACCATTACCGATCCCAAATCCTTCCTCACTTCCATTTTCAACGCCGCCGTCGCCGCCGCCGATCCGGAAAAGACCATCCGCTATCATTTGCCGGTCAGGCCCAAGGGCCGCACCATCGTGATCGGCGCCGGCAAAGGCTCGGCGCAGATGGCGGCGGCCTTCGAGAAAGCATGGGACGGCCCGCTCGAAGGACTGGTCGTCACCCGCTACGGCTATGGCGCGAAATGTGAGCGCATTGAGATCATCGAGGCGGCGCATCCGGTGCCGGACGCCGCCGGGCTCGAGGCTTCGCGGCGGCTGCTCGGGAAGGTGCAAGGGCTGACCGCCGACGATCTGGTGGTGGCGCTGATTTCCGGCGGCGGTTCGGCGCTGCTGCCGTCACCGGCAACCGGCCTGACATTGGCCGACGAGATCGCCGTCAACGAGGCGCTGCTGGCGTCGGGCGCGCCGATCGCGGCGATGAACACCATCCGCAAGCATCTTTCCACCATCAAGGGAGGCCGGCTGGCCGCCGCCGCCTGGCCGGCCAAAATGGTGTCGCTGGTTGTCTCCGATATTCCCGGTGACAATCCGGCGCTGGTCGCATCCGGCCCGACCGTTCCCGACACCGGCAGCCGGGCGGATGCGCTGGCGTCGATATCAGCCTACGGCATGAACCTGCCGGCCTCGGTCATGGCGCATATCAATTCACCGGCCGCCGATGCACCAATTCCCGGGGATGAGCGCTTTTCGCGCAACGAGGTGCATCTGATCGCCTCCGCCGGCGTGTCGCTCGAAGCAGCCGCAGCGGAAGCGAGCCGACAGGGCATCGAAGCTGTCATTCTCTCGGATGCCATCGAAGGCGAAGCCCGCGAGGTGGGCGGGGTTCACGCGGCCATCGCGCGCGAAGTAGCGACACGCAATCGGCCTTTCTCAAAGCCGGTGCTGATCCTGTCCGGCGGCGAGACCACGGTGACGCTGCGTGCCAAGGGGAAAGGCGGCCGCAACTCCGAATTCCTGCTCGCCTTCGCCATCGGCATCAATGATGTGAAGGGCATTCACGCCCTGGCCGCCGACACCGACGGCATCGACGGCTCGGAAGACAATGCCGGCGCCTTCGCCGATGGTTCCACGGTCGCGCGCATGCGCGCGGCCGGCATCGACGCCAAGGCGATGCTGGCAGGCAACAATGCCTGGACGGCTTTCAACGCGGTCGGCGATCTGTTCGTGCCCGGTCCGACCGGCACCAATGTCAACGATCTCAGGGCCATCCTGATTCGCTAATCGTTTGGATCAGGCAGCCATCAGCCGCTTCACCTGCTTCATGTCGTCAAGGAACCGTTCTCGCTCGGCCTCCTTGTCCGCACGGTCACGGATGCGCAGGATGAAGGAGGGATGGATGGTGATGAACACACGCATGCCATCTTCCCGCTCGATCGCCTGGCCGCGCATCTTCGTCACCGGAACCGCCTTGCCGAGCAGCGACAATGCCGCCGTTGCGCCAAGCGCCACGGCAAGGTTCGGTTTGATCAGTCCGAATTCCTGGTCGAGCCACCAGCGGCACGCCTGAATCTCGCCGGCGTTCGGCTTGGAATGAATGCGACGCTTGCCGCGCGGCTCGAACTTGAAGTGCTTGACCGCATTGGTGACGTAGACTTTCTGGCGGTCGACCCCGGCGTCGTCCAGTATGGCGTCGAACACCCTGCCGGCCGGGCCGACGAAAGGAGCGCCGGCGAGATCTTCCTGATCGCCGGGCTGCTCGCCGACGAAAATCACCTTGGCGCCGTCAGGCCCTTCGCCGAACACGGTCTGCGTCGCATCGCGCCACAGCGGGCAGCGGTGGCAAGCCTTCGCTACCTCACGCAGCTCCGAGATCGAGGTGACATCTGGCAGTGGCTCGTCGGACGGCCCGGAAATGCGCCTGGCCGGCCTCTTCGCTTCATGCGTTTGGCCTGTGGTCGCCATCATCCTGTCCTGTCGGTTCTGACACTGAAATGGACGGGAAGGGCGATGGTTCCTCCGAGGGCTCAGACCTCGTGCAGATAGAGGTGATAGTCCAGCTCGCTGACCGTGCGCGCCACGCGCAGGTATTCGGACTGCTTGATCGCCACGAAGGTGCGGTGCAGGTCTTCGCCGAGCGCGCCTTTGAGGAAGCTGGACGCTCTGGCCGCCTCGATCGCCGCGCGCCAGTCGACCGGCATGGTCGTGCGCGTCACCGCCGCCTCATAGCCGTTTCCGGTCGTCTCGGGGCCGGGGTCGAGGCCTTCGTCGAGCCCTTTGACGATGCCGGCAAGCACGGTTGCCGCGATCAGATAGGGGTTGGCGTCGACGCCCGACGGCCGATGCTCGATGCGCCGGTTCCTGGCGTCGCCCGCCGGCACGCGCAGCGCCACCGACCGGTTGTTGACGCCCCAGGTCGGCGCCACCGGTGCATAGGATTGGGAGACGAAGCGCCGCCAGGAATTGGCGTGCGGCGCAAACACCAGCATCGATTCCGCCATGGTCTGGATCAGGCCGCCCAGCCCGCGCAGCAGTGGCAGCGACCAACTCTCGCCACCGGCCTCCGAAAAAACGTTTCGGCCAGCCTTGTCCTGCAGCGAGACGTGGAAATGCATGCCGGAGCCGGCATATTTCTCGATCGGTTTGGCCATGAAGCAAGCGGTGACGCCATGGCGGCGCGCCTGCGCCCGAACCAGCCGTTTCAGCATGACGAGGTCGTCGGCCGCCCGCATCACATCCTTGCGGTAGTTCAGCGTCAATTCGTACTGGCCGGGCGCATATTCGGAAATCACGGTCTCGGCCGGAATGCCCTGTGCCTTGGCCGCGGCATAGATGTCGGTAAACAGCGGCTCCATGCCGTGCAGATGGTCGACCGAGTAGACCTCGGTCTTGCCCGAGACGCGGCCATCCAGCACGGCGTGCGCCGGCTGCACCTTGCCGTCGCTGTCGCGCTCATTGGCGAGGAGAAAAAATTCGAGCTCGAAGGCGCCGGCCGGGTACAGCCCCTTGGACGCCAATATGTCGACCTGCCTTGCCAGCGCCAGCCGCGGGTCCGATGACATCGGCGCGCCGTCGAGATGATACATCGCCATCAGCACCTGGCCGCGCGGCGGGTTGGTCCCGTGGAGCGGCACCAGCGTGCCAGGAATCGGCCAGGCGCGCAGATCGCCGTCGCCGGTGGTCCAGATCAGCCCGGTCTCGTGCACGTCCTCGCCGGTGATGTCGAGGCCGAGGATCGAGATCGGCATGTGCCGGCCGCCTTCGAAGATGGCTTTCAGCTCGTGCCGGCGCACGATCTTGCCACGGCCGACGCCGTTGGCATCGGTCAGCACGATATCGAAGGCTTCGATCTCAGGATGGGCGTCGAGAAAGGCCTGCGCCTCGGTGGGCGTCGAGCCCGAAGGTGAAGTCATGATGGAGCCCGGCCTGGCTTGCGCGCCTGTCTGTTGGGTGGCTTGTCTCATGCCGCAAGCTCCGCCGCAACTGCGCCGAAGGCGGTGATCAGCCGGTTGACCTGGGCGCCAGTGGTCGCCGGAGAGATCAGCATCATATTGTGGAAGGGCGCGATAAGCACGCCGCGATTGACCAGCGCGACATGGATGGCGGCTTCGAGTTCCGGCGCGTGCGCGGCCTCCGCCTCCGCCCCATTGCGCAGCGGGCCCGGCGCGCAGATGAATTCGACGCGGGCGCCGACGCGGGCGACATGCCATGGCAGGCGGTAGCGGTCGATGACCGTGGTCAGCCCGGCATCGAGCCGCCGCGCCAGATGATCCATGCGGTCGTAGTTTTCAGCCGTCATCACCTCTTCGAGCGCGGCGCGCATGGCCGCGAATTGCAGAGGATTGGCTGAGAGCGTCGTGCCCATGCCGGAATAACCCGGCTCTTTCGTCCTGTTGTAGTCGGCGTAGCGCGAGGCGACTTCTTCGCTCATGCCCCACACGCTTGCCGGTACACCGCCGGCGATCGGCTTGCCCAGCACGAACAGGTCCGGCTCCAGCCCGTATTTCGCGGTATAGCCGCCCGGTCCGGTCGAGATCGTGTGTGTCTCGTCGATCAGAAGCAGCGTGCCGGCCGCGCGCGTCAGCTTTCGCAGCGCCTCGTGGAAACCGGGATCGGCCAGCACCATGCAGGAATTGGTCAGCACCGGTTCGGCGATGACGCAGGCGACATCCTTGTCCCTGAGCGCTGCCTCCAGCGCGGCAACGTCGTTGAACTCGATGACCTTGGCCGTGCGGGTCAGGTCGCGGAATTCTCCGGCCAATCCGGGCCGGTTGGCCGGCTTGCCGTCGATCAGCCGCACCATCGTCTCGTCGACAGAGCCGTGATAACAGCCGTTGAAAACCAATATCTTTTCTCGCCCGGTGACGGCGCGGGCAACGCGCAGCGCGAAGCGGTTGGCATCGGTCGCCGTCGTGGCGATCTGCCAGAACGGCAGGCCGAAGCGCTGTTGCAGCAGCGGTCCAATGGCGAGCGCATCTTCCGAAGGCAGCATGTATGTCAGGCCGCGTCCGGCCTGCCGGCGGATGGCGCGCGCTATCGCCGGCGGCGAATGGCCGAACATCGATCCGGTGTCGCCGAGGCAGAAATCGTCGAGCCTGTTGCCGTCGATGTCGGTGATCGTAGCGCCTTTGGCGCTCTCGACCAGGATCGGAAACGGCGTCGGCCAGTCGTTCATCCAGTGCATCGGCACGCCACCGAAGAAGCCGGGCAGGCCGTTGCCGGCCTTGGCCTGCGATTTCGGCCGCGCCTTGCGGAAGCTGGCGCCTTCGGTATCCCGCAATGCGGCAATGCGGTCGCGGCTGACGCCGCCAATGGACGTGTGGGCGCTGTGCATGAACCCCCTCTCTGGCGCAGTAGTGGAGTAGGCGCTCAACGGCCCGGATGCTCTAAACCCGCTCCCATATTGCCCTACTCCCCTACTCCCCTACTCCCCTAACCCGTGATGTCGATAACGCCGCAGTCGCCGGCGGCACTGCCGAAGGCGATGCGCCGTTCCTCCCTGTCCCACATCATCGAGGTGATGGCGCCCTTGCCGGGGCGGCGCAACAGCACTTCCTTGGCGTCGGAAAAACGCACCGCCATCACCATGCCGTCCTCATAGCCGATGGCGACGACATCCTGGCTCGGATGGCAGGCGACTGAGGTCACCATCGCATTGCCGCGCGTACCGAGTTCCAGCGGCGCCTTGCCCATTGGCCCGTCCTTGCCTGAAAACGGCCAGACGATCGCCGCCGGCGCGCCGGAACTCGCCAGCCACTTGCCTTTCACGCTCCATGACAGGCTTTTGACCTTGGCGGGATAGCCGCTCATGCGCATGTGCTTGCCGTCCGCCAGCTTCCAGCCGTGCAACGCGTTTTCCTGCATGGTGGTGACCAGGAAGGCGCCATCCGGCGAGAAGGTGATGCCGGTATGGGCGCCGGCCCATTCGAGCTCCACCGGCTTGCCCTCGGCGGCCGGGAAATGCAGCGTCGCGCCATTGTAGCGCGCTACGCCGAAGCGCATGCCCTTGGGCGAAAATGCCAGCCCCTCGACCGAACGCGGATGGGCGAACTCTTTTGTGCGGCCGTCGGCAAAGCGCACATAGGCGGTCTTGCCTGTAGCGTAGGCGATGGCACCTTGCGGGCCAGCGGCGACGCTGGTGACCCACTTCTTGCCCGCGCTCGCCAATTCCTTGGCCTCGCCGCCCGCTTTCACCGCAAACACCTTGCCGTCTTCGCCGCCGGTGAGCAGCCGGTCATTGGCGGCATCGTGGAAGGCCGCGAGCAGCCCGTCATTGGCCTGCACCGTCTTGTGGCCATTGTCGAGCCGATGGACGGTGCCGTCGGCCAGCGCGAAATGCGGCACGTCGCCGAGGAAGACGGCGGCAAGGCAATGGCCTTCGAGATCAAGCGGGGCGACGGTCGGCATGTAGGACAGGTCCATTCCAGATTGTTGCTGGTCGTCTCGGGAGCCGCCAGCGCGCCAGGCGCGGCCCCACCCTCTCCCGCAAGGGGAGAAGGAAGAGCGGGCAGCGCTACCGCCATAAAGTCCGGAAATCAAGCGGCCTGGCAGGCCTCGAAGCTCTTCCTCAGCCGTTCGGGGTCCAGTTCGCGACCGATGAACACCAGCCGGCTCTCATGCTTCTCGCCGTCTTTCCAGGCGCGCTGGTGGTCGCCCTCGATGATCATGTGCACGCCCTGGATGACGTAGCGCTCGTCGTCGCCCTTCAAGGCGATGATGCCTTTCAGGCGCAGGATGTTCGGCCCCTCCATCTGGGTGACCTTCTCGATCCAGGGGAAGAATTTCTTCGGATCCATCTCGCCTCCCCGCAGCGAAACCGACTGCACCGTCACGTCATGGATGTCGGATGGGTGCGCGTGATGGTCGTGTCCATCGTGGTCATGATCGTGCCCGTCATGATCGTGGTGGTGATGATCGTGGTCGTGGTCATGATCATGATCATGACCATGGTGGTCGTCATGCGCCTCGAGGAAATGCGGGTCGTTCTCCAGCGCCCTGGACAGGTCGAAGGCGCCGCGGTCGAGCACTTCCGACAGCGCCACGCCGGCGCGGGTGGTGCGATGGATCCTTGCGGCCGGGTTGATGGCGCGGATCGTCGCTTCCACCTTGGCCAGTTCTTCTGGTGTGACGAGGTCGGTCTTGTTGAGCACGACGACGTCGGCGAAGGCGATCTGGTCCTCGGCTTCCTTGGAATCCTTCAGCCTGAGCGGCAGGTGCTTGGCGTCGACCAGCGCCACCACGGCGTCGAGCTTCGTCTTGGAGCGCACGTCGTCGTCCATGAAGAAGGTCTGCGCCACCGGCACCGGATCGGCGAGACCCGTGGTCTCCACCACGATGGCGTCGAAGCGGCCGGGCCGGCGCATCAGGCCCTCAACGACGCGGATCAGGTCGCCGCGCACCGTGCAGCAAACGCAGCCATTGTTCATCTCGTAGATTTCCTCGTCGGACTCCACGATCAGGTCGTTGTCGATGCCGATCTCGCCGAATTCGTTGACGATGACGGCGTAGCGCCTGCCGTGGTTTTCCGACAGGATGCGGTTGAGCAGCGTCGTCTTGCCGGCGCCGAGATAGCCGGTCAGAACGGTTACGGGGATCTGCGTCTGTGCGTCGCTCATGGCTTGCCTCGAATGGATGGGCCTTGAAAGATTTCGGCGGCCTCGAAAGGGATTGTCGGCTCCATATAGGATGCGCGGCGGGCTTTTGCACGAGGCAAACCGCGAATGGCTGCGGTCCAATCCCTAGGTCAGCGTCTCGTCGAACTAGGCGGCTGGCGGCGCCCTGCAGGCCATGCGGTATCGGTGCGCAAAAAGAGCCTGTGGACGACCACGGCCGGCCGATCCACCGCAATCGCTTTCGCGAAAAGTCGTTTGTCATCTAACTGAAATAATCATCTGGCATTAGCCACGGCGGGTACCGCAATGCTGGCATTAGCCACGGCGGGTACCGCAATGCTTGCCGGCAAAGCTGTTTCAGGCGCCGGAATCTTTTTTGATCGTCGATTGCCAACCGGCCGGCTGCGTCTATGCTGCCCGCACCGGTATGGCCGAAGAGGGATGACCATGGCCAAGGCGGACAAGACTGCGACAATGAGCCGGCTGCATTCGGCGGCAAGGCTGGCAAGAACAGCGCTTGCGGCACGGCTGCTGGCGCATGGCTTCTATGCCGGCCAGGACCAGATCATGCTGGCGCTCGACCGCGAGGACGGCCAGACCCCGGGCAATCTGGCTGGCCGGCTCGGCGTGCGCCCGCCCACCATCACCAAGACCATCAATCGGCTGCAGGCACAGGGTTTTCTGCAAAAGCGCGCCTCCGACGCCGATGCCCGCCAGGCGCATATCTTTCTCACCGACACCGGTCGCGAGACCATCCGCGCCATCGAAAAGTCGGTGAAGAAGACCGAAAAGCAGGCGCTGAAGGGCCTCGACAAGAAGGACCAGAAGGCGCTGTTCAAATTTCTTGCCCGCATCGAGGCCAATCTTTCGAACGAAGAACTGGCCTTGATCGACGACGACGCCGAGTCGGACGACTGACCGCCGGTGCGGTGATCAGGCTGCCGCTGCGGCCCCACGGATCAGCGAAGACCAGCGTCCCGGCGTCATGCCGAATGCCTTCTTGAATTGCCTGTTGAAGTGGCTTTGGTCGCTGAAACCGGCCTCGGCCGCGATCTGTGCCAGCGGCTCGCCGGCGGCGATCATGCGTCGCGCGCGCTGAAGCCGGCGCATCAAAAGGAAACGATGCGGGCTGGTGGAGAAAGCGGCGCGGAAATGCCTGGACAAGGCATAGCGGTCGAACCCGGTAACCGCCTCCAACTCGTCGGATCGCACGGGCCGGGCAGAGTTTTCCGTGAGATAGTCGCGCGCCAGAGCGGCCGCCCGCCAGGCCGTTCCCGGCACCGCTCTCGCCGGCTGGCCGGCATGGCGGGCGAGCCCTTGCATCAGTTGCGCCAGGAAGTCGGCGACGAACAGCTCATCGAGTTCCTCCTCCAGCGGACCCAGCGCCGAAAGCAAGGTCGCGCGCAGGCGTTCGTCCGCCACCACGGCCTGCCTGACGAAAGGCAGCGATGCGCCGCCGAGGCAGTCCAGCATCAGTGACGGTTCCAGATAGAGGATCCTGTAGCGCAGCCCGTCCTCGGTTCCGGCGCCGCCATCATGCAGTTCGTCGGGATGCAGGACGATGATCTGGCCGGGCAGGCTATGCCGCACCGCACCGCGATAGCGAAAGCTCTGCACGCCTTGCAGCGTCACCCCGATCGCATAGGTGTCGTGGCGATGCAGGTCGAAGGCGCTGCCGTGGAATCGCGCCTCGATGCGCTCCATGCCGGCAGGATCGCAGGCGGCAATGATGCAGTTTTCCGCGGCCTCCGCGCACAAACGTCCAAGACCCTGGAACGCCTGGCTGCCTAGATCGAGCGACATCGCTTCCTTTCGCCTTGAAAGGGGCACAACCCCGAATGGTCACTGTCTCATGTTCGATACGAAATTTGCAATCGTGCTCAGGGATGATCTGCCGGTCTGGCAAAAACTCAACGTCACAGCATTCCTGACCAGCGGCGTCGTCGCGCCCCGATCTCATCGGCGAGCCCTATCGTGACCGCGCCGGCAATGTCTACAACCCGCTGTCGATCCAGCCCGTCATCGTGCTGTCCGCCGACCAGGCGACACTCGGCGCAATCCACAGCCGCGCCCTGGAGCGCGGAGTAACGAGCTCGCTCTATGTCGAGGAGATGTTCTCGACCGGGTTCGACGCCGCCAACCGCGCCGTCTTCGCCGAATTCGCGCCGGAAGACGCCAAGGTTGTCGGCATCGCATTACGCGCCGACAAGAAGACGGTCGACAAGATCACCAAGGGTGCTCGCATGCATCCCTGACGACCCGGGCCTGAGCCTGTCCGCAGCTCTTGTTGTGCCAGCCGCTTTTGGCTTGCCGCACGCCCGCAATTGCCGCAAAAGGTGGGCCTCAGCCCAGCTTTCCATCCGGCCTGCAAGTGAGTGCTCCCCAAACATCTTCAGAAAGCGCGACGCCGCCGGTGGCGATCCTGTGCATGCTTTCCACCTATGTCTTCTTCACCTTTCTCGACACCAGCAGCAAATACCTCGTCCTAGCCGGCGTCTCCGCGCTTGTCGTCGCCTGGGTGCGCTTTGCCGTGCATGTCGTGCTGGTCGGCGCGCTGTTGCGCGGCTGGCGTGAACCGGCGCGGTTCCGTCCGGCCAACCTGCCGGCTCATGTCCTGCGCGGGCTGTTCCTGTTCGGCTCGACCATCTTCAACGTGCTGGCGCTGCGGTCCCTGCAACTGGCCGAGACGACATCGATCTATTTCTTCGGGCCGATGGTCATCACCGCACTTGCCGGCCCGCTGCTTGGCGAATGGGCGGGCTGGCGGCGGTGGCTGGCGATCCTGGCCGCGTTCGCCGGGGTTCTGATCATCACAAGGCCGGGAGTCGGCGTTTTCGGCATCGGCCACCTGTTCGCGCTCGGCTCGATGCTGTCGAACTGCTTCTATGTGATCATGACCCGGCGCATGTCGGCGACCGAGACATCGGAAAGCCTCATCCTGTTTTCGGCACTGGCCCCGGCGGTGGTGCTCCTGCCCATGCTGCCGTTCTCGTTTTCCCTGCCGCATGATGGCTGGCACTGGTTCATCCTGCTCATGCTCGGCGTCTTTGGCGGCGTCGGTCATTGGCTTCTGGTGCAGGCCTATCGCATGGCCACCACCACCGCGCTCGCCCCCTATCCCTATTCGCAGATGGTGTGGATGATCCTTTCCGGGCTCATCGTCTTCAAGCAGTTCCCCGACCGCTGGACACTCGTCGGCGCCGCCGTCATCGTCGCCAGCGGTCTCTACATCGTTCATCGCGAGCACCGGCTGCGCCTGCGCAATCGTGCGGTGCTGGACGTCGAGGCGGAAGCGCTGGCAAAAAAACTTTGATTTAGCGTCGAAGGGTGGCATAAGGCCGCCTTTAAACAGTTTAAAAAAACGACGGGGGAGGGGAAGGCTGGCACAGAAGATCAAGCTGTCGACGATCGCGGATGCGCTCGGCGTGTCCACGGCCACGGTATCGCTGGCGCTGCGCGACAGCCCGCTGGTCGCAGGCGGCACCCGCGACCGCATCAAGGAACATGCCCGCGCCATCGGTTACATCTACAACCGCCGTGCCGCCAGCCTGCGCACCTCGCGTTCGGGCATTGTCGGTGTCGTCGTGCATGATATCATGAACCCGTTCTTCGCCGAGATACTGCGCTCGATCGAAAGCGAGCTCGACCGCAGCCGCCAGACCTTCATCCTGTCCAATCACTACGACCAGCTCGAGAAGCAGCGCACTTTCATCGACACGCTTTTGCAGCTCGGCGCCGACGGCGTCATCATGTCGCCGGCCATCGGCACTCCGGCCTCGGATATTCTGATGGCCGAGGAAAACGGCCTGCCGGCGGTGCTGATCGCGCGCACCGTCGAGGGCGCCGACGTGCCGGTTTTTCGCGGCGACGATGCCTATGGCACGGGGCTTGCCACCAATCACCTGATCTCGCTCGGCCACAAGCGCATCGCCATGATCGGCGGCACCGACCAGACCTCGACCGGCCGCGATCGCTACCAGGGCTATGTCAACGCCATGGAGGCCGCCGGGCTGGAAGTGCGGCCGGCCTGGCGCATCCCCGGCCCGCGCACCAAGCAGGCTGGCTTCGAGGCCGCCGGACAGTTTCTGGCCCTGAAGGACAAGCCGACAGCCGCCTGCTGCTGGAACGACCTCGTCGCCATCGGCCTGATGAACGGCATCGCGCGCGCCGGCCTGGTGCCCGGCCTGGACATATCGGTCACCGGCTACGACGATCTCGAGGAGGCGGCAATCGCCACGCCGGCGCTGACCACCGTGTGGAACGGTCAGCGCGAGGTTGGCCGCCGCGCCGCCAGCGCCCTGCTCGACAAGCTGAACGGGCAGACGGTGCGGCCCTCTCAGGAACTGATCAAGCCGGAACTGCATGTGCGACAGTCGACCGGCAAGCCGGTGGAGCGTGCATGACAAGGCCCGAGCAACTGCAAACCGTCGCCATCCTGGTGCCGGGGCATTTCAACGACCACGCGGTCGAGCGCATCGACCGGACATTCAGGCGTGTCGGGATCGAGCGCGCCGACCCGTCCCTGGTCACCGATGAAATGCGTGACAACGTGCGCGCCATCGCCTCGTTCGGCGGCATCAGCGCGGCCTTCATGGATGCATTGCCCAAGCTTGAGATCGTCGCCAGTTTCGGTGTTGGCTACGATTCGGTCGATGCCCGCCACGCTGGCGATCACGGCATCATGGTCACCAACACGCCGGATGTGCTGACCGAGGAGGTCGCCGACACCGCCATCGGCCTGCTGATCAACACCGTGCGCGACCTGCCGCGCGCCGAAGCCTGGCTGCGCGACGGCAGCTGGCAGCGCAAGGGCAACTATCCCTTGAGCCGGCTTACCTTGCGCGGCCGCAGCGCCGGCATTTTCGGCATGGGCCGCATCGGGCTCGCCATTGCCCGCCGGCTGGAGGCGTTCGGATTGCCCGTCGCCTATCACAACCGGCGCCGGGTCGAGGGCTTGTCCTACCCCTATCATCCGACGCTGAAGGGCCTCGCCGAAGCAGTCGACACGCTGATTTCGGTGGTCCCGGGCGGCGCCTCGACGGAAAAGGCGGTCGATGCCGAGATCCTGTCGGCGCTTGGCGCCAACGGCGTCTTCGTCAATATCGGGCGCGGCAGCACGGTCGACGAGGCGGCGCTTGCGACAGCCCTCGCCAAGGGCACTATCGCCGCCGCCGGGCTCGATGTCTTCGCCGACGAACCGAACGTGCCGCGGGCGCTGCTTGACGCGACCAATGCCAGTCTGTTGCCGCATGTCGGTTCGGCGTCGGAGCACACACGTCGCGCCATGGCGGATCTGTGCGTCGACAATCTGGTGTCCTGGTTCAGCGAGCGCCGGTCGATCACACCTGTGCCCGAGACCGCGCATGTGAAGGCGCGCTGCTGAGCGGTCGGGCTGCCATATTTATTAACGTCAGCTTAACCCTTTGAAATCATTCTTCATCCTGTCCGTACGCATGGATGAGGATCACCATGAAAACGCTTTCCGTACTGATCGGAGCCGCCGCCCTGTTTGGCGGCGTTCAGCTGTTTCATGGCGGCACTGGCGAAAGCGTCGCTGAAGAGGCCGCGCCGCCCGACACCTACAGGCTGGTCGCCAATGGTGATGAGGGGGTTTGCGCAATCAAACGCGGCGCCACCGTCTCGGACGGCCTGTCGCTTTTGACGGTGGCTCCGAACTGTAGCCGACTCATGCCAGGCATCGAGCGGGCGAAATTCTGGCGCGAGCAGGAGGACGGCACGGTCGCCTTCAGCGTCAACGGCGTCGATCCGATCGTCACCTTCGCGGTCGCCGATGGCGACGGATTCGAATCCTACGCTCCCGCACTGCCGCTGCTGTCGCTGGCGGCCGCCGGGGACCCGAGCACCGACGACTGATTACTCCGCCGCCGCGCGGGCGCCGGCTTTGGCAGCCGCATGCAGGCGAACCGCGTCGCCGAAGGCCCGGAAGATCTTGGCCGAGTTACTATCCGACTTGACCCAGTATTCGGGATGCCACTGGACGCCGACCGCGAAAGCGCGGGCATCCTTTACAGAGACCGCCTCGACGGTGCCGTCGTCGGCCACGGCTTCGATCTGCAGCTTCGAACCAAGCCGGCCGATTGCCTGGCGGTGCAACGAGTTGACCTTCATGTCGCCGGCCCCAAACACACCGGCCAGGCAACTGCCCGCCTTGATCGAAACGGTCTGGTGAATCGCGAAACGTTCGTCCTGATTGTCGCTCACCGGCGCGCGGTGGTCGAGCGAGCCTTCACGCTCCTGGATTTCGGTGCCCAGCGTGCCGCCCAGCGCCACGTTCATCTCCTGGATGCCGCGGCAGATGGCAAGCAGCGGCACGCCACGCTCGATCGCCTTGCGAATCAGCGGCAAGGTGGTGGCGTCGCGTGCCGGATCATACGGGCCGTTCGCCTCGCTGGCATCGCCGCCATAGAGCGAGGGGTCGACGTTGGATTTCGAGCCGGTCAGCATGACGCCGTCGACCGACGACAGCAGCTCATCGAAATCGAGCCGCTCGCCGAACGAAGGCACCAGCACCGGAAACACGCCGGCGCCGGCTATCGCCGCCTCCAGATATTGCTGTGGGGCGGCATGCCAGGTGTAGTTGTCGAATTGACGGACGTCGGTCGATATGGCGACGAGCGGCTGCTGCATTTTGGCTTTGTTTTCCATCTGGGCCGGGGAATCCTGCCTTCAAAATAGGCGATCCCAGCACATTTTTCCATGACAAGTTTCGGTCCGTCGGATGGGCCACCAAACGGCCCGTTAGACTATAGTTGCAAGGCCCTGCGCACACGCCGTCAAATCAGGCCGCCACGCTGGACTCGACTCCTTGCCCGTGTATTGTTTCGCCCAGCCGTGCGGGGCATCGAGCATGCGCCGCACGTCGGTTTGTTGATCCAAAAGGGAGGACTTCATGGATCGTCGTTCATTCATCCGCAAGGCCGGGACGACCGGCGTTGGCGCCGCCGCGGCCGCCGCCACGCTCGCCGCGCCGGCCATAGCCCAGTCCAATCCAAAGGTGACCTGGCGGCTGGCGTCGTCCTTTCCCAAATCGCTCGACACGATCTATGGCGGCGCCGAGGTCTTCTCAAAGATGCTTTCGGAAGCCACCGACGGCAATTTCCAGATCCAGGTCTTCGCCGCTGGCGAACTGGTGCCCGGCCTTCAGGCGGCCGACGCCACGACCGCCGGCACGGTCGAGGCCTGCCACACGGTGGCATATTATTACTGGGGCAAGGATCCGACCTGGGCGCTGGGCGCGGCGGTTCCGTTCTCGCTCAACGCGCGCGGCATGAATGCCTGGCACTATCATGGCGGCGGCATCGACCTGTTCAACGAATTTCTCGCCACGCAAGGCTTGTTCGGCCTGCCTGGCGGCAATACCGGCGTGCAGATGGGCGGCTGGTTCCGCAAGGAGATCAACACGGTGGCCGACCTTTCCGGCCTCAAGATGCGCATCGGCGGCTTCGCCGGCAAGGTTGTGCAGAAGCTCGGCGTCGTGCCGCAGCAGATCGCCGGCGGCGACATCTACCCGGCGCTTGAAAAGGGCACCATCGACGCAGCCGAATGGGTCGGCCCCTATGACGACGAGAAGCTCGGCTTCTACAAGGTCGCGCCCTACTACTACTATCCAGGCTGGTGGGAAGGCGGCCCGACCGTCCACCTGATGTTCAACAAGGCGAAATACGAAGAACTTTCGCCGACTTACAAGTCGCTGCTGCATACCGCCGCGCAAGCCGCCGATGCCAACATGCTGCAGAAATACGACTATCTCAATCCTGCGGCGGTGAAGCGGCTGGTGGCCGGCGGCGCCAAACTGCGTCCGTTCAGCCAGGAGATCATGTCCGCCTGCTTCGAGAAGGCCAATGAGGTCTACGCCGAAATGGAAGCCTCGAACGCGCCGTTCAAGAAGATCTGGGACTCGATCAAGGGCTTCCGTAAGGAGCACTATCTCTGGGCGCAGGTGGCCGAGTACAATTACGACACCTTCATGATGGTCCAGCAGCGCAACGGCAAGCTGTAAGGTTTTTCTGCCTTATTTCGAAGACCCCGGACTCGGTAGTCCGGGGTTTATTCGTTGGGCGTCGGTGCTGGAAACATCGATAGTCGAAGGCGTCGAAACTTGCGCCGCAGGGCCGGGGGTCGAACGGGTTCGAAGCGACAGCGACAGCGGCACTCAGCCTCGGTCCGGCACCACCACCACCTTGACCTCGCCGGCGGCAGGCGGGTTGGCGATTACCGCGGCGGCCTCTTCCAGCGGCACCTGCCTGGAGATCAGCCGGTCGATCTCGATCGCGCCCGAAGCGATCAGCTCGGCGGCGCGGCGGTGCGTGTAGGGATTGAGGAAGGAGCCGAGAACCTTCAACTCGCGAAACAGAAGATCGAAGGGCTCGAACGCCGCCCTCATGCCTTGCGGCACCACGCCGACAATGACGACCGTGCCGCCGGCCCTCGCCAGCCGCAGCGACTGCTCGACCGTTTCCTGGACACCGGCACATTCGAGCACCACGTCGACACCGCCGGGCACCAGTCCCGCTGGCCCGGAGATGGCATCGATGACGTCGGCGGCGCTTGCGTCGACCGTTGCCGTCGCGCCGAGCTCCTCGGCCAGTGCGCGCCGTGATGCCTGTCGCGTCGACAGGATGATGGTCGTCGCCCCTGCAAGCCTTGCCAGTTGCACTGTGAGCAGGCCGATCACGCCGCCGCCAAGTATGGCGACCGAGGAGCCGGGCTTGATCTCGGCCAGATCCACGCCATGCAGGCAGCAGCCGAGAGGCTCGCAGAAGGCGCCGTGCGTCGGCTTCAAGTCCGCGGGCAGGATGAAGGCCTGTTTCTGCGGCAACACGACGTAGTCGGCGAAGCCGCCGTCGCGATGGATGCCGATGGCATTGAGATTGCTGCACAAATTGATGCGGCCGGCATGGCAATGGCGGCAGCGTCCGCAGGCGATGTTGGGATCGCCGGTGACGCGGTCGCCGATCGAGAAGCCGCTCACGGAATGTCCCATTGCCTCGACGATGCCGGAGAACTCATGTCCGGGTGTTACCGGCGGCCGGCAGGGAAACTCGCCGTGGAAGAGATGCCGGTCCGTGCCGCAGACGCCGCAGGACTCGATGCGCACCAGCAGATCGTCAGGCCCGGGAACCGGCTTGGCGACCTCGCGCAGCGTGATGCTGCCAACCGCTTCCAGCCGTACCGCTTTCATGGTTTTGCGACCTCCGGCATCAGTTGAAATTCGGCGGCTGCGACAGATCCGGCTGTGGTGCCGCCGGTTTGGCGGGCGCCGTGTCGCCGAAGTTCGGCGGTTGCGACAGGTCGGGCGCGGCAGGCGCGGCGGGCGGCGGGGCGCCAGTGGCGGGTGCGGGGCCGCTCCCGGCCGGCGGCGTGCCGAGCGGCGTCAGTCCCGGCACCTCCGGCACCGTATAGTCGATCGTGCCGGAATCGACCGCTGTGCCCTTGTAGTGCATCACCATTTGCGGGAAGGCGATGGTGAGCCCGATCATGATCACCTGGATGCAGACGAACGGCACGGCGCCCCAATAGATCTGACCCGTGGTCACCGGCGCGATCTGCTTGCCGGTCAAGCGGTCGAGATAGGGCACCCGGGCGGCGACCGAGCGCAGGTAAAACAGCGCGAAGCCGAAGGGTGGATGCATGAAGCTGGTCTGCATGTTGACGCCCAGAAGCACACCGAACCAGATCAGGTCGATGCCGAGCTTGTCGGCGGCCGGTGCCAGCAACGGCACGATGATGAAGGCCAGTTCGAAGAAATCGAGGAAGAAGGCAAGCACGAAGACCAGAATGTTGACGCCGATCAGGAAGCCGATCTCGCCGCCCGGCAGCGAGGTCAGGAGATGCTCGACCCAGATGTGGCCGTTGACGCCGTAGAAGGTGAGGGAGAAGACGCGCGCGCCGATCAGGATGAACAGCACGAAGGACGACAGCCTTGTCGTCGAAGCGAGCGCCTGCTTGACCACGTCGAGCGACAGCCGGCCTTTGATCGCCGCCATCGCCAGCGCGCCGACAGCGCCCATGGCGCCGCCCTCGGTTGGAGTGGCGATGCCAAGGAAAATGGTGCCCAGCACCAGGAAGATCAACGCCAATGGCGGGATCAGCACGATCACGACCTGCTGCGCCAGCCGCGACATCATGTTGATTTTCAGGCGCTGATCGGCGATCGCAACGATATAGATCACGGCCACGCCGATGCTGGCGCCGAGGATGTCGGCATTGTCGCCATGGGTCGGAGCGAGATAGCGGTAGGCCGCGTAGGAGATCGCCACCGTCGCCAGCAACGCCACCAGCAGCGACACGACGCCATGGCCGAGCGTGCGTGCTTCCAGCGGCAGCGCCGGCATCGAATTCGGCCGGACGATCGTCATGATCAGGATGTAGAGCATGTAGAGGCTGGTCAGCACGATACCGGGGATCAGCGCGCCCGCATACATGTCGCCGACCGAGCGGCCGAGCTGGTCGGCGAGCACGATCAGCACCAACGACGGCGGGATGATCTGGGCGAGCGTTCCGGACGCGGCGATGACGCCGGACGCCAGCCGGCGGTCATAGCCGTAGCGCAGCATGATCGGCAGCGAGATCAGCCCCATGGCGATGACCGATGCCGCCACCACGCCGGTCGTCGCGGCCAGCAGCGCGCCGACGAAGATCACGGCATAGGCAAGCCCGCCGCGGATCGGCCCGAACAGCTGGCCGATCGTATCGAGCAGGTCTTCCGCCATCCCCGATCGCTCGAGCACGATGCCCATGAAGGTGAAGAAAGGGATCGCCAGCAGCGTGTCGTTCGACATCACCCGGCTGCCGTAGAAATTATCCGGCAACGCATGCAGCAGCGGCCAGGCGAGATTGATCGAGCCGCCCGAATAGGGTGAGACCAGCACGCCGATGAAAAAGAACAAAAGTCCGTTGGCGGCGAGCGAGAAGGCGACGGGATAGCCGATCAGCAGGAAGAGGACCAGCGAGGCGAACATGATCGGCGCCATGTTCTGGGCGATGAACTCGATCACGAGCGCACCTCGTCGGCCAGTGCCTTGGCTTCGAGTTCCGCCTGCTCATGCGCCGATATGAACGGGGTCGGGTCGTCCATGTCGCCGCGCATGATGGCGATCTTCTTGATGATCTCGGAGATGCCCTGCAGCGCTAGCAGGAAGAAGCCGACCAGCAGGATCGCCTTTGCCGGCCAGATGATCAGCCCGCCGGAATTGTTCGACATTTCGCCGCTGCGGAACGACAGCGACACATACGGGACGAAATAGATCACCATCAGCGTCACGAACGGCATCAGGAAAAAGACATGGCCGAAAAGGTCGATCCAGTGCTGCACGCGCCGCGGGAACAGGCCATAGACGATGTCGATGCGGATATGGTCGTTCTGCTTCAGCGTATAGGCCGCTGCCAGCATGAAGGCGGCGCCGAACAGGTACCATTGCAGCTCCAGCCACGCATTCGACGAGGTGTCGAACACCTTGCGGATGGTCGCGTTAGCGGCGCTCACCAGGATTGCCAGCAGGATCAACCACGATATCCATTTGCCGATGAACTCGTTCACACGGTCGATCGTCCTGGATAGAGCGAGAAGCCCTGCCATGCATTCCTCCCTGTTGGCCGAGGCGCGACGGCTCCCCCTTGTTTTCCGCCGCGCCGCTGTGGCCTAACCGTATGCCGTGCGTGGCAGGACGGGTCAACACAGGAGCGGCGCTGTCAACGCGGTTGTGAGACGAGGAAGCCGACGAAGCGCAGGGCTGCGGCGCAGGGCTCGGAAAACCGGAACCGGCTTCCGGCAGGGTTCGTGGGCAAAATCAAAGCGTTAAGGAGATCGTTTCGTTGCCGAAACAGGCTCATCGGTGGCAGGCGTCATGCAACCAAAGTCTGATGCTGATCAAGCGATCTTGGTCTGGTCGCGGCCAGCGCCGATCAGCACCAGCATGGCGACGAGGAACAGGTACATCCATGCGTCGCGCCATTCCACCGGGAAATAGCCGGCCCACAGCGACTCGGCCATGCCGAAGGCGGCAGCGCCCAGGGCCGCCCGCGGCGGTGAGAGATAGCCGCCGACCGCCGTCACGAACAGGATCTTCAGCCCGTAGACGAGGCCGGAACCGAAACTGACATTGCCGTAATAGAGGCCGGCCATGACGCCGGCCAGCGCGGCGCAGAAACCGCCGAACAGCACTGCGTGGCGGAACACGGCGCGCACATCGACGCCGCACATGGCGGCCGCCTTGGGATCGTCGGAGACGGCGCGCCAGCGCCGGCCGAAATTCGAATGGGCAAAGGCCCATGCCGCAAGCGCCACCGCCGCCAGCACCACGGCGCAATCGAGCAGCTGGATCAGCGTCAATGTCGCCTTGAAGCGGGCATCCTGCGCGAAAACGACAGGCTGCGCCAGCATAGGCGGCAGCCACAGATCATGCGTGTCGGCGGCGATGCGGCTTGCTTCCGACAAAACCAGCAGGATGCCAAGCGTGGTCACCACGATCGCATTGGGCGAGCGGTCGGCCAGCGGTTCGAAGACGCTGCGCGACAGGACGCGGCTGATGAGCGCGGCGTAGAGGAAAGCCGCTGCGACGCCGAGCACCACCGCCGCCGTCAGCGTCAGCCACAGCACCTGGTAGCCGAAGGCGGCGGTCAGGATCATCGTCTGTCCGCAAAAGGCGAACAGCGCGCCATAGGCCAGGTTGGTGCGGTGCAGGATGCCGTTGGTCAGCACATAGCCGAACGCCAGCAGCGCATAGAGTGCGCCTGAATGCAGCCCGTTCAGGACCTGCTGGAACAGATACAGCATGCGAAAATCCTCGGGGCATGTCGCCCAAAGCGCATAGCGGTTTTGGGACGACGATACGCTCCAGACAGAGAGCGGCAATACCCGCTTCAGGGCAGACTTGCATCGTCGAATCTAACTTGTCAAATGCCATTTATCGGTTAGATTTCGGACATGACGGTATCCTGGACCCCGCACCGCTTCACCGGCGGCCTGCTCGCGCTCGACACGGCGAACACCGTCGTGCTGCGTGCCGATCCCAAGAGGACCTTCGACCGTTTTGACGATCCGCGCGAGATCGCCCGCTTCGCGGACGCGGCGAGCGGCTTTCGCGCCGCCGAGCTTGGCGGCAGGCGGCTGGCGGTCTCCGCGCCGACTGCAATCGCGCCGGTCGTGCTGGCGATTCGCGAGGCGACGGACCGGTTGTTTCGCCACGCCGTGTTGAGGGGCGCCGTCGCCACCGATCATCTCTCAGGCTTGCTGGGGGCCTGCGCCGGCGGTCTTGCCGGCAGCCGGACCGAGATCGTAGCGCCCGGAAAGCCGTTCGGCGATCCGGCAACGCCGATCGCATTCGAAGCGGCACTGGCGGTTTCCGCCCTGTCGCTGCTGCGCAACGACACGGTCGCCAGGCTCAGGATCTGCCCCAACTGCACCTGGCTGTTCGTCGACCGCAGCCGCAATTCCAGCCGCCTGTGGTGCGACATGGCGGTCTGCGGCAACCGCCAGAAGGCAAGCCGCCACTATCGCCGCCGCAGGGCGGCCAATGAGGTCAACAATGTCCAGGATTAGCTCTCGTTCAGCCCTGCTCGGCATGGCGCTGATCGCGGCGATGGCGCTCGGCGCCTGCCGCGACACCGGCAAGGACGGTGAAGGCAAGTTGTTCGAGATTTCGGGCAAGATATTCGTCTTCAACTATCGTCTTGCCAGGGCGACCTATGTCGTGACGCTGCGGCCCCTGCGCCCGATGGGAGAGGGCCAGGTCGCGGTCGCCAGCTTCCAGGATCCGGCCGGCGGCGCGCCGTTGGTGGTCGAGCAGAAGGTCTGGCCCAAGCTCGACAAGGTGACGCTGGAGAGCCCGGCTTTGACCTGCGTCGTCAAGAACAAGCCTTATACGATCGCCATCGCCATCAAGGGCTCCGACGGCGCGGTCCTGCAGAAGATCGACACCACGCTGATGTCCACCGAAGACCAGTCCATCCTGCCCGATCGGCCGCTCGTCATTGACCAGCTCTACACCGCCAATCCCGATCTCGTCGGCCACCCCGACGGCAAGCTGCCGGGCGAGCCGAAGCCCGACTGCTCCAAGGGCACCTGACGCTCGCCGCCAAGCCGAAAGGCAAGCGAAATTTTCGTACGCCGGACATTGCTCGCGGGGCGATTTCATACCGGGCAAGGGATGACGGCGGATCGTTCGTTGCGCGTTGCCTGGCACGTCCGATTTCGTTTGACCTGTCTTGCAAGGGGAGAAAGGATGCGTCATCCGATCCCGACGCTGGCTGCCTGCCCCCGCGCGGCCTCCGCAGAGGAAATGCCTGATGACGCTGCACGACGTCGCGCTCGACGACAAGTTCGACCTGGGGAAGGAACGCATCTTCCTGTCCGGCGCCCAGGCGGTCATCCGCATGCTGCTGATGCAGCGCGAGCGCGACCGCCGCGCGGGCCTGGACACGGCCGGCTTCGTCTCCGGCTATCGCGGTTCGCCGCTGGGCGGCCTCGACATGCAGCTGTGGAAGGCAAAAAAACAGCTCGCCCAGGCCGACATCGTCTTCCAGCCCGGCCTTAACGAGGAACTCGCCGCTACCGCCTGCTGGGGATCGCAGCAGGCGGAACTGCTGGGCGAAGGCACCCATGACGGCGTTTTTTCGGTTTGGTACGGCAAGGGTCCGGGGGTCGACCGCTCCGGCGACGTCTTCCGCCACGCCAATCTGGCCGGCTCGTCGAAACATGGCGGTGCGCTCGCTTTGATGGGCGACGACCACATGGCCGAATCCTCGACCAACGCGCATGCCACCGAATTCCTGTTCGTCGACGCCATGGTGCCGATCCTCAACCCGGCCGGTGTCCAGGAGATAATCGATTACGGGCTCTACGGTTTTGCCATGTCGCGCTTCGCCGGCACATGGGCGGCCATCAAATGCGTCAAGGACAACATCGAATCGACGGCCTCGGTCGATGCCTCGATCGAGCGTCTGAACATCGTTAATCCCGAGTTCGACATGCCGCCCGGCGGCCTCAACATCCGCCACGAGATCGACATGCTCGGCCAGGAGGAGCGGCTGCATGAGTACAAGCGCGCCGCCGCGTCGGCCTTCATCCATGCCAACGGGCTGAACCGCGTCGTCTATTCGGGCGGCCGCAATCCCAGGATCGGCATCATCACCATCGGCAAAAGCTATCTCGACGTCCGCCAGGCGCTCGAGGATATCGGCATCGACGAGGCGGCCGCCGGCCGCATCGGCGTGCGGCTGTTCAAAGTCGGTTGCCCCTGGCCGCTCGATTTCCAGCACATTGCCGAGTTCGCGCGCGGCCTCGACACCATCGTCGTCGTCGAGGAGAAGCGTTCGCTGATCGAGGTGCAGCTTCGCGAGAGCCTCTAC
The DNA here is from genome assembly GCF_006442185.1 of Mesorhizobium sp. B2-4-1. Taxonomy (NCBI): domain Bacteria; kingdom Pseudomonadati; phylum Pseudomonadota; class Alphaproteobacteria; order Hyphomicrobiales; family Phyllobacteriaceae; genus Mesorhizobium; species Mesorhizobium sp. B2-4-1. The sequence continues at coordinate 7,120 of NZ_VFVN01000018.1, read as the reverse complement.
GGCACCGCCACGCAGCCCGTCATCGTCGGCAAGAGGGACGAGCGCGGCGACTGGCTGTTTCCGGCCAAGGGCGCGCTCGACCCAAACGAGATCGCCATTGCCCTTGGCGAAAGGATCGTGAAAACCATCGGTCCGTCGGAAGAGATTTCAGCGCGGGTGGCGAAGCTGCGCCAGTTCCAGGCCATGCTCGCAGACGCGTCGGACATCGGCTCCCGCACGCCCTTCTTCTGCTCCGGCTGCCCACACAATTCCTCGACCAAGGTGCCGGATGGCTCGATCGCCGCGGCCGGCATCGGCTGCCATTTCATGGCACTGTGGATGGACAGGAATACTGTCGGCTTCACCGCCATGGGTGGCGAGGGGGCGCAGTGGGTCGGCCAGGCGCCCTTTTCCAAGCGCGACCACATTTTCCAGAATCTCGGCGACGGCACCTACAACCACTCCGGCACGCTGGCGATCCGCTTCGCGCTGTCGTCGGGCGCCAACATCACCTACAAGATACTCTATAACGACGCGGTGGCCATGACCGGCGGCCAGCCGCATGAAGGCGGCCTGACGGTGGACATGATCGCCAGGCAGGTGCGAGCCGAAGGGATCGAGCGCATCGCCGTCGTCACCGACGAACCCGACAAATATGCCGGCAAGGTCGAGTTCCCGGCCGGCGCCACCATCCATCACCGCGACGATCTCGACCTCGTCCAGCGCGAGCTGCGCGGCGTCAGCGGGGTTTCGATCCTGCTCTACGACCAGACCTGTGCCGCCGAAAAGCGCCGCCGTCGCAAGCGCGGAACCTTTCCCGATCCCGACAAGCGGGTCTTCATCAACGAACTGGTCTGCGAGGGCTGCGGCGACTGCGGCGTCCAATCGAACTGCGTCTCCATCCAGCCGGTGGAGACCGAGTTCGGCCGCAAGCGCCGGATCGACCAGTCGAGCTGCAACAAGGATTTTTCCTGCGTCAATGGCTTCTGCCCGTCCTTCGTCACGGTGCATGGCGCCAAGATCCGCAAGGCCGAAGGCATCGCCGGCAAGACCGATCCGCTCGACGGCGTTCCAGCAGCCGCCGAATTCCCGCTCGGCGAACAGGGCTGGGCGGCGATCATCGACGGCGTCGGCGGCACCGGCGTCGTCACCGTCGGCGCCGTGCTCGGCATGGCGGCTCATCTCGAAGGCAAGGGCTGCGGCATGATCGACATGGCCGGGCTTGCCCAGAAGGGCGGTTCGGTGTTCACCCATGTCCGCATCGCCCGCACGCCCGATGACATCCATGCCATCCGTGTCTCGGCCGGCAAAGCCGATCTCGTGCTCGGCTGCGATCTCGTCGTGTCGGGCGCCAAGAAGGTGCTGGCCGCGGTGCGCGAGGGCCACACCATCTTCCTCGCCAACACTGCCGAGATCATGCCGGGCGAGTTTGCCCGCTCGGCCGATTTCTCGCTGCCCATCGAACGCTTGAAGAAGGCGATCCGCACTGCTGCCGGCGACGACAAGGCGCATTTCTTCGACGCCACCCGCACAGCCACCGCCCTGTTCGGCAATTCGCTGGGCGCCAACATGTTCATGCTCGGCTTCGCCTTCCAGCATGGCGGTCTGCCGCTGTCGGCGCAAGCCGTCGAAAAGGCGATCGAATTGAACGGCGAGGCGGTGGGGATGAACATCGCCGCCTTCCGCTGGGGCCGCCGCGCCGCGCATCAGCCGGATTTCGTGCGTGGCCTCGTCCAGCCGGGCAAGGACGGCCAACCCGCCACGATTGCCCAGACGCTGGACGAAATCATTGCCCGCCGGATCGCTTTCCTTTCCGCCTATCAGAACGCCGCCTATGGCAAGCGCTACGCCGGCAGGATCGCTGCCCTGCGCGCAGCCGAAGCCAAGGCCGCGCCCGGTTCGAGCGCCGTGACGGAAGCGGCGGCCAGGAACCTGTTCAAGCTGATGGCGATCAAGGACGAATACGAGGTGGCGCGGCTCTATACCGACGGCTCCTTCGCCGCCGAACTCGGCAAGCAGTTCCAGAGTTACGAAAAACTCGAATTCCACCTGGCGCCGCCGATCCTGGGCCGTCGCGGCAATGACGGCAAACCGAGGAAATCGAGCTTTGGTCCCTGGATGATGAAAGGGTTCCGCATGCTGGCGGCGCTGAAGGGCCTGCGCGGGACAGCATTCGACCTGTTCGGCTACACCGCCGAGCGGCGCATGGAGCGGCAATTGCTGGCGCAATATGAGGCCGACCTGCAACGCGTCGCCAACTCGCTGGCGCCGGACACCATCGAGGCCGCCACGGCCCTCGTCTCGGTGCCGGCACTCATCCGCGGTTACGGCCATGTTCGGCAAGCCAGCGCTCAAAAGGCGGCCGGCGAGCGCCAAAGACTGCTCGAGCGCCTGTCCGGCACGTCAGCGAGGGTGGAACTCCAGGCCGCCGAGTGATGGCCTTGTTTACCTAAAGCCCAATTCTCCCAGTCTGTCCTGCTTTGCGCGCCTTCGGCAAGCCGCCCAAAACCGCTGTTCTAAGCCTTTCTTAAGGCGGATGTGAGATGACGAGGCCTAGCGTTGGGCCGACGACATGGGCAGAACAAAGACCGAAAACATCCCAGCGGATGTTTATATCCAGTTTGTGCGGTCGTTGTTCGACAACGCCCACATGCTGGTGATCGGTGGCGTGTGCTACTGGATCCTCGGACTAATGATCTACTTGCGCACGAACAATCCGTTGTTCCTGGCTTTCTCTTTTGTTCTGCTGTCCATCTGCCTTTACCGCTATTTCGGCATTCGCGCCTTCCGGAAGGCAGGCGGTGTAATAGCCGACGTCCAGGAGGCGCATCGGTGGGAGCGCAACTACATCCTCAAGGGCAGCGTGCAGGGCCTCACGTTGGGCGCACTGTGCTTCATATCGATCTATGTCTATCCCGATCCCTTTGCCGAACTGGCCGCGACGTCGCTGGCCATCGCGACCTTGGTGACGGTTGTTGGCCGGAACTACGGCTCTCCCATTATGGTGCGGGTTTTTTCCGTGACCTTCATTGGTCCGGCAGCACTTGCACTTTTGCTGCGCATGGATGTGCCTTCGGTCATTCTCGGGCTGATGATCATCCCGTTGACTTTCGTCACGATCAACAGCGCCGACCACGTCCGCGATGTGCTTTTCTCGGCCGTCATCGGCCACAAGGAAGCGAGGAAGCTCGCGCTCAGATTCGATCGCGCGCTCAATACCATGTCGCATGGTCTCGTCATGCTTGGCCCGGACGGTCGGGTGGCGGTCGCCAATGCCGAGGCCGCGCATCTGATGTCGCTCAAATCGGCCGATGCGCTGCTTGGGCGGTCAATCCATGGTCTCTTGATGCGCGGCGTCGTGGGCGGCATGCTGGCCCCAAAGGACTGCCGCTACATCGAAGCCCAGCTGACGCGTGCATTGCGCGAGGGCCGCGACCGTAAGGTCCTGGTTTCGCTCGCCAATGGCCAGCACTACGAATTCTCCGCCCGCGAAGGCAGCCAGGAACTCGGGGTCATCACCTTCGAGGACGTGACGGCGCGCGTCGAGGCGGAAGACAAGATCCGCTTCATGGCGCGCTATGACAATCTCACCGGCCTGCCCAATCGCGCCTATTTCCACGAACTGATCGGCGAGGCGATGGCGTCAGGCGACCGTGACCGCCTCTGCGGCCTTGCCGTGCTCGACCTCGACGATTTCAAGAGCGTCAACGACACGCTCGGGCATCCGATCGGCGATGGATTGATCTACGCGGTGGCCGAGCGTCTTGCCGCCGTTGCGGGACAAGGCATCACCGTCAGCCGCTTCGGCGGCGACGAATTCATGGTTTTCTTCGACCGCATAGAGGATGAGAGCCATCTGACCCTTCAGATCGACGAGATCTTTGCAGCGTTGCAAGGGGAGGTGGACGTCGCCGGCCACGGGCTGCGCATCCAGGCCAGCGCCGGCGCCGTGCTGTCACGGGTCAGGGATACCGACGTCGATGCCATGATCGTCAAGGCGGACCTGGCGCTCTATAAGGCCAAGGAGCTCGGCAAGAACGGCTGGCGGCTGTTCGAGGCCGCCATGGACGCTGCGTTCCGCAACCGCCAGCTGATGAAGGCGGATCTGCGCAGCGCGGTGGAAGGCAAGGCCCTGCGCGTCGTCTACCAGCCGATCGTGGCGATGAGCACGATGCGCATCGCCAGCTGCGAGGCGCTGTGCCGATGGGACCATCCCGACCTCGGGCCGATTTCGCCCGGCATCTTCATTCCGCTGGCGGAGGAAATGGGCATCATTTCCGAGATTAGCACCTTCGTGCTGCAGGCAGCCTGCACCGAATGCGCCAAATGGCCGGACCACACCAGCGTCTCGGTCAATCTCTCCGCCAAGGATTTCCGCAACCGGGACGTCATCCAGAAGGTTCGCGACGCTCTGGTCAGCTCCGGCCTTGCCGCCGGCCGGCTGGAGATCGAGGTCACCGAAACTGCGCTGCTCGATGACAAGTCGCTGACACGTCAATATATCGAGGAACTGAAGCAGATCGGTGTGCGCATCGCACTTGACGATTTCGGGACCGGCTATTCGAGCCTGAGCTATCTGCACAAGCTGCCGCTCGACAAGATCAAGATCGATCGCTCCTTCCTGATGGACGTCACCCAGAGCAAGCGTTCGCTGGAGCTGCTGAAGGGCATTGTCAATCTGTCGCGGCCGCTTGGACTTTCGGTGACTGTCGAAGGCGTCGAGACCTTTGAGCAGCTCAAGATCCTGGCCTTGCAAGTGAAACCGGATCTCGTGCAAGGCTTCCTGTTCGGTGCCGCGCTCAGTGCGTCGGGTATCGAGACGATGTCGAATGTCACCTGGCCATTCGCCGCTGACCTGCGTCGCACCGGTAAACGGACGGTCCGTTAGCGCCGTAATTTTCGACTTCGCTCGATTGGATTCCCCGCGCGTTGCGAGTCGCACGATGCTCTTTGATGTCGAACTCAATCGTTCGATGAGAGGATACGGTTCCGCCGTGATTTTGCCTTTGCGCAATGCTGCTGAAAGGTCTTCCTCACTACGCAGATGTATCGGAGGCATGATCCACATCCTCTCAGTGGCAATCGCTCGGACGATTGCTCAGTAAGATATTCTCAAGCGGCTCCCGGCCATTAAGGTTAACGGAATGTAAATCAACAAGATCTAAATTTCGGCTTGTGTCTCATTTCAACTCGAATAGCCTATCCTAGGTCGAATTCGAGGACAGACGATGGATGCTGCAACAGCTACAAGGAATGCGTCTGGCGGGGTAAGCACAGCCGGGGATTCGGTGCTGAATCGATCGATGATGCAACTGCTTGAGCATGTCGATTATCGCCTCATTACCGGGGGCGAGGATTTGGAAGCGATTTACCGGCTTCGCTATAAGTCCTATCTGCGCTCCGGCATGTGCGGCCCGCTCGCCAGCGGCATGTTCGAGGATCGCTGGGACAATCTACCCAATTCCTACCGATTCGGTGTCTATTGCTACGGCGAATTGGTGAGCACAATCCGCTTCCATTACATTTCCATCGAGCACCCGAATTCGCCCTCCGTTGATGCCTATCCGGAAATACTGATCGAGCGGCTTGCCCGCGGAGAAACCTTCATCGACGGAACCCGCTTCGCAACCGATCCTGATGCCGCGCCGGCACCCGGAGTGCTGCCGTTTCTGACACTCAGGCTTGCCATGGTGGCCTCGCTCTATTTTGGCCAGAACTCTGTGCTGACGCCGGTCAAGGTCGAGCATTCCAATTTTTATTCTCGTTACTTCAATGCCGTGCAGAGGACCGAGGCTAAGGAGTTTCCGGGCGTTCTTACCCGGATCGCCCTGTTCGAAATCCCCGCCGGCGAAAATATGCGCCTGACGCTCGAACGTTTCCCATTCTTCAGGTCGACGCCCATGGAACAGCGGTTGATGTTCGCCAATCCGGCCATCAATCGGCTGACGCCCTTGTCTATCGTGCCGACGGCGAAATATTATCGTGAGGCCGCCTGAGGCCCCTGATTTTGCAAAGCTCCGGAGCTTTCCGGCCAGATCCGCGTTTTGATGACGGCGGCGCGTTGACGCTCCGCGTCTCCATTTCGACGTATCTGCCAAAAGGACCCCGACATGCATATTTCCCAGCTCGCGCTCACGCCGCTTATCTCGCTGATCGCCGGGGTGCTGATCCTGGTCATGCCACGGCTGCTGAACTACATCGTCGCGCTCTACCTGATCATAGCCGGCCTGCTTGGATTGTTTCCGCACCTCGCCGGCTAAAGACGGACAGCGCGGTTGACGCGCCAGCCGGCTTCGTCCGGGATTGCGCGAAAACAAGCAGCCGGAGCGGTTCGGCGATTCTGCCGAACGCAGGGGCGCTTTGCTTCAAATTTCCCTTGAGGCAGTTGTAGGCTGCGATGCGGCAATAGCGCCATTGCTCTCGGCGCGGCTTTTCGCTATGTGCCTGAAAGATGTCTTCGAAGGGGTATTCCTATGGCTGAGCACACGCCGACCGGTCCTGTCGAACTGGGCGCGAAGATGGACTATGCCGAGCACGACCGCACCTATGCGGGCTTCCTCATGCTGGCCAAATACGGATCACTCTTCTGCGGCGCCATACTTCTGGCGATGGCTTTCGGTTTCTTCGCGGGCGGCTTCTTCTCGGCGACTATCCTGTTCGTCCTGATCATGGCCGTCGGCGCCTTCATTCTGCGATAGTCTTTCCAAAACCCCATTGCCTTTGACGTCGCCGGATCCCCCGGCCGACATTTTGCGCAAACAGGTTCCAGCCGAAAGGATCATGCGGTGGGACAGACGGTTTTCATCCCTCGTGAGCTCGATGCGAACGAGCCGCGCGTCGCGGCTTCGCCCGATACGGTGAAACGGCTGGCCGGCCTGGGTCTTGAAGTGGTTGTGGAGGCCGGTGCCGGCACGCGATCGCGCATTCCCGATGAGGAGTTCGCCAAGGCGGGCGCTTCAATCGGCAAGGCCGGCGATGTGGCTAAGACCGACGTGGTGCTGAAGGTGCGCCGGCCGACTGATGCGGAGCTGAAAAGCTACAAGTCAGGCGCTGCGGTCATCGCTATCATGGATCCGTATGGCAACGATGCCGCCGTCGCGGCGCTGGCCAAGGCCGGGCTGACGGCCTTTGCGATGGAATT
>NZ_VFVN01000017.1:0-82802 GCF_006442185.1 Mesorhizobium sp. B2-4-1 | reverse complement strand
CTCCCCTACTCCCCTACTCCCCTACTGCCCTACTGCGTGAGCATCATGCCCTACCAATCCCCGATCTCCCCCGGCCGTTCCTGGTACGAGGACACGGCCGGCCTGCGACCCGAATATCCGGTGCTGGACGGTGACCGGAGCTGCGACGTCGTTATCGTCGGGGGCGGTTTCACCGGCCTGTCGGCGACGGTGCATCTGGCCAAGGCTGGTAGCAATGTGGTCTTGATCGAGGCGTATCGCTTCGGCGACGGCGCTTCCGGGCGCAATGGCGGCCAGCTCGGCACGGGGCAGCGCGCCTGGGCCGAGGAATTGGAGGCCGAGTACGGGTTTTCCCGCGCCAAGGCACTGTTCGACCTCGCCGAGGAGGCGAAGGCGCATCTGCTCGAATTCGCCGCCGCCAACCAGATCGATATCGACTACATGCCGGGCCAGCTCTCGGTTGCGCACAAGCCGCGCTATGTCGACGACTACAAGGCGCATGCCGAGATCATGGCCAGCCGCTTCTCCTATCCGCACATTTCGTTCATGGACGCGACGGAAACTGCGCAGCGGCTGGGCTCGACAGCCTATTTCGGCGGGACGCGCGACACCGGCACCGGCCATATCCATCCGATGAAACTGGTGATCGGCACGGCGCGGGCGGCGGCACAGGCCGGCGCACGATTGTTCGAAGCGACGCCGTCGACCGGCATTGTTTCGAGCGGCGGCACGGTGAAGGTTTCGACAGCCAGGGGGACGATCACAGCGCAGAAATGCCTGATCGCGGTCAATGCCTATGGCGGCACGCTCGAACCGGTGAGTGCCGCGCACATCATGCCGATCGGTTCGTTCATCGGCGCGACCGTGCCGCTTGGAGCGGATTCGAACGTGCTGCCGGGCGGCGAGGCCGTCGATGATTCCCGCTTCGTCGTGCGCTACTTCCGCAAGTCGAGGGATGGCCGGCTGCTGTTCGGCGGACGCGAGGTCTACGGCGTCAACGACCCCAAGGACATCCATATCCATATCCGCCGCCAGATCGCGGAACTCTATCCCGCACTAAGGGACGTCGAAATCACGCATGGCTGGGGCGGCTATGTCGGCATCACGGTGCCGAGAAAGCCGTTCGTGCGGGAAGTGATGCCGAATGTGATCTCGGCCGGCGGCTATTCCGGTCACGGCGTCATGCTGTCGAACTTCTTCGGCAAGCTCTATGCCGAAACGGTAGCCGGCAACCGCGACCGGCTAAAGCTGATCGAGGATTTGAAGATTCCGCCGTTCCCCGGTGGCCGGCGCTTGCGCGCGCCGCTGCTTTTCCTAGCGCTCAACTGGTTCGCGTTGCGCGACAGGATTTAACAATTGTTGAGTAATATCGTGGGGACCGCGACATCCAAGCGTTGCAGAATCTTCAGCAATGGCGCACTGATGCCACAATCGCGGGCAAAAAGTGCAATCTCTGGGCGAATATAGACGGGGATTTTCTGCGGGCCCGCCCGCTGTTTGATTTGGGACCGGTGTGATCGACGCACGCGTTGCGGTGTTTGATCGAAGAACATCGGCCCCTTATGGAGGTGGCAAGAGTGAGAGAGCCCTTCAGTTTCGGTGCTCCGGAACGTCGGCGCTTTGCCATGCAGTTCGGCTACGACATGCGCCCGTCATTCTGGCAGGGAGTCCGTTCGAACTCGCATCTGGTGATTGCCGCGGTCGGCACGGCCGCGCTGCTCGGCGTGGCCGCGGTGGCACTGTGGCTGGCGTTGCCGGCGAACGAGCGGCAAGCGGTTGCCAATCCAGAGCAAGCCATTCCGGCCGTTCCGGTGAAGACGACGAAGATCGCGGCAGCGGGGATCACGGCGGCCGCGGCGGCGGTGCCGCAAGCGGCGCGAAAGTCCGACCAGGTCTCGCCGACCGTGGCTGTCTCGGAAGCCGCCATTCCGGCGCTCGCGGCGAACGACCCGCGCTGGACCGCCTCCCAATCGAAGACCGCACCGGCTGCTTCCGGCCAGTCGGCGAGCAAGGCCGGGCAGACGCCTGACAAGCCGGCGGCGGCGGCATTCGCGCAACCCGCTGCCGACACCGACGCCGCCACCGAGCTCGCCAAGGTCGCCGCACCGGCCCCGGCGGCGGGCAGCAGTCCCGATGGCGCGCAGACCGCCGCCATTCCGGCCGCGCAACCACAAGTAGCGTCGCAGCAATCTGCCGCGCAGGATGACGACAGCAAGGCCGAACCGCGCAAAGCGGCCGCAGCTGGCACCGGGCGCATCCTCAGGGCCGTGACCATGCGCAGCGGCCCGAAGAAGAATGCGGCCGCCATCGTCACGGTGCCCGCCAAGACCTCGGTGCAAGTGATGAGCTGCAAGCGTTGGTGCCAGATCGTCTACAACGGCAAGACAGGCTGGGTCTACAAAACCTACATCAAGACCGGCGCCTGACGCACCAGCGCCACGATCAAGGCAGGCACGGCCGAGCCGATCTTTGGCGCAGCGATGACGGTGTGCGTCAGATGCAGCGACCGCCGTCGACCTCCAGTGCAACCCCAGTAATGAAGGCGGCCTCGTCGGATGCCAGCCACAGTGCCGCATTGGCGATGTCGAGCGGGGTCGAAAGCCGGCCGAGCGGGATCGAGGCGCGGAATTTCTCGCGGATTTCGGGTGTATCGGCGCCCATGAATTTTTCCAGCATGCCGGTCTCACCGGCCACCGGACACAGGCAGTTGACGCGGATGTTCTTCGGCGCGAGTTCCACCGCCATCGACTTGGTGGCGGTGATCGCCCAGCCCTTGGAGGCGTTGTACCAGGTGAGGCCGGGCCGAGGGCGCAGGCCAGCGGTGGAGGCCGTGGTCAGGATGACGCCCCCGCCTTGCCGCTCCATGATCGGCACGACGGCAAGGGCAGCATGATAGATGGCCTTCATGTTGACCGATGTGATCAGGTCGAACGTCGCCTCGTCGACTTCGAGCATGTCGCCATTGCGATGGGTGAACCCGGCATTGTTGACCATGATGTCGATACGTCCGAAGGCGCTTTTGGCGGCATGGACCATCTCGTCGAATTCGGAGCGCTGCGAAACGTCGGTCTGGGTCCAGATCGCCGCCTCGCCGATCTCGCCGGCTACGCGTTCGGCGCCCTTGGCATTGAGGTCGGCCACGACGATCCTGGCGCCCTCCTCGGCGAAGCGACGGGCAATGCCCTCGCCGAAACCCGAAGCGGCCCCGGTGACGATGGCGACCTTGTCCTTCAGACGCATGTTTTTCCGCTCCCTGGGTTCATCGCGTGGCTTTTACCGTGGGCTGCCGGCGTCATGGCCTGTGCCACGACAGGCAAAGCGCTGATTCTCCCTTAGCTTTCGTCACATTCACGTCCTATGCTGCAACTGCGAAGGCTTGGCGGAGTTGTCGTTTGCCGACAAGCCTTCGCTTGGTGCCAGTGTCAAGCGCACATCTGGACCGACGCAAATATGTAGCGATCGGTCGTCGATGTGACACCATGGCACTGGAAAATTTAAATCGATTAGAATATATCAGCCGCGTACTCGCGACCGGCGTCAAAGCGGATAGACCATGACCAGCCAGATCATCCCCGTCGACCCTTTCGACTTCATCATTTTCGGTGGCACCGGCGACCTGTCGGAACGCAAACTTCTGCCGTCGCTCTACTATCGCCAGCGCGACCATCAATTTTCCGAGCCAACCCGCATCATCGGCACGTCGCGTTCGAAGATGAGTGATGACGAATTTCGGGCTTTCGCCAAGCAGGCTATTTCCGACCACGTCAAGGCGGCCGATATCGATCCCAAGGAGCTCAAGACCTTCCTGGCGCGGCTTTCCTATGTCCCGGCCGATGCCACGAGCGGCGCGGGGTTCGACAGACTGAAAAAGGCGATCGGTGACAGCGACTGCATCCGCGCCTTCTATCTGGCGGTGGCGCCGGCGCTGTTCGGCGACATCTCGCACAAGCTGAAAGAACACGACCTGATCACGCCGAATTCGCGCATCGTGCTGGAGAAGCCGATCGGCCGCGACCTCGCCTCTGCGCAAACGCTCAACGATCTGGTCGGCGACGATTTCCACGAAAGCCAGATCTTCCGCATCGACCACTATCTCGGCAAGGAAACGGTGCAGAACCTGATGGCGCTGCGTTTTGCCAATGCGCTCTACGAGCCGCTGTGGAATTCCGCCCATATCGACCACGTGCAGATCACCGTCGCCGAGACGGTCGGCCTGGAAGACCGTGTCACCTATTACGACAAGGCCGGCGCGCTGCGCGACATGGTGCAGAACCATATGCTGCAACTGCTCTGCCTGGTGGCCATGGAAGCGCCATCGTCGATGGACGCCGACGCCGTGCGTGACGAGAAGCTGAAGGTGCTGCGCGCGCTCAAGCGCATCAACGGCAACGAGGCGCCGAAGCACACGGTGCGTGGACAATACCGCGCCGGCGCTTCCGCAGGCGGGCCGGTGAAAGGCTATGTCGAGGAGCTCGGCAAGGACAGCAACACCGAAACCTTCGTCGCGATCAAGGCCGAGATCGGCAACTGGCGCTGGGCAGGCGTTCCGTTCTACCTCAGGACCGGCAAGCGGCTGGCAACCCGGGTCTCGGAGATCGTCATCGAGTTCAAGCCGATCCCGCATTCGATCTTCGGCGGCGACAGCGCCGGGCCGATCTTCGCCAACCAGCTGGTCATCCGGCTGCAGCCCGACGAAGGCGTCAAGCAATTCATCATGATCAAGGACCCGGGTCCGGGCGGCATGCGGCTGCGGCAGATTTCGCTCGACATGAGCTTCGCGCAGTCCTTCGACGGCCGCGCGCCCGACGCTTATGAACGGCTGATCATGGATGTTGTGCGCGGCAACCAGACGCTGTTCATGCGCCGCGACGAGGTCGAGGCCGCGTGGAGGTGGATCGACCCGATCCAGAACGCCTGGGAAAGCGCCAGGCAGGAGGCGCAGGGCTATACGGCGGGCACCTGGGGACCTTCGGCCTCGATAGCGCTGATCGAACGTGACGGGCGGACATGGCACGAGAGCAATTGAACAGCGCCAGCTACAACTGGAATGGCTTTTCCGACCGCGCGGAACTGGCGGCTGCGCTGGCCGGCCGCGTCGCCGACCGGCTGGCAAAGGCAATCGCGGCGCGCGGCACGGCGTTACTGGCCGTTTCCGGCGGCACGACGCCGGCAAAATTCTTTGCTGCCCTGTCGGGAATACCGATCGCCTGGGACAAGGTAACGGTGACGCTGATCGACGAGCGCTTCGTGCCGGCCTCCTCGCCGCGTTCCAATGCCGGACTGGTGGCCGCCAATCTGTTGCAGAACGCGGCTGCGGCGGCACGGTTCGTGCCGCTCTATCACGAAGCCGTCAGCATCGAGGATGCCGCGGCATCGGACAATGCGGCGCTCCAGTCCCTGCCCTGGCCGCTCGACGTCGCCGTGCTCGGCATGGGACCTGACGGCCATACCGCCTCATTCTTTCCCGACGCCGACGATCTGGCGAAATTGCTCGACCCGTCCTCGCACAGGATCGTGCTGCCGGTTCATGCGGCAAGCGCCGGCGAGCCGCGGCTGACCCTGTCGCTGGCGCGCATCGTCGATGCCGGCTTCCTGGCGCTGCACATAGAGGGCGAGGACAAACGCACGGCCTTCGACGGCGCGGTGGCACCCGGTCCGCGAAAGCCGATCCGCGCCGTGCTCGACGCCGCCCCCAGGCCTGTAGAGGTTTTCTGGGCACCCTAACTCTAGACTTATCTGGTCCCGGCAAACGGCGGGAGGAAGTTTCCGGGACCTCGCTTGAAAGGACCGAACGCCATGACCGCCAGACGCGATATCGAAGCCATCACGGAGCGCATCCGCCAACGCTCCAAGCCGGGCCGCGAGCGCTATCTCGGCCGCATCGCCAGCGCATCGAACCAGACCGCCAACCGGGCGGTGCTGTCCTGCGGCAATCTTGCCCATGGCTTTGCCGTGTGCAGCCCCTCGGAGAAAGTGGCGCTGGGTGCCGACAAGGTGCCGAACCTCGGTATCATCACCTCCTACAACGACATGCTGTCGGCGCATCAGCCCTTCGAGACATTCCCGGCGCTGATCAAGGAAGCGGCGCGGGAGGCCGGCGGCATCGCCCAGGTTGCCGGCGGCGTGCCGGCGATGTGCGACGGTGTCACCCAGGGGCAGCCGGGCATGGAGCTTTCGCTGTTCTCGCGCGATGTCATCGCCATGGCGGCCGCGATCGGCCTGTCGCACAATATGTTCGACGCCGCCGTTTATCTGGGCGTCTGCGACAAGATCGTGCCCGGGCTGGTGATCGCGGCACTGACCTTCGGCCATCTGCCGGCGGTGTTCATTCCGGCCGGGCCGATGACGACAGGCCTGCCCAACGATGAAAAGGCCAGGGTTCGCCAGCTCTACGCCGAGGGCAAGGCAGGCCGCGCCGAACTGCTGGAGGCCGAGTCCAAGTCCTATCATGGACCGGGGACCTGCACCTTCTACGGCACGGCCAACTCCAACCAGATGCTGATGGAGATCATGGGCCTGCACACGCCAGGCGCTTCCTTCGTCAATCCGGGAACGCCGCTGCGAGACGCCTTGACCCGCGAGGCGACCAAGCGGGCGCTGGCGATCACCGCGCTTGGCAACGCCTATACGCCGGTCGGGCGGATGATCGACGAGTGTTCCATCGTCAACGGCGTGGTTGGCCTGCACGCGACCGGCGGCTCGACCAACCATACCATTCATCTGATCGCCATGGCCGCAGCCGCAGGCATTGCGCTGACGTGGCAGGATATTTCCGACCTCTCGGAAGCGGTACCGCTCCTGGCGCGCGTCTATCCCAATGGGCTTGCCGATGTGAACCATTTCCACGCCGCGGGCGGGCTCGGCTTTCTCATTCGCGAGTTGCTCGACGAAGGGGTGCTGCATGAAGATGTGCAGACGGTATGGGGCGAAGGCCTGCGGCCTTACGCGGTCGAGGCAAGGCTCGGCGCTGACGGCAATGTGGTGCGCGAAGCTTCGCCGCGCGCGAGCGGCGACGAAAAGGTGCTGGCGCCGTTCAAGAAAGCGTTCCAGCCGACAGGCGGCCTGAAAGTGCTTTCGGGCAATCTCGGCCACGCCGTCATCAAGACTTCGGCCGTGAAGCCGGAGCGGCGCATCATCGAGGCGCCGGCCAAGGTGTTCGACAGCCAGCAAGGGCTGAACGAGGCCTTCAAGGCCGGCACGCTTACCGGCGACTTCATCGCCGTCATCCGCTTCCAGGGACCGAAGGCCAACGGCATGCCGGAACTGCACAAGCTGACCACCGTGCTCGGCATCCTGCAGGATCGCGGCCAGCGCGTCGCACTGGTCACGGACGGGCGCATGTCCGGCGCCTCCGGCAAGGTGCCGGCGGCGATCCATGTCACGCCGGAAGCGGTCGAGGACGGCCCGATCGCCAGGATCCACGACGGCGACATCATCCGGCTGGATGCGGATGCCGGCACGCTTGAAGTGCTGGTACCGGCAGCGGAATTCGCGCTGCGTCGGACGGCGGAAGCCGATCTCATCGGCAATGAGTTCGGCTTCGGCCGTGAGCTCTTCGCCGGGTTCCGTCAGCTGGTGGGTCGAGCCGACCATGGGGCCAGCGCGTTTGGAACCGACGCAGCGGAATTCGCACTGCAATGAAAAGGGACGGCTCCTGGCCGCCGTAGCTGAAATGTGGATTACTTGCTTGTCGCGGGGATCGTCGTCAAAGCCGGTTATTTTGTTGCGAAGATTAGGATTTCTGAGATCGGACGTGGCCGAAAGGGCAAAGCACAAGGCTTTCCGTAAATAACTCGCCCCACTGTGCTTCTCGAATGCAACTGCTCTCCGCTGGCGGCGTACGCTAGCTGTTCATGATTCCTCCGAATCACCACAAAATCTCAATTTTTCGTCAGCTCGCCATATGGGCAAATTCGCGAAGCTGCCGAAACTACGACATGCAAGCCGAAACTCCTCGGTGACGCCAGCTATGCGACGGCCTTCGCCACCATGTCCGGATGCTGACCGATCACGCGCACATAGGCGATAGCGAAATCCGGCGCGGTTGCCCGCGCCTGCTCCCAATCGCGTAGCGTGCCGACCGGAACCCGGAAGCGGCTGGCGAACTCGGACTGCGACAGGCCAAGCCCGGTCCTCGTCTTGCGGATCAGGCGGGCGCGCTGGCCCCGGTCCATCGCCCCAGCCGTCACGTCGAAGTCATCGGCGTCAGCCGGGTCAGCAGGTAGCGAGATATGCTCGTTCTTCACCCTTGTTGCTCCTTCTCACTGAGATGAAGCGGGGCTGTTCACCCCGCCAGACGAAGACGCCGGTGAACAGCTTCTCCCCGACGATGCCGACCACCTTGAACCGTTCCTCGCCGTCGATCTCTCGGATGGAGGGGATAATGAGATGGTTGTCGTCCTCAAAAATCCGATCGCCAAAGGCCAGCGGTAATTTGTGCTTTTCGCGATTCGCCGCATCCTTGGCAGAGTCGAACCTGTCCTGCGTCATGGGCTACAATCATACGGGATTTCCGTATAGATCGCAAATCCCTTTTCACTCGTGAAATGTCGAGGGTTTTAGGAGCGCGACAAACCCACAGAGGAAAGGCGCTTAAACCGCTCGGTATGGTAACTGGAGCCGCTGGGTAAACCTTCGCTCGGCCGGCTAAAGCGCCGGCGATTTCGGGCAGCACATTCATCGCATCTCGTCCATGGTCGAGCTTTCAGCACGGCCGGAATGTCGTAGGTGTCGTTGATTGACTTGACGGTTCGCCAATCGAGACCGGCCTGGTAGGCCGGCTCGTGGGCCGCCCCTTCTGTTGCTGACAACCAAACCCTACTGAACCGTGATCTCGGCCCGTTCGCCAGCCTTGACTGTCACCGGCATCTCCTTGTCATGACCCTCATCCGACATATGCCGGACGACGACATAATCGCCGGCGGGGATCGTCTGCTGCCAGTTGTCGCCGTAGTTGAAGCCGAGCGATTTGCGCTTGCCATCGATGTCCTTTTTCGACGAAAACACCTCAATCGAATAAGCGCCGGGCGCCGATATTGCGAGCACGCCCGCATCGAGCACGACCTTCACGTCCTGGCTGTCGCCGGGCTTGATGCTGAAAGGCTGCTCGACGACGGCGAGATCGAGCGTTGTCACCGCCACATAGTCGTCGGGCGGCAGCCAGAACTTGCTGTCGGCCCCATAGGAGTGCTCGACGCTGTCGCGGCTGCCGTCGATCTTCTTCTTCGCCTTGACGATCTCAAAGCCGATGGCCGAATTGTCGGCCTTCTCGCCGCCAGACGTATAGTAGGCATTGAGCATGGCCTGGCCGACGCCGACCACGACGTCCTTTTCTACGGTCTGCCCGGCGGCGAGCTGGATTGTTTCCGTCACCGTGCCGGCACCGATCTGCACCGTCACCTTCTGTTCGCCCGCCGGCACGATGGCCTGGGTGTCGCCGTAATGGGTGGTGCTGCCACCGGGATAGGCGAAATCGACGCGGGCTTCGCTGCTGATCTCGGCACCCTGGCTGGCATGCGGGTGAATGATCAATGTGCCGGCGTTCAGGATAAAGAGCGGTTTTTGGACCTGGCCGGCCTCGATCTTGACCTTCTGCTCGACCTTGGCTTCGTCGTCGCGCGCGACGACGATATAGTCGCCGGGATCGAGTTTGCCGCTATAGCTGCCATATTCGGTGGTGACGGACTCGCCGCGCGAGCCGTCGGGGTTGGCTTTGTAAATCTCCCAGGCATTGCCGTCGGTGATCGGCTCGCCGCCTTCGGCCATCACCACGGTCGGCTGGAAATTGAAAGCAGGCCTTGCAGGCTCCGGCGCAGGCGCTGGCGCTGGCGCCGGTTCGGTTGCCGGCGCCGGCGCGGGGGGCGGTGACGGCGCCGGTGCGGCGACGGTTTCGACCAAAGCTTGCCGCAGCGCCTTCTCGTCGGACGCCTGGATGTACTTGCCGCCGGTGTTGTCGGCGAGGCAAGCGATCTGCTTGCCTTCGTCGGCCGTAAGGCCAAAGCCGACAACGTCGGCTGTGAAATCGACGCCGGACGATTCGAGTTCCTTGCCAAGCGCGCAAGGATCGCCGCCACAGGTCTCGAGCCCGTCGGTGATGAGAACGACGGTCGCCTTGTCCTCGGTGTATTTCAGCGCTTCGGCCGCCTGCTTGACGGCTGATGTCAGCGGCGTCTTGCCGAGGAATTTCATGCTGTCGGCCGCGGCCGAAATCGCGCTCGCCGAGCCGGCCTGCGGCGGTACGATCAGCTGGATATCCTCGCAAATGCCTTTCTTGCGATGGCCATAGGCCATGAAACCGAGTTCATCGTCGGCGGGAACCGATTGCAGCACGCTTCTCAGCGACTCACGGGCGATTTCGAGCTTGGGCCTGCCGTCGATCTGCGCCCACATCGACCCTGAAGCGTCGAGGATGATGATGACCTTGTTCGCGGCAAAGCCGAATGTCGTCATCGACAAAAGGAGAAACGCCGCAGCGACGCTCCGTGCAAGTCCCGCCATCAAAATCTCCTGAGTAGCCGCCCGTCCGCCGGCTGAAGCTATTTGAGCCCACCCTGGGACACAAGCCCGGACGCGGCTTGTCCGAGGCTTAGTAGGTGGTGCGGCGCTCTTCGGAAGGCGGACGGCCAAACTGCAGCCGGTAGCTCTGGGCAAAATAGGAATGCGAGGTGAAGCCGGTGGCGATCGCCACATCGAGGATCGGCATGTTGGTCTGGCGCAACAATTCGCGCGCCCGCTCCAACCGCAGCCGCATGTAGTAGCGGCCGGGCGTGACGTTGAGGTGGCGCAGGAACAAACGCTCCACCTGACGCACCGAAAGGCCGGCCGATTTGGCGAGCTGCACCGCCGAGAGCGGCTCGTCGAGATGGTCGGCCATCAGCTCGACGATGCGCCTGAGCTTCTCCGACTTGCCGGTGAGGTCGCGCTCCGGCCCGACGCGCTGGCGATCGCCGGCCGAGCGAATGCGCTCGTGCTGGAACTGGTTGGCGACGCCATTGGCGAGGTTCGAGCCGAAGTCGCCGCGCACGATCTCCAGCATCAGGTCGATCGAGGTGGTACCGCCGGCGCAGGTGTAGCGCTTGCGGTCGATCTCGAAGACGTTGCCGGTGCAGTTGATGTCGGGAAAGCGCTCGACGAAGCCGGCGCGATTCTCCCAATGGATAGTGCAGCGATAGCCGTCGAGCTGGCCGGCCTCGGCCAGCAAATAGGATCCGACCGACAGCGCGCCGAGCGCGTTGCCGCGCCGGCCCCAGCTGCGTAGCGCCGCCAGCACCTTGCTCTTGCCGGGAAATTCGGTGGTCAGCCCGACCGAGACGAAGAGGATGTCGACCGGCGGCAGGTCGGCAACCGCATAGTCGATCTTGAGCGGCAAGCCGTTGGACGCCATCACCGGATCGCCATCGGCCGATACCGTCGTCCAGCCGTAGAAATCGCGGCCGAGCAGCCGGTTCGCCGAACGGAACGTGTCGATCGCGGCGGCCAGCGAGAACATGGAGAACTTGTCGACCAGCAGGAATGCGAATTGCCGGCCGCCTTGAACGGGATCATTCATGACCGGCCGTTCCAAGGGAATAGTTGGGTTCGGCAAAGCTGCTGCTTTCTGGTGGTCAGAAGGAGGGCCGTTTCAACCCGGCCGCAAGGTAGGCGGAGGCTAACGTATTGGCCATCAGCATGGCAATGGTCATCGGCCCGACGCCGCCGGGCACGGGCGTGATGGCGCCGGCGGCCTTGGCCGCTTCGGCATAGGCGACATCGCCGACGAGGCGGGATTTGCCCTCCCCCTTCTCCGGGGCCGGGATGCGATTGATGCCGACGTCGATGACGGTTGCGCCGGGCTTCACCCAATCGCCCCTGATCATCTCCGGCCGGCCAACCGCGGCGACGAGAATGTCGGCGGTGCGGGCCAGTCCCGGCAGATCCTTCGTGCGGCTGTGCGCGATGGTGACGGTGCAATTGGCGGCAAGCAGGAGATTGGCCATCGGCTTGCCGACGATGTTGGAACGGCCGACGACGACGGCATTGAGGCCCGACAGATCCTTGCCGCGCACGCGCTCGATCAGGAGCATCGAGCCGGCGGGCGTGCAGGGAACGAAAGCGGTGTCGAGTTCGCCGGTGCCGAGCTTGCCGACATTGATGAAATGGAAGCCGTCGACATCCTTCTGCGGCGCGATCGCCTGGATGACCTTGCCGGCGTCGATGTGGGCGGGAAGCGGAAGCTGCACCAGGATGCCGTTGATGGCCGGATCGGCGTTGAGGTCGGCGATGATCTTGAGCAGCGCCTCCTGGGAGGTATCCGCCGGCAGCGTGTGCTGGACCGAATGAAAGCCGCATTCCTTGGCGGTGCGGGATTTGGAGGCGACATAGACCTGGCTCGCCGGATCCTCGCCGACGATGACCACGGCGAGACCGGGCTGGATCTTGCCCTTGGCGACAAGCTCGGCGGTCAAGGTCTTCACCGTCCGCACCACGTCTTCGGCAACGCTTTTGCCGTCAATCACTTCGGCCATATGAATCACCCCTCGATACGTTCCGCCAAACCGGCCGCGTCCGAAAATGCGGCGCTTTGGATCCTTTTCTCAAGCGTGCGCCGAAGCCTGCATGGCCCGGCCAGCCGGGCTGCGTCCCCAGCAAAGACACCGCGCGGCATTTTGACGAAAATTCGAACACGCAATCCCGTCAAAGCGCCGTCCGATGCCGTTTACGCGAAACCGGCGCGCTTTTGTTCGACACAGGAGACTATCTTGTGGCTCAGAAATAGCGGCGGCCCGCGCGGCTCTCGGTAAGCTCGCGAACAGCCTCGCGAAATTCGCGCAGGCTGGCGCGAATTTCCTCGATCGACGCCTGCTCGGCGCCCTTCTCGGCGGCGGCGGGCTGCTCCAGCGGCGCGGCGGGATAGGCCGACGGCTGAGCCGGAGCGGGTGCGGCCGGGTAGGGCATGGGCGCGCCATAGGGCGCCGTGGCCTGGGGATGGCCTGCCGCCGACCGCGTCTGCCAAGGCTGCATGTGCGGATAGACCAAGGGCTGCGCATAGGGATGGGACGAGGCCGGATACATCGCCTGCTGCGGCACCAGGGGCGACCGCAATGGCGGTCCCATGGGCCGCGTATAGCCGGCGTCCGCGTCTGGCTGAAAAGATGGCCGCGGATAGTCTGGAGCTGGCGGGCGATGTCCAGAGGCGGAATCCGGAGCCGGATAGTCGGGAAATGCCGGAGTGCTCGCCGGCCGGCCCTCTTCGGCGACAGCGGCCGATGCAGATGCACCGGGAAACGCATCGTCCTGCGCCTCGGTGGCGGGCTTGCGGGACACGGCTTTGCGCAGCCTCGACATCAGCAAGCCGATCCGGCTTGGACCCTCGGTGGCAGCGGCTCCGGGCTGCGCGGCAAGCGGCGGCACTGATGCTGGTGGCGGCGGCGGTGATTGCGGCGGCGATGCTTGCGGTATCGGCGGCGCCGGCGGAGGCGGCGCCCGGAATGCCTGGTCATCGAGCGGCGCCCGGCGCTCCTCTATCTTGCGGTCACGGCGGGATCGTGACCTGGCGGTCTCACGCAGGCTTTCATAGGCGCCGCGCATGGCGCCGAGACCGACGCCGGAGGCAAAGCCCAGCAGCAGGCCGGCAAGCGCCACCACGGCGCGCGACGGCCCGTTCGGCTCCAGCGGAATGGAGGCGGGCGAGATTACGCTCATATTGGCGGTGTTGATATTCTTCTGCTCGCCGGTCTCCTTGGCGCGCAGGAGATATTGCTCATAGACCGAGCGCTTGGCCGAGGCCTCGCGTTCCAGTTCGCGCATCGAGACAAGGTCGCTGTTGACATCGCCGCTGCGCACCTTCATCTGCGCCAGGCGGGAAGCAAGGTCCTGTTCGAGCTGGACCGAGCGTTTCAGGTCAACCTGCAGCGACGATGCGATGCGGCTGAGTTCGGCGAGGATGCGTTCGCGCGCGCCGGTGAGCTGGGCCTCGAGCGCCTGGCGCTCGGGATGGCGCGGTCCGAGCCGGACCGCTGCCCGATCAGCCTCCTGCTTGAGCGTTGCGTATTGCGAGCGCAGATCGCTCATGGAATTGGAGTTGATCTCTTCCGGCAAGGTGCCGCTGAGCACCGAATTCACGTTGACCTGACGTGCCGAGGCCGCGCGGGCGTTCAGCTCCAGCGTGCGGGCGCGAGCGACGGAAAGCTGCTCGTTGAGCTTGAGCATCTGGTCGTCGCTGATCAGATGGCCCTGCGCGTCGACAAGATCATGGGTGGCCCTGAAATCCTCGACCTTGCGCTCGGCCGCCTCGACGCCCTTGCGCATCTCGTCGAGTTTCGCCGTCAGTTCGTTGTTGGCCCGGCCGGCAGTGTCGGACTGGATTTCACCCGAAGTCTGCAGGAAGACCTTCGTCATCGTTTCGGCGATGAGCGCCGATTTCTGGGCATCCTGCGTGGTGACGCCGATGGTGATCACGGAGGTCTTGCCGCCGCGCTCGACCGAAACGCTCTCGGCCAGGTTGACGATCGCAAGGGAAAGGCGGCGGGATTGGTCGACACCGCCCGGTCCGTCCTGGCGCAACAGGATCGAGCGGATCAGCGACATGACACCCAGGCCGCCATTGCCTTGGCCGTTGAACTCGGGGTCGTCGACCAGGTCGAGCTCCTGGACAACCTTGTTCAACACGGTGCCGGAGGTCAGCAACTTGATCTGGTTCTCGACGTTGACGAGCGCCGCGTCGGGCATGACCACCGCCTGGGTGAGATCGCGATCCGTAAGCTTCAGGTCGCGCGGGTCGACGATCAGTTCGGTGGTGGACTCGTATTTCTTCGGCGTCGACAGGGCAATCGCAACGCCGAGCGCCGCGCCCAGTACCGTCGTGGTGATGATCAGCGCTTTGGACCTGGCGACGCCGCGAACCACCTGCATCGGATCGATCAGGGGCTTCCATTGCTGGCTGTCGGCATCCTCGCCAGGAGATGTTCCCGCTTCGCTCGCGCTCAGCGGTTCGGATGTGCTGCGCGGGGAATCAACGCTCGAGGCGATCTCAGGAACCGTCTCTTCATACGGCATCGCCGGGTCCGAACCGCCGATACCGGCCCCATGGTGCGAATGCGAAATGCCGGAGGGCGCCGGAGCCGGCTCGTCGCCCGGCTGCAAGCGTTGCGTTGCGGCGGATGCGGAAGGCGCCGGATTCATCTTCGCCTCGCGCTGCGAACGCGCCAGGCGATGACGTGTGGCGGCATCCTCGCGCCATGACGGATTTGCCCGATCCCCAAGCGAGACCAGCGATGCCTCGTCCTCACCGCGCACGGCTTGGCCAAGCGCCAGCAAGGATCGCTCGCGCCTCCAGTCCTCACGATTTTCCCTGTCGCCCATTGTCGCGGAGCTTACTTTCAGCCGCCAGACAGCGGCAGTCGGCCATTTGTTAAGCCACGCTAAACAAGCATAGGAAACAAAAGGTTAATTTTAGGCGGCCGAAAGCATTGCTTGATGCCGGCTGCTTGGAATTTCAGCAGATGCAGGAAGATTTCAGAAGGGCACGTTAAACTTTGCCGCCTATGCCTTTCCCTGACCTATGACTGAGGCCAGCGACATACCGCAGAGGCGGCCCCTCGCCCGGATCGGCACCTTCGTGGCCGAAAGACGGGGGATGGTTCGCGACTATTTTTCAGCGATCAGCGGCGCCGGCGGGCGGCTGGTGTTTTCACTCGCCTACTTCATCGCCTTGGCCAATACGCTTTCCATCGCCGAGTTCGGCATGTTCGCCACCGCCTCGGCCGCCGGAGTGATGCTGTCGCGGCTTCTGGCCTTCGGCTTCATCTCGGCACTCTACCGCACCGCCACCATCCGCCCCAACCTGATCGGCACCTTCACCGCAGGCTTCCTGCTGCTGGGCATCGTCTCGTTGCCGCTGCTCGCCGCGGCCTCCTACATCGTCTACCTGATCTTCTTTGCCAGCACCGTGCCGCTGCCGGTGTTCGCGGCAATCGTCTTTGCCGAGGCGCTTCTGTGGCGGCCGGTGGAGGTGGCGCTGATCGTCAACAACGGGCTCGGCAAATTCGGCCGTGCCGCCGTGCTGGCGATCCTGGCGACCGCTTTGCGGGCGGCCGGCGCGGTGCTGTTCATGTTCTGGGCGCAACACAGCGTCTGGGTGTGGTCCTGGTTCTATATCGGCGCGAACGCGGCCTCGCTGCTGGTCGCGTTCGGCCTCTTCTATCCGCGCCAGCGGCTGCGGCTGCGCGGCGAGCTCTATCTCAGGCGGCTCGCCGATTCGATCTACGTCGCCGGCGCCGAGGTGTTGTTCTACCTGCAGATGGAGTTCGACAAGCTTCTGGTGCTGGCGATCGGCGGGCCGCACCTGGCCGGCATCTATGCCATCATCATGCGGCTGGTCGACCTGACGGCGATCCCGATCCGCACCTTCTCCATGATGCTGGTGCAGCGCATGATGCGCGCCCCGGAGCTCTTGTCACGGCTGGCGGTCAAGAGCGGCATCGAAGGCGGCGTATTCGCGGTCTCGACGCTGGCGCTGCTGGCGCTTGCCGTGGTGCTGCATTTCTTCCCCGGGGCGCTCGGCAAGAACGTCTCGGAGGCCGCTCCCCTGGTGGCGCTTGCGATCGGCGTTCCGGGACTGCGCAATCTGGTCGAATACCAGGCGGAACTTCTGTTCGCGCGCGGCCAGACGCTGGTGCGGGCGCTCAATCTCGGCCTGCTCGCCGCTCTCAAGGCGCTGCTGCTGACCTATGTGCTGACAACCATTGCCGACACATCGAAGCTGGTGCTGTCGCTCAACGTCGTCTTCCTGCTGCTCTATCTCGCGTCGATGCTGCTGACCTATTCGGCGCTGCGCAAGCCGGCGAAGGCGATCTGATCCTTCATCCGGGCAGTCTTTCCGAGAACCGGTTCGCTTTTCAGGATCAGGATCGGTCGAGCCCGATCAGCCGGCGGATGCGGCCGGTATCGGTGCCGATGAAGGACTGCATGCCGATCGCCACCTGTTCGGGCGCCATGGCGGCAGCGAAGCGACGGAATTCATCATCCGACAGCGCCTCACCGGTCCAGTGGACGCGGCAGAATTCTTCCGAGCCATGGAAGTGGCCAGCGCCGTCCAGCAGATCGTCGACATAGCGGCCATAGATCATGCATTCGGAGAATTTGCGCGCCGAGCCGACGACCTCGACCCAGTTTCGGCCATGCACCTCCTCGATCCGACTGCACATGGCCAGCACGGTGTCGCGGCGCCAGGCGATCAGCGTCGAAATGTAATCGTGAACCGAATTCCTCGACGGATCGATGCCGAGCGCGGAGCCGGCATTGCGCGACCATGTGCGATGCTCGTCATGACCGTCCTGCGCAAGCACGCCGTCACGGCGGAACAGCCGCGCCTTGCCGTCGCGCCAGAACGCGCCGCAATCGAAAGGCTTCAGGAAGGCGACGTCGGAATCGCAGAAGACCAGGACGTCCTGGCATGCGTGCGCCGCAACGGCGATGCGGCGCAGCTGCTGCACGTGCCAGCCGCGCAGCGGCTGCGTCTTCAGGCTGAGCCAGACGCGCCGCCGGAACAGGCTAAGCGGATCGTCGAAGACATGCAGCCAGCGCGGCAGCAACTCACGTTCGTCGACGACGGAACGGTTGGCGCTCTCCAACCGTCGAAACAATTTGACGTCGCGGCCTTCGACCAGAATGTAGTGATGCGCGACGCCCGTGACGTGGCGGTCGAGGGTTTCGCAGAGCAGGCGGCAACGCTCGAAATCCGGCGCATAGCTTGCCGTCACCATGGCTGCCGTCGGCGTTGCCCGAAGCAGTCCGGGTTCGGCGATCGCGCCCGGAACGAACCTCTCGTTCAACGGACGTCTCCGGCTTGGGGCCGGAACAATTTCTGTTTGAGGACCCGCCACAGGAACAAGGGGTTGCCGACCACATAGCGGCGCCAGAGCCGTCCCGGCTCGACCGCCAGGCGAAACAGCCACTCCAGCCTGAGGCGCCGTATCCACAAGGGCGCGCGCGGCACGGCGCCGCTGAGAAAATCCAGCAGCGCGCCGACCGCGATCGGCAGCGTGCAGTGGCGCTCGTCGATGTGCCGTTCGATCCACAATTCCTGGCGCGGCACGCCCATGGCGACCAGCAGCATATCAGGCCGCAGCGCCGCGATGCGTTCGATGATTTCCGGCTCCTGCGCAGCGGAGAAGTAGCCGTCATGAATGACCACGAATCTGTGCTGGACGGCAATCGCCGCGAGCTTCTTCGACGCCGCCTCGGCATTGACGCGCGTCGCGCCGAGCAGCCCCACGGTCAGCGGCCGGGTCACCGACCGCAGAAAGGCCGGCACGAAGTCGGTGCCGTTGAGATTGTCCGGGAACGGCGCGCCATAGAGAAGCTGCGCTGCGAGATCGACGCCGATGCCGTCCGGCAGGATGAGAAAATCGTCGAGCGCCTGGGCGAACACCGGATCGGTGTAGGCGAGATTGGCGTTATGGGCGTTGAGGAAGCTGACCTTGGTGAAGCGTCGTTCCGCGATCAGCCGCGTCAGCAGGGCGATCGCGTCGTCCCAGCGAATGGCGAGCACGGAGATGCCGAAGATCGTCTTCAATGTGTCGGGCCCGAACGAGGCGCGGGCGGCGTGCATGTTCATGCAAACGCCTCCTGCATGACCGGACCGAGCTTCTCCAGGCCAAACCGAATGGCCGCGTCCAGCGCCTTGAGCTGCCGGCGGTGGAACGCGCTGCCGTCGACGTCCGTAATATCGGCCGCCGCGGCCTCCAGCGCCTTGGCAAAGGCGACCGGATCGTCGGTGACGGCGCAATTGACCGGGCGATGGTCGATGCCGCGCAGCGCGTGGCTGGTGGCAACGGCGGGCAGGCCGAGCTCGAACGTTTCGATCGTCTTCAATTGCACGCCGCTGCCGGCGGTGCTGATGAGCGGGATGACGGCGCCGCCGCGTATGAAAGCCTGGGCGTCCGGCACGCGTCCGACGAAAGCGATGCCGGGATGCGTCGAGGCGATGTCAGACGGCATGCTGCCGGCGATCCTGATGCGGAAGTCCGGGCGCAGATGCGGTACCACCTTGTCGAGGAACCAGCCGAGCCCGATGCGGTTCGGCTGCCAAGTCCAGGTGCCGATCAGCGCCGCGTCGCACTCGATCTTGCGCCGACCGTTGTGCGCCGGTGGCGTGGCGCCCGTCACCAGCGGCAGCACCGCCGAGCGGTCGTCGGAGGCCACGCCAAGTGCCGAACGGTCTTCCTCGGCCAGCGTGAAGACGAAACGCGCGCGGCGGCACAGACGCTCTTCCACGCTCTCGAGCAGCCTTGCCTCGCGGCGGAACAACAGGCGCTGGAAGATGCCCGGGGCGGCAGCGGCATTTTCCCGCGCCGAAAGATGCTCGACATTGTGGGCGACGAAGATCGAAGGCCGCTCGTCGAAGAGCTTTTCGAAGGCGCCGGCGAACTGCACGGAATTAAGCACATAGCCGTCGAAGGGGCCGGCGCGCTCGATGGCGGCGAGGACTTCGGCATCGGAGACCGCACGCACCTTGGCCGACGCGAAGGTGAGGCCCGAAAGCATCGCCTTGCCGACCCAGGCAAGCTTTTGCAGCGCTGAAGCATTTTCGGTGCGCACGTCCACGGCACCCAGAACGATGGTGCTTTCAGGATCGGCGGCGGCTTTCCCCGGCCAGATGAAGCCGATGACGGTGACGCGCGCGCCGGCGCGCCGCAAGGCAGCGATGATTGCAGCATTGGCGATCTCGTAGCCCGATGCGAGAGCGCCATCGGGCACGATCGATGTGGCGAACAGCAGATGCATCTCACCTATCCTGTGGTGCAGCCGGTAGCAAAGCGCGGTGAACCCTTGATTAAACGCGCGCGCATCGACGACCCAAAACCTCGGCTTGAAGAGCCACTCCGTGAAAGGTGATTAACGAAACGTTATCGTCATGGTGCTAACAGAACTCGACCCACCATGCGGCTGACACGGATGATCCCTTTGCCATCAGACGGTTCGGTATCGATCGCGGGACGATCCCCCCGGCTTGACACGCAGGCCGTCGAAGCCGTCGTCACCTTGCCGACCTTCAAGCGGCCGGACCAGGTCCTGCAAACGCTGGCGTCGCTGCGCGCGCAGCTGACCGGCAGGCCCTTTGCCGTCATCGTCATTGAGAACGAGGCCGAGGCTCGGGCCGGCGCCCAGGCGTCGCTGCCGCTGTTCGAGCGCGGCGAGATACCGGGCATGGTGATCATCGCGCATCAGCGCGGCAATTG
Organism: Mesorhizobium sp. B2-4-1; assembly: GCF_006442185.1. Taxonomy (NCBI): domain Bacteria; kingdom Pseudomonadati; phylum Pseudomonadota; class Alphaproteobacteria; order Hyphomicrobiales; family Phyllobacteriaceae; genus Mesorhizobium; species Mesorhizobium sp. B2-4-1. The sequence goes on along the minus strand of NZ_VFVN01000017.1, from coordinate 62,604 downwards.
CAGCGCCTACAATGCCGGCTGGCAGGCGGCGATCCTGCACTTTCCGAATTTCAGGCACCTGCTGGTCATCGACGATGACGAGATAGCCGATCCGCACTGGCTGGAACGGATGTGCGGGGCGGCCGAAAGCCTTGGCGCCGATATTGTCGGCGGCCCGCAAGTGCCCGACTTTGCCGATCCCGCCCATGCGCGCTGGGCCGAGCATCCGGTTTTCGCGCCGCCCTACCGCAAGACGGGCCTCGTGCCGGCGCTCTATTCGTCCGGCAATCTCCTGGTCGGGCGCAACGTGCTTACCGCCATGGGGCCGCCGTTCCTCGACCTGAGATTCAATTTCATGGGCGGCGGCGATTCCGACTTCCTGAGCCGGGCGGCGCAGCGCGGCTTCGCGCTTGGCTGGTGCGCCGAGGCCAGCGTGACCGAGACCGTCCCGGCCCGGCGGGTCGAGGCCGACTGGATCCGCGCCCGCAGCCTGCGCAACGGCGTGATCTCGACGCTGGTCGAAAAGAAGAAACGCGCCGGCACCCCGCTGGCCGGCGTCAGGGTGTTGCTGAAGAGCCTGGCCCTGCTTGCCGCCTCGCCATTTCGCGGGGCCGCCAGGCTGGCACGGACAGGATCGCCCGCGGCCGCAATCTACCCTGTCCATGTGGCGCTGGGCCGCGTGCTGGCCGAATTCGGATATGCCAATGAGCAATACCGCCAGCCTGAAAAGAACTGAGCGCGCGCCGCTCGGCGCCGCGTTCACGCGCGACGGCGTGGCAACCGCGATCGCGGCGCTGCTGTTCACCGTCATCCTGGTGTCCTTCCGCCCGTTCCAGCCCGCGGGCGCCGAACTCACCGGCGAAGGCGGCGACATCGTCAACCAGCTCGGCTTCGGCTCGCTCGGCGCCGTTTCCGTCTTTTCGCTGATGGCTTTCGCCGACCCGCGCATCGTGCGCTCGCTGCTCAGCCCTTCCTGGATGCTGATGCTGGGCTTCTTCTTCCTGTCGGTGGTGCTGGCGACAGACCCGCCCTCGGCGATGCGCGCCGCCTCCTTCACCATGATCGGCATCCTGACCATGGCGACGATCCTTGTGCTGCCGCGCGACGCGGATTCCTTCTCGAAGGTCATCATCTTCACCGCGGTGGCGGTCATGGGCCTTTCCTACCTCGGCCTCATCGCCTTTCCGCACGAGGCAATGCACACGGCCGATTCGCAAGAACCGGAACATGCCGGCCTGTGGCGCGGCGTGTTCACCCACAAGAACATCGCCGGTCCGGTCATGGCCTGCTTCAGTTTCGCCGGCCTCTATCTCTTCCGGCGCGGGCAGCGGTTCTGGGGCGCCGGAATTTTCGTCGCGGCGATGGTGTTCATGCTGCACACCGGATCCAAGACCACGGCCGGCCTGGTGCCGTTCTCGATCCTGATCGTCATGTTTCCAAGCATCGTCGGCATGCGACTCGGCACGCCGATCCTGTTCGCACTGGCGATCATCGCCACCGCGGTCGGCACGCTGGGCATCGTTTTCCTGCCGCCGGTGAAACAGCTGGCGGCGATCTATTTCCCCGGCCTGACCTATACCGGGCGCACCACGCTCTGGGAGTTCGCCGGCGAGATGCTGGCGAAGAAACCGTGGACCGGCTACGGTTATGAGAGTTTCTGGGGAACGCCGCTGCTGCTCAACCAGGATCAGCCCTTCGACCGACCGTGGGATATCAGGACCATCGTGCACGGCCATGACGGTTATCTCGACATCGCCGTGCTGATGGGCATTCCGGCGCTTTGCGTGGCGGTCTACACTTTCCTGATCGCCCCTTTGCGCGACTACATGCGCATTCCCTTGCGCAAGGAAAACATCTATCTCGGCGATTTCTTCATGATGGTGGTGCTGTTCGCCGCGCTCAACGCCTTCCTAGAAAGCTTCTTCTTCCACCGCGGCGATCCGGTGTGGCTGTTCTTCGTGCTCGGTGTGCTTGGGCTCAGACAAGTTTCGCTGCGTCCGGTCGCGCTGCGCAACGCCGGTCGTGGCGCGCGATTGGGCCACTCCACCTGACAGGGCTTCCCCGTTGATCCGCGAGCGTTTATGTGAAGCCTTTCCTCGGAGGGCTTTCGATGACGATCAGGCTTGTTCTCGCCGGCTGCGGCAATATGGGTTACGCCATGCTCTCGGGCTGGCTGAAATCCGGCAAGCTTGCACCGTCGTCCGTTTTCGTGGTCGAGCCCAATGCCGACCTGCGCCAGCGCGCGGCCGCACTCGGATGCGGAACGGCTGCCGACGCCACCGATATCCCGGCCGGTGCCGTGCCTGATCTCATCGTCATCGCCGTGAAGCCCCAGGTGATCCGCGACGTCACCGCCGCTTACAAACGTTTCGGCGAAGGGCGCACCACCTTCGTCAGCATTGCCGCGGGCACGCCGGTCGCCACCTTCGAGGAAATCCTGGGCGACCGCGCGCCTGTTGTGCGCTGCATGCCCAACACGCCTGCTTCCATTGGCAAGGGCATGATGGTGGTGTTTTCCAATCCGCTGGTTTCCGACGACACCAAGCGTTTCGTCGCCGACCTCTTGTCGGCCAGCGGCGAAGTGGCCACCATCGACGAGGAGGGACTGATGGATGCGGTGACCGCCGTGTCGGGATCGGGGCCGGCCTATATCTTCCATTTCATCGAAGCGCTGACCGTCGCCGCCGAGAAGGCGGGCCTGCCGGCGGCGACCGCCAGGCTGCTCGCCATGCAGACCGTCTATGGTGCCGCCTCCCTCGCCGCCGAAAGCGGCGAGGAGCCGGGCCTGCTGCGCCAGCAGGTGACCAGCCCGAACGGCACGACGGCGGCGGCGCTTGGTGTGCTGATGGGCGAGGACCGGTTGACCAATCTCCTCACGCAAGCGGTGGAAGCGGCGCGGCTGCGGTCGATCGAACTGGGGAAATAGAGCAGACTCCCTAGGCCAGATCGGTATGCGAGAAGTCGTTGCCTTTGTAGAGCAGAGCAGAGCCACGACTCTTTGCGCATGCATAGGACAGGCAATCGGCCAGGTTGAGTTGGGCGGGATGCCCGCGTCCTTTTCCATAGTCTGAAAAAGCTTGGACCGCGAGCTTGGCGTCGCCGGCGTCGATCGGAACGATTTCGATTTCGGACTCGCGCAGAAAAGCCTCTATCGCCACTTCAGCGACAAGCGGCTCAACGGCCAGCATAGTTGAAAGCCGCATAGCCGCTTCGAGCACCACCAACGCGGAAGTAATTTTGCGAGGTGCTACCGCGATGCGGTTGCTCCACTCGCCAGCATCTCCCTCTCCCGAAAGAATTGCGACGACCACCGAGGTGTCGACAAACATCAAGAGTGGCCCCACATCTCATCGATCTCATCCTTGTCTACGGGCCGGCCGCCATGACCAGCTCTGGCTTTGAGTTCATCAGCGATGGCAGCCAGCCGCTGCGCCAACGGAGCGCGTCCACTTTCCCGTTTCAGTTCGGACTCAAGAGCTTCGATCACCGCCTCGGTCATCGAAATCTTGCGTTTGGCGGCGAGCCGCTGTGCCAGCTCACGTGCACGCGGGTCCCTGATCTGGAGGTTCATTGGTCGATCCTCAGCGTCATCTGCCATTACAATATAGTGCATCTGTCATGACAGCGCCACAACGGGCTTATTTTTCGTACAGCATCTCATCCTGCAGCCGGCGCAGAGCGAACAGTCTCGTCGCCCGGTCGGGTGCGGCGTTGTCGGCCGTCAACAGCTCGCCTTTCCTCACCGGTTTCAGCACCTTGCCGCCCTCGAGCAGGCCGACCGGCACGGCACGCCGGGCGCGAGCGTCTTCGACGGTCATCGTCCAGGAGCGATAGCAGGTCTCGCCGATCGCATCGAAGGTTTCGCCGGCGAGCAGATCCCGCTTGGCGACGGCGCATACCTCGGCGACCGGCCTTGGCAGCGGCACCATGTCGGGCTTGCCGAAGAGCACGATGCGGGCTGCCGTCAGCGGGACTTCCAGCGAGGTCAAATGGTAGGGCCGGAACAGGCTGTAATAGGGACCGTGGCCGATATGCAGGTCGTCCATGCGCTCGACGATGCGCGGGTGGGTCGCCTCGACGATGACGAAGACACCGGGTGCGACACCCTTGCCGATGGTGTAGTCGACAACGCCCTTTTTCGTGAGCAGCCCGCCATGCTCGCGCGGAATGAGCACCTTGACGAGGTCGTCGCGGTCGGCCTTCGGGCCGTGCATGCCGGGCACATCGGGCACCAGCCCGGTGGCGTTGGCGATGGCGCACATCTCGACCATGGTTTTCGAACCGTCGACGAACTCGACCAGCATGCGCGGGTTCATGTTGCGGCGGATCGCTTCCTCGCGATAGTCGTCGGGCACGGCATCGTGGTTAAGCGGGTTGTTCTTGCCCTTGCCGGCCGAGACGATGGTCAAGTCCAGTGCGGAGGCGAACTCGATCAGCTCCATGCAGCTCGAGGGCTCGTCTCCGGCGCCGACCGAATAGACGACGCCGAGGCGATCTGCCTGCTGCTTGAGATAGCAGCCGATAGTGACGTCGGCCTCGACATTCATCATCACCAGATGCTTGCCATGCTGCATCGCCATCAGGTCGAAGTCGGCGGCGACGCCGGGCTTGCCGGTGGCGTCGATGACGACGTCGATCAGCGGATTGGTGACCAGCATCTCGTTGGAGGTGATGGCGATCTTTCCCGACTCGATCGCCGCGGTGACTTTCGAAGTGGTATCGGCTTCGACGGCCATCGCTTCGTCACCATAGGCGATGCGGATCGCTTCGCGTGCCGTGTGCGGACGTCTTGTCGAGACCGCGCAGACCGAAATGCCGGGCATCAGCATGCCTTGCGTGACCAGATCGGTGCCCATTTCGCCCGAACCGATGACGCCGATGCGTACCGGGCGGCCCTCGGCGGCACGGCTGGCGAGATCGCGGGCGAGCCCGGTCAAGGCGACATTGGTCATGCGGGGATGTCCACAGCTTCCTGGTTCGCGTCGGATTAGCAGGGAATAGCTCCTCCTTGCCAACGAAACTGGCCTCGACAGTCAATTTCCCATGAAATCGCGCGGTATAGAGGCGCTCGGCCCAGTCCCGACTGGACCGAAGCGGGGCTCCGAACTCGGCGACAAAGACCTGACGACTGCCAGTCCGCTGTGCCGGCGGCTTCTCATGATAGGAATTTTTTCTTGACCGGGTGAGGGCAACTATGCTACATATTTGCCTATGGTGCTGAGTTGCGCCAAGGGCCCGCCGCACAGGCGGGTTTTTCCGTTCAATGCTCCGTCAAGAGCGCACAGGCGAAGGCTCCGTCAGCCCGGATGCCTTGGGTTCAAAGACTTGCCAATTGACATTGCCTTGAACTGCCTCAATAAAACATTCGTTCGCCAGCGAAGGCAAATGTTCATCCCGCATCACCGAGCGGGACGCATTCCGCCTCGCGGGCAGAACGGGGAGTGCCTTTGCGCCGAGGTTGGCGGCAAAGGCGTTGGAGGTCAACGGGGCATCATTTCGAACCCGGGGGTCGGGCTCGGTGCTCCAGGGGAGGACAAATGGATACTATTCTTGCGGGCCTCAAAGGGGCCATCGACACGCTCGGCGCAACAGTGCTGCTGCCGATCGTCATTTTCATCATAGCCGTCGTTCTGGGCGCAAAGGTCAGCAAGGCTTTTCGCGCCGCTGTCACCATCGGCGTCGCCTTCATCGGCATCAACCTCGTGCTTGGCCTGATGTTCACGTCGATCGGCGACGTCGCCAAGGCCATCGTCACCAACACCGGCATTCATCGCGACATCATCGATGTCGGCTGGCCGTCGGCGGCCGCCATCGCCTTCGGCTCGTCGGTCGGCCTGTGGGTCATCCCCGTCGGCATCCTGGTCAACATCGTGCTGTTGCTGACGCGCATGACGCGCACGCTCAATGTCGACGTCTGGAACTTCTGGCACTTCGCCTTTGTCGGCTCGCTGGTCGTGGCGGCGACCGACAATCTGGCCTACGGCATCGCCATCGCGGCATTGGTCGCGGCACTGTCGCTGCTGTTCGCCGACTGGTCGGCGCGCGCAGTGCAGCAGTTCTACGGCGTGCCCGGCATTTCGGTGCCGCACCTGGCTTCCGCGCAGATCCTGCCGATCGCCATCATCCTGAACTGGATCATGGACCGCATTCCCGGCATCAACCGCATCAACATCAACACCGAGACCATCGAGCGCCGGTTCGGCGTGTTCGGCGAACCTGTCGTGCTCGGCTTGATCATCGGTCTCGTGCTCGGTGCCATCGCCTTCTACAATGCGGGCGATCTCGGCACGGTGCTCGCCAAGGTGCTTGGCACCGGCATGACCCTGGCAGCCGTCATGCTGCTTTTGCCGCGCATGGTGAAGATCCTGATGGAGGGCCTGATCCCGGTCTCCGACGCGGCGCAGGAATTCGTGCGCAAGCGCACCGGCGACCGCGAGCTTCTGGTCGGCCTGGACTCCGCCATCCTGATCGGTCATCCCGCCGCGATCTCGTCATCGCTGATCCTTGTGCCGATCGCGATCATCCTGTCGGTGATCCTGCCGGGCAACCGCGTCATCCTGTTCGCCGACCTGGCGGTCATTCCCTTCATCGTCGCCATGACCGCGCCATTGGTCAAAGGCAATGTGTTCCGCATGGTGGTGATCGGCACGGTGACGCTGGCGATCGGCTTCTACGTCGCCAACGCGCTGGCGCCGCTGTTCACAAGTGCTGCCGTCGCCTCGGGCTTCAAGCTGCCGGCAGACGCGCTGCAGATCACCTCCGTCGTCGACGGCTTCCTGTGGGTGCCCTATGTGATCATCGAGGCGATCCAGGGACTTGGCCTTACCGGCATCGTCGTGATCGCCGTGGTCATCGCCGCACTGTTCGTCCTCTATCGTCGCAACACGCTCGGCTGGGAGCGGGCAGCGGGCGCCGAGGACGAGCCGGCCGAAGGCACGGCCTGAGCCTCGTCGCGCCTGACGTTTGAAATGATCGTGCGCCCTCCCCGGGCGCACGATTTTGCCGACGGAGCAAAAACATGTCTGACAGCCTCATGCAGCTTCTGGACCCCGAAGCGATCGCGCTCGGATCCGATGCCTCGACCAATGAGCAGATCATCCGCATCCTGGCCGGCCGGCTCGAGACGCTCGGCTATGTCAAGAACTCCTATGCCGACGCGGTCGTGCGTCGCGAGTTGACCATCCCGACAGGACTGCCGCTGGAGCGCCCCGACAATGTCGCGGTGCCGCACACCGATCCCGAACATGTCCTGAAGCCCGGGATCGCTTTGGGCACATTGAAGCACCCCGTCGTCTTCGCCAACATGGAAGACCCCGACGAGAAGCTGCCGGTCGGCTTCGTCTTCCTGCTTGCCATCAATGACAAGGACAAGCAGATTGAAGCGCTGCAGGCCGTCATGGCCACCATCCAGAATTCAGATGCATTGGACGGCCTGAGGTCGGCCACGACGCTAGACGACGTTCGGGCCGTGCTCGGCTGAACAAGGAGAAGAAAGAGATGTCCAGACAGAAAACAATTCTCTTTGCCTGCGGCACGGGCATAGCCACCTCGACCGCGGTCAACGTCGCCGTCACCGAGGCGATGAAGCAGCGCGGCCTGACCTTCAACGCCCAGCAGGCGAAGGCGACCGAAGTGCCGGGGCTGGCCGACAGCGTCGACTTCATCGTCGCCACGACGCCGATCTCGGCTTCGGTGACCAAGCCGGTCATCAAGGGCCTCGCCTTCCTCACCGGCATCGGCAAGGACAAGGTGCTCGACGAGATCGAGGTGCAACTGCGCAAGTAGGCCGCGGCACGCGCTCGGTTTCAGGTCACCCTGACGTAGCTCGTCATGCCCGATTTCTGATGCTCGATGATGTGGCAGTGCAGCAGCCAGTCGCCGGGATTGTCGGCGACGAAGCCGAGGCTCACCTTCTCGTTGGGCTGGATGAGATAGGTGTCGGAAACCAGCGGCTGCACGGGCCGAGTCGAGGATGACAGCACTTTGAAGCTCATGCCGTGCAAATGCATCGGATGCGATTGCGGCGTCAGGTTCTCCATGTCGATGACATAGCTCCTGCCAAGCTTCAATTCGGCCAGCGGCGCGGTCGGATCCGGCGTGTCACCCGGCCACGGCACCTTGTTGATGGCCCAGAAACTGTAGCCGAGCGAACCGCATATGCCGTCGCTCGGAATGTTCTCGGCCGTGGCGCTGAGCGCCAGCGAAATATGCTGGGCAGCGGAGAGATCGACCTCCGCCACCGGATTGGCCTCCAGCGGCGCGACATCACGAATGTCGCGCTTCAGCGAGCTGCCAGCCGCACGCAAGGTAGCCAGCACCTTGGGCTTGGTGCCCCTGACGTCCCGCAGGCTCATGACCGCGCCCTCCGCGTCAGGCATGCGGATGGCGAGTTCCATGCGCTGTCCCGGGCCAAGCAGCAAGGCATCGGGCGAAAAACGCTGCGGCACCGGATTGCCATCCAGCGCGATCACCGTCGCCTCCGCGCCGTCGACGCGAAAGGCATGGATGCGCGTCGCGTCGGTGATGGCGACGCGCAGCCGCACCAGCCCGCCGGCTGGCGCGTCATAGTGCGGCTGGTCGAGCCAGTTGGCCGTGCGCACCGTGCCATAGGTGCCGGTTCTCGCGGCATCGCGCGGCCGGAACTGATCGATGAACTGGCCATCGTCGCCGAGGCGCCAGTCGCGCAGATTGAGGACGATTTCGGCATCGAATTTCGGATCACCGGGATTTTCGACCACGATGACGCCGGTCAGGCCGTGCCCCATCTGCTCCAGCGTGTTGCAATGCGGGTGATACCAGAAGGTGCCGGCATCGGGCGGCGTGAAGGCGTAGTCGAAATGATCGCCGGTATAGACGTAGGGCTGGACCAGGAACGGAACGCCGTCCATCTTGTTGGGGACCCGAACGCCGTGCCAGTGGATCGTCGTCGGGTCGTCGATCGCGTTGACGAGCCGGGCGGCGAAGGGCTCGCCCTTTTTCATCCTCAGCACAGGCGGCATCCCGGCGCTGCCATAGGTCAGCACGTCCCGGGTCGGACCGATCTCCATCAGCCTGGCCTGGATCCTGGCCGTCCGCAGCACCACCGGCTCGGGCGTGGCGGCGGCCCAGCCGCCAAGCCTCCCCATCGCGACGAGCCCGCCCGCACCGGCAAACGCTGTCGATTTCAGAAGTCGACGGCGTGTGATCAAGGTCATGCTGCGCTCCAGCGGGAAAGCCCTCGGAATCGCCGACTTGAATCACGATCGGGCGACCAGCGCAAATGGCGATATCGGAATTTGCGTCCCGATGAAGCCGCGGCCAGCGCCGTCTGCGCGGACGGCGCTTCGCCCTGCGACTCTGATCGGGACGACGGCCGCACCAGGTCATGCTTCAAGGCACTGACCGGAGCGGACTCGCCCGGCTCGCCAATGCCGATGTTTTCAACCGTCCGATCGGGCGGGTGGGGGGCGGAAGGGCGCCAAGCGGTCGCCCGCTATGGGCCGGCGCTCGTCGCGGAGGAAAGCAAGCAGGCCGATTTGCTCCCGCCATGAAAGCGCGACGAGAACCAACCTTGCGCGAAATCTCGGATTCAGGTGCCGGATGCGCCTTTTTTTGCTCGTTCGTGCCGCAAGGGCTTAAGAATGGGACGGATGGCGCTGAAAATGTCGGGCAGTCTGGTGCTGCGAGAGAGGATTGAACTCTCGACCTCTCCCTTACCAAGGGAGTGCTCTACCACTGAGCTACCGCAGCCGCTGATGGCGGGGCTTCTGCCATATCGAACCGGCAAGCGCAAGGCCAAGTGCAAAGCATCTGTGAAAGCCTTTGCCGGATACGTTTTGATGACATGGCCGCGCCACAATGTTGGTTATGCCTGAATAGCGGGCTGGCCGGCCGCCGGCTAGGACGGGACGATGAACGATAAGACAATTCCACCGAAAAAGGGCGGCACCGGCCGCAAGGACCGCCTGGCCGAGCAGCTGCGCGCGAATCTGCTGAAACGCAAGGCGCAGTCGCGCTCGCGGCGCGCCGGCGACGCCGGCAAGCGGCCGGACGGGGTCGGCGCGGCGAAGGAAATACAAAAAGATTAACTCAAATCCGCCACTCTTGGGTCGGGTGCCAGGAAATCCTATTTCTTGAACCAGCTTGGCCGATGGTCTAGACGGGCCGATACTCAAACGATTGAAACCGGCTTTCAGGGCCGAGGGGATAGTCTTCATGGATCGCATCAGAATTGTCGGCGGCAACAAGCTCGCCGGAAGCATTCCGATCTCGGGCGCGAAAAACGCCGCCCTGCCGCTGATGATCGCGTCGCTTCTGACAGACGACACGCTGACGCTCGAAAACGTGCCGCATCTGGCCGATGTCGAGCAGCTGATCCGCATCCTGGGCAATCACGGCGTCGATTATTCGGTCAACGGACGCCGCGAAAAGCAGAATGAAGGCTATTCGCGCACCATCAATTTTTCCGCCCGCAACATCGTCGACACGACGGCCCCCTACGAGCTGGTGTCGAAGATGCGCGCTTCGTTCTGGGTCATCGGCCCGCTGCTGGCCCGCATGGGCGAGGCCAAGGTGTCGCTTCCGGGCGGTTGCGCCATCGGCACGCGGCCGGTCGACCTGTTCCTGGAAGGCCTGCAGGCGCTGGGCGCCGACATCGACGTCGACACCGGCTACGTTATCGCCAAGACCAGGAACGGCCGCCTCGTCGGCAACCGTTACGTCTTTCCGAAAGTGTCGGTCGGCGCCACCCATGTGCTGATGATGGCGGCGTCGCTCGCCAAGGGCGAGACGGTGCTTGAAAACGCCGCCTGCGAGCCCGAGATCGTCAACCTCGCCGAATGCCTCAATGCCATGGGCGCCAAGATTTCCGGCGCCGGCACGCCAACCATCACCATCGACGGCGTCGAGGCGCTGTCGGGCGCGCGCGTGCGCGTCATCCCGGACCGGATCGAGACCGGAACCTATGCCATGGCCGTCGCCATGACCGGCGGCGACGTCGTGCTCGAGGGCGCGCGTCCCGATTTGCTGCAGACCGCGCTGGACGTGATCGCGCAGACGGGCGCCGAGATCACGCCGACCAATTCCGGCATCCGCGTCAAGCGCAACGGCGCCGGCATTTCACCGGTCAACGTGACGACGGCGCCCTTCCCGGCTTTCCCGACCGATCTGCAGGCGCAGTTCATGGGGCTGATGACCATGGCCAAGGGCAAGTCGCGCATCACCGAGACGATCTTCGAAAACCGCTTCATGCATGTGCAGGAACTGGCGCGCCTGGGCGCACACATCACACTTTCGGGCCAGACGGCGATCGTCGACGGCGTGCCGAAATTGAAAGGCGCGCCTGTCATGGCGACCGACCTTCGCGCTTCCGTTTCGCTGGTCATTGCCGGCCTGGCGGCCGAAGGCGAAACCACGGTCAACCGCGTCTATCATCTCGACCGCGGCTTCGAGCGGCTGGAGGAAAAGCTGTCCAATTGCGGCGCGGTGATCGAACGGATCTCGGCTTAGGCCGATCCCCGCCCGCCTCACGGCTGCACGGACCGGAATGACCTCCGGATTCCTGTTCGAGCATGATCTTTTCCGAAAAGCGGTTTCCACTTTTCGGGATCATGCTCTAACAGAAGGCTGAACAGTCAATTTTCAGGTGCGAAATCCGCATGAACGGCCTTAAGCTTATCGCCCTCGACGACCAGGACCTGAGCATCGTCTCCGCCCATGTCCAGGACGCCGTGATGAAAGTCTCGGACCTTGAATACCTTCCCGCGGCCAAGCGTTTCGTGCTGACCATGAACCGTTTCGTCTGGGAGGCCAAATCGGGCTTCTTTCGCCAGCACAACGAACGGCGCCAGGCCGTGCTGCATTTCGATCGGGTTCTGGGCGCCAAGACCAGCGGCATAGCCCGCGACAAGCCGGCCGAAGTGCTGTCGCTGCTGGCGATCAGCTTCATCGAGATCAGCAAGCCGGCCGGCATCGTCGAGCTGATCTTTTCGGGAGGCGGCGCAATCATGCTCGATGTCGAATGCATCGAGGCCCGCCTTGCCGATGTCGGCGGCGCGTGGGAAGCCACGTCGCGTCCCGTGCACAGGGCCTGAGCGATGGCCATCACGCTTCGCCAGTCCGACGCCGATTTCGAACAGCGTTTCGCCGCTTTCCTCACCACCAAGAGAGAAGTGTCGGCCGATGTCGACGCGGCCGTGCGCCAGATCATCGCGCGCGTGCGCGCCGACGGCGACGCCGCCCTCGTCGACTTTACCAGACGCTTCGACCGGGCCGACCTCAGGGAACTCGGCATTGCCGTGTCGAAGGACGAGATCGCCCGCGCCTATGCCGCTTGCGACCACCAGACGATCGAGGCGCTCGAATTCGCGCGCGACCGCATCCGCGCCTATCACGAGCGGCAGCGGCCGAAGGACGACCGCTTTACCGACGCCGCGGGCGTCGAGCTCGGCTGGCGCTGGACCGCGGTCGAGGCGGTCGGGCTTTACGTGCCGGGCGGTACTGCGAGCTATCCGAGTTCGGTGCTGATGAACGCCATACCGGCCAAGGTCGCCGGCGTGGAGCGCATCGTCATGGTGGTGCCGGCACCCGGCGGCGTCATCAATCCGCTTGTGCTGGTGGCGGCCGACCTTGCCGGCGTGCCGGAAATCTATCGCGTCGGCGGCGCCCAGGCGATCGCTGCCCTGGCCTATGGCACCGAGACGATCAAGCCGGTCGCCAAGATCGTCGGCCCTGGCAACGCCTATGTCGCGGCGGCCAAGCGCCAGGTGTTCGGCACCGTCGGCATCGACATGATCGCCGGCCCCTCGGAAGTGCTGGTCGTGGCCGACGGCGACAATGATCCCGACTGGATCGCCGCCGATCTCCTGGCCCAGGCCGAACATGACGCGTCCGCGCAGTCGATCCTGATCACCGACGATCCGGCCTTTGGCAAGGCGGTGGAGGAGGCGGTCGAACGGCAGCTGCCAAACCTGCCACGGGCGGAGACGGCAGCGGCGAGTTGGCGCGATTTCGGCGCGGTGATCGAGGTCGAGGCGATCGAGGCGGCGCTGCCTCTGGTCGACCGCATCGCGGCCGAGCATGTCGAACTGGCAATCGACGACGCCGAGGGCTTCCTGTCGCGGATGCACAATGCCGGTGCCGTGTTTCTCGGCCGCCATACGCCGGAAGCCATCGGGGACTATGTCGGCGGTTCCAACCACGTGCTGCCGACGGCGCGCTCGGCGCGTTTCTCGTCAGGGCTTTCGGTACTCGATTTCGTAAAGCGCACCTCGATCCTGAAGCTCGGGCCCGAGCAATTGCGCGCGCTGGCGCCCGCCGCGATCGCGCTGGCCAAGGCGGAAGGGCTCGACGCGCATGGACGCTCCGTCGCTATCCGGCTGAACATGTAGGCGCCATGTCGGGCTCCGATCAAACCCGGGCGAGGCTGATCGATGTCGAACTCGATGAATCGATCGGTCGTTCGACGCCCGACGTCGAGCACGAACGCGCGGTGGCGATCTTCGACCTGATCGAGGAGAACAGTTTTCAACCGGTCAATGACAGCGGCGCCGGCCCCTACCGGCTGAAGCTGTCGCTGGCCGAGTCCCGCCTGGTTTTCGCCGTGACGCGCGACGACGGTTCCGCCGTGGTGACCCATATCCTGTCGCTGACGCCGCTCAGGCGCATCGTCAAGGACTACTACATGATCTGCGAAAGCTATTACGACGCCATTCGCTCCTCGACGCCGAGCCATATCGAGGCGATCGACATGGGTCGCCGCGGCCTGCACAATGAGGGTTCGCAGACGTTGATGGACCGGCTCGCCGGCAAGATCGACATCGATTTCGACACGGCGCGCCGGCTGTTCACGCTGGTCTGCGTGCTCCATTGGCGGGGTTAACCCCTGACCGCCGGCGCACCGCCCCGTTCGATCCTGTTCCTGTGCGGCATGAATGCCGTGCGCTCGCCGATGGCCGAGCTGTTGGCGCGGCGCATGCTGCCGGCCAGCACCTTCGTCGCCTCCGCGGGCGTGCGCAGCGGCGAGCGTGACCCGTTCGTCGATGCCGTGCTTGCCGAGGAAGGCCTGTCGCTGGGCGAGCGCCACCCAAGGACGATGGACGAGCTGGAAGACGACTATTTCGATCTCATCGTCACGCTCGCGCCGGAGGCGCACCATGCCGCGCTGGAGCTCACCCGCTCGCTCGCCGTCGAGGTCGAATACTGGCCGACGCCGGATCCTACCGGCGCCAGCGGCACGCGCGAGCAGATCATCGCGGCCTATCGCGATGTGCGCGAACGGCTGAAGTTGCGCATAGGCCGACGTTTTTTGCTTCCGGAAGCAAAAAACGCGACGGATTAAGCGTGTTCACAAGCCGACGATTATCATATAGGTTCCGCCGAATTTCCGGCTAGAGTCGGATGCGGTTGGGTCTCTTCGACCTGACAGCTTCCGACTCTAGATCAAAGAAGTAGAGCATGATGTCGTCCGAAAACCGCTTCATACTTTTCGGCATCATGCTCTAAACGCCGGGAAACCATCCAAGCAAAGGTATCGAATGCCGAAGGAAGAAGTCCTCGAGTTTCCGGGTGTCGTCACGGAACTGCTGCCCAACGCCATGTTCCGGGTGAAACTCGAAAACGAACACGAAATCATAGCCCATACGGCCGGCCGCATGCGCAAGAACCGCATCCGCGTGCTGACCGGCGACAAGGTCCTGGTCGAGATGACGCCCTACGACCTGACCAAGGGCCGCATCACCTATCGTTTCAAGTAAGATCAAGGCCGACTGGTCCGCGATGAGCATTTTGCTGAAGCTGGTGCTTGCCTCGGGTTCGCCGCGCCGCATCGAACTCCTGCAGCAGGCCGGCATCGAACCGGACCGCATATTGCCTGCCGACATAGACGAGACGCCGCTGCGTGCCGAGCATCCGCGCTCGCTGGCCAAAAGGCTGTCGAAGGAAAAGGCCGAAAAGGCATTTGCCTCACTGAAGTCGGAAACCGACTACGCGCCGGCCTTGGTGCTGGCCGCCGACACGGTGGTCGCTGTCGGGCGGCGCATCCTGCCCAAGGCCGAGACGCTCGACGATGCCGCCAACTGTCTCGGATTGCTGTCGGGGCGTTCGCACCGGGTCTATTCCGGCATCTGCCTGATCACGCCCGGCGGCAAACTGCGCCAGCGGCTGGTCGAGACGCGCGTGCGGTTCAAGCGGCTGCCGCGCGAGGAGATCGACGCCTATGTCGCGTCGGGAGAATGGCGCGGCAAGGCCGGCGGCTATGCCGTACAGGGGCTTGCGGGCGCTTTCGTCGTCAAGCTGGTCGGCTCCTACACCAATGTCGTCGGCTTGCCGCTCTACGAGACCGTAGCGTTGCTTTCAGGCGAAGGCTTCAAGGTCCATCAAAACTGGTCCTCGGCGCGGCCATGAGCGCGGACGACAAGGTGACGCCGCTGCGGCCAAGGCGCCCCTGCCCCGAATGCGGCAAGCCTTCGGCGCGCGAGACCTACCCGTTCTGCTCCAAGCGCTGCAAGGACATCGACCTCAACCGCTGGCTAAAGGGCGCCTATGTCATCAAAGCCCGCGACGACGAGGAAGAACCCGACGCCGACGAGCCGAAATAAGCTAAGAGCGACGCTTGATCAGGCGGCTTGGATCTTGCGGCTCACGCGTGCCCAGGCCGGCAGCCAGTCGCCGTGAGCGGCAAGAAGCTCGTCCACCAGTGACCATATCTGGTCGAGATCGAGCTCGGCTGCCGTGTGCGGATCCATCATCGCCGCATGGTAGATGTGTTCCCGGTTCTCGCTCGTCAGCGCCCGCACCGTCAGTTCCTGCACGTTGATGTTGGTGCGGATCAGCGCCGTCAATTGCGGCGGCAGGTCGCCGATGTAAGTCGGCTGGATGCCGGAGGCGTCGACCAGGCACGGCACCTCGGCGGCGCACTCGCGGGGCAGCGAGGTGATGCAGCCATTGTTGCGAACATTGCCGTAGATCACCGACGGCTCGCCGGTCCAGACCGAATTCATGATCGAGGAGGCATATTCCTTTGACTGCTCGACTTCGATGCGCTCGGCCGAACGGTAGGCCTCCGCCTGTCCCTGCCAACGCTCGATCTGCTCGATGCAGCGCTTGGGATATTCATCCAGCGGGATACCGTATTTCTCGATCAGGTCGGGACGGCCGCTCTTGATGAAATAGGGCGTGTACTCGGCGAAATGCTCCGAGCTTTCGGTGACGAAATAGCCGAGCCGGGTCAGCATCTCGTAGCGCACCTTGTTGGGGCAGCGCGGATTCCAGCCGGGCTTGGGCGCGCGGCCCTCGCGATAGGCGCGCAGGAGATCTGGGTAGAGGTCGCGGTAGGAGCCGTCGGCCTGGCGGTGCTCGAACTTCAGGTAGAATGCCATGTGGTTGATGCCGGCCGAGCGATAACGGATGTCCTCGTAGGGAAGATCGAGATCGTGCGCCAGTTCCATCGCGGTGCCCTGCACCGAGTGGCACAGCCCGACCTGCCTGATCTCAGGATATTTCTCCGATATCGCCCAGGTGTTGATCGCCATCGGATTGACGTATTGCAGCATGATCGCATCGGGGCAGACGGCGAGCACATCCTCGCAGATCTTCCACAGATGCGGCACGGTCCTCAAGCCGCGCATGATGCCGCCGACGCCGAGCGTGTCGGCTATGGTCTGGCGCAGGCCATATTTCTTCGGCACTTCAAAGTCGGTGACGGTGCAGGGCTCGTAGCCGCCGATCTGGAAGGCGACGACGACGAAATCGGCGCCGGCCAGCGCCTTGCGCTGGTCGGAATAGGTCTCCGCTTTCGCCTTCACGCCGAGCGACGCAATCAGCTTGTTGACGACGACGGCACTCTCTTCCAGCCGCTGCGGATCGATGTCCATCAGCGCGATCGTCGCGCCCGAAAGCGCCGGCCGCTGCAGCACGTCACCGACGATGTTCTTCATGAACACGGTCGAGCCGGCGCCGATGAAAGTGATCCTGGGATGTCTTGCCACGCTAACCTCCGGCATGTGTTCAGGCCACGTCGAAAGCGGCCCGGACGAGCCGTTCGGTGTAGGCGGTCTTGGGATTGGTGAGGACCTCGTCGACAGGTCCCTGTTCGACGATCTTGCCGTGCTGCATGACGATGACGCGGTGACACAGAGCGCGCACCACCTTGAGATCGTGCGAGATGAAAAGATAACTCAGGCCACGCTCGTCCTGCAGCCTGCGCAAGAGATCGATGATCTGCGCCTGGACGGAGAGGTCCAGCGCCGATGTCGGCTCGTCGAGCAGGATGAATTCCGGTTCCAACGCGATGGCTCGGGCGATGGCGACGCGCTGCCGCTGTCCGCCGGAGAACTCGTGCGGAAATCGCGAAAGGATGTCGCCCGGCATGCCGGCGCTGACCAGCGCCTCGCGCACCCGCTCGACCCGCTCGCGCCGCGTCGCTCCGATGCCGTTGACGATCAGCCCTTCCTCGATGATCTGCCCGATCGTCATGCGCGGGTTGAGCGAGGAGAACGGATCCTGGAAGACGACCTGCATGCGCGATCGCAGCGGCCGCATCTCGGCCCGTGACAGCCCATGGATCGGCTGGCCGTCGAAACGGATCTCGCCGCGCTTGGCATCGATCAACCTGAGCAGGCACTGGCCGAATGTGGTCTTGCCGGAGCCGGATTCGCCGACCAGTCCCAGTGTTTCGTGGCGGCAAAGCTTGAGATCGAGATCGTCGACGGCGACCAGCTCGCGCCAGTCGGGTTTGAGGAAGGTGCCGTGACGCAGCATGAAGCAGACGCGCACCCCGTTCGCTTCGAGGATGGTGCCGGAGCCCTCCGGCAGCGGTTGTGGCCGCCCGCGCGGTTCGGAGGCGAGCAGTCGTTGCGTATAGGGATGCTGGGGATCGGAGAACAGACGTTCGGTGACGTTATGCTCCCGCATCTCGCCATGCTGCATGACATAGACGTAGTCGGAGAATTTGCGCACGACCGTGAGGTCATGGGTGATCAGGATCACCGCCATGCGCAGCTCTTTCTGCAGATTGCGGATCAGGTTCAGGATCTGTGCCTGGACGGTGACGTCGAGCGCCGTCGTCGGTTCGTCGGCGATCAGCACGTCGGGATCGTTGGCCAGCGCCATGGCGATCATCACGCGCTGGCGCTGGCCGCCCGAGAGCTGATGCGGATATTGCTTGAGCCGCGCGACGGGATCCGGGATCTGGACATGCTGCAGGAGTTCGAGCGCCCGTGCCCAGGCTTGCCGCCGGCCGACCTTGCGATGAACCCTGATCGCCTCGACGATCTGGCTGCCGATCGTATAGATCGGATTGAGCGAGCTCATCGGCTCCTGGAAGATCATCGAGATGCGGTTGCCGCGCAGCTTGCGCCGGGCGCTTTCGGGGAACTTCAGGATGTTCTGCCCATCATAACAGACGGTCGATCTCGGTGAAACGGTGGCGCGCCGGGACAGCAATCCCATGACGGTGCGCGCCGTCACCGATTTGCCGGAACCGGATTCGCCGACGATGGCGATCGTCTCGCCGCGATAGAGCTGGAACGAGACGTCCTTGACCGCCTCGACGGTGCCGTGCTCGACCTTGAAGGCGACCTCGATGTTGCGGGCATCGATCACGGGTTCTCCCTGGCGTCCGTCATGGTCGTGCCGGACGGAAGGTGCGAAGGGTTCGGCGAGCGCGAGCGTCATCCCAGCCACCTCAATAAGGATCGACGGCGTCGCGCAGGCCGTCGCCCAGCGCGTTGAAGGCAAAGACGGTGACCAGCACGAAGCCGACCGGCGACAGGATCCACGGATAGGTGCCTATGACGGAGTAGGTCGCGGTGTCCTGCAGCATCAGCCCCCAGGAGATCAGTGGCGGCTTCACCGCAAAGCCGAGAAAACCGAGGAAGGATTCGAGCAGCACAACGGTCGGGATCGCCAACGTCACCGCGACGATCACATGGCTCATCACATTGGGGAAAATGTGCTGCATGATGATGCGCCGGTCGGTGGCGCCCACCGCCATGGCGGCGCGTACGTATTCAATGCGCGCAAGCGCCAGCGTCTTGCCGCGCACCTCGCGCGACATCTGCGCCCAGCCCAGCGCCGACATGACGATGATGACGAAGGCGAGGAAGACGTTGGTGGGCGCGGTGACCGGGATCAGCGTCGTCAGCGCCAGATAGAGCGGCAGCTGCGGGAAGGCCAGCACGAGTTCGACGAAGCGCTGCATCCAGACATCGAACCGACCGCCGAAATAGCCGGAAGCCATGCCGACCGTAGTGCCGATGACGGTGATGATGAAGACCACCGTCAGCGCGATCATCAGCGAGACGCGCGAGCCATGGATGGCGCGCGAGAGCACGTCGCGTCCGAACTTGTCGGTGCCGAGGAAATGCACCGGCTGGCCGTCCATCGAACCGAAGAAATGCCGGTTCGCCGCAATGAGCCCGAAGAGCCTGTAGGGCGCGCCCTCGACGAAAAGGCCGAGCAATCTTGGATGATCATAGTCGGGACCGACGATGGGCTGAAAGGTGACCGGATCGAGATCCGCCGAATCCGCCAGCGCATAGACCCTGGGCCGGGCGACGAAATCGCCGTCCCTGTCGTGGAAAGCAGGCAGTTGCGGCGGCGCGAAGGCGACATCGGTCACCTTCGGGTCCATCGGCGCCAGGAACTCGGCGAATACCGCCATGAGGATCAGCAGCACGACGAGCCAGAACCCCGCCATGCCGGTCCAGGAGCGCTTCAGCCGGCGCCAGACGAGCGCGGTGTAGCTCTCGTTGCCGTGCGCGGGTCTCTCGACGGGTCCTTCGGCCGGCAGCGGCGGTGGCGATGTATCGCGGGCCAACATCTAGCTCTCCCCGAACTGGCGCACGCGCGGATCGAGCAGGACCAGCAACATGTCGGCGATGATGTTGCCGACGATCAGCGTCGCCGACAGCACCATCATGAAAGTGGCGGTGAGATAGACGTCGCCGACCGCCATCGAGCCGACGATCGCCGGGCCGACGGTCGGCAGCGCGAAGATGATCGCCGTCTCGATTTCGCCGGTCAGCATGTAAGGCAGCACCACGCCCTGATACATGACCAGCGGATGCAGCGCATTGGGCACGGCGTGTCGCATGACGACGGCGCTGCCGGTCAACCCCTTGGCCTTGGCCGTCTCGACATATTGGGCGTTCAGCGTGTCGAGCAGATTACCGCGCATGACGCGCATGTTGTAGGCGAGCCCGCCGAAGGTGGCGATCGCAACCACCGGCCAGACATGCTTGACCAGATCGAGGAACTTGGCCCACGACCATGGCGCGCCGCCATATTGCGGCGAGAAGAAGCTGCCTATCTCCGAGACGTTGAACTGGAAGACCAGGAGATAGACGATGATCAGCGCCATCAGGAAGCGCGGCACCGTCATGCCGAGGAAGGAGATGGCCGAAAGTGTCGAGTCGATCCAGGTGTATTGCCGGGTCGCCGCCCATATGCCGAAGGTGATGCCGAGCACCGAGGCGAGCAGATGGCACACAAGCGCCAGGATGAGGGTGCGCGGCAGGCGCTCGCCCACAACGTCGGCCACCGGCTTGTTGTAGTAGAGGCTGTAGCCGAAATCGCCGCGGGTGACGATGCCGCCGATCCAGTTGAGATACTGGACGGGCAGCGGCTTATCGAGGCCATGTTCGATCCGGTAGGCGTTGGCCTGCGCGTCGGCTTCGGCGAAGGAGGCGCCTCCCTGGTTGATCAGCTGCGAGCGGATGTAGTCGGCATAATCGCCGGGCGGTGCCTGGATGATGGCGAAGGTGACGAGGCTCAGTATGGCAAGGACCGGGATTGCCGACGCTATGCGCATGAGCAGAAATCGCAGCATGGACGGTCGCTTCCTCGTCTTGCCGATCGCGTCTTTTTGGTGCGTTCGGAGGTTGCCTTTGTCCGGCCGCGCCAGCGGCGCGGCCGGAGGTCTCAGTCAGGGGAGGTAAACTTACATCGGGCCCTTGTCTCCAGGCTTGCCGGGCAGCTCTTCCGGGAACAATTCGTATTTCGCCTGCTTGTCGGCCGCCACGAAGACCCGCTCGCGGATGATCGAATCCTCTGCCCAGTTGAACATGTAGATCGGCGTGCCCCTTGGAACGTTGGAGAAGCGTTTGTTGACGATCAGCGCACCGGGATATTCCGTCAGGCCGACATTGTAGACGTGCTCCGTCGAAATCTTCTGGAAGTCTCTCATCAGGGCGGCGCGCTGGTCATTGTCCTCAGAGGTGACAAATTTGTTGACGATGTCGACGAGGTCCTTCTCGAAAGGCATCAGGTCGACCTCGCCGCTTTCAGGTGCGCGGTGATCCCAGCTGGTCTTGGGACCGACGGGAGCGAGTTGCACGGTGTTCTGCACGACGGAGGTCAGCTCCTGGTCGTTGCGCCGGATCAGCCAGTCGAAACGCCCGGAATATTGCGAGGCATCGCGCTGGGTGCCGTTGAGACCGTTGAGCACGATCCGCAGCCCGAGTTTCTCCATCTGCGCGACGACGCCTTCGGCGAGGCTCTTGTCGGTGCCGTAGTCATTGTTGACCAGCATGACGATCTCGACATTCTTGCCGCCGGCCGTGCCGGCCGGGAAATTCACGAAACCATCGCCATCGGTATCCTTGAGGCCGGCCTTGGCAAGTTCCGCCTTGGCGCCCTCGAGGTCGAAGGAATAGTAGACCGTCGACTTGCGGTCATAGAAGCTGGTGCCGGAGGACAAGCCGCCGGGGTAGATGGCGGTGAACGGCCCCTTGACCAGGGAGTTGCCCAGCGCCTTGCGGTCGAGCGCCATGGTAACCGCCTTGCGGAAATCCTCATTGCGGTTCAGCTCGCGAATCGCCTGACCGCGCTCGTCCGGGTTGCCCCAGCCATTAGCGGAAAAATTGAGGCGCAGACTATAGCCGATCAGCCGTGGACCGAACGCCAGGCGTGCAGGCGCATTCGCCTCCGCGGCCCGCTTCAGCGAGGCGACGAAGTTCTCCGGCTGCTCCAGATTGGAGAAATCGCCCGAGCCGGCCACCGCCTGGACATCGCGGTCGGCCCAGGTGGACAGCTTGTAGTGCAACTCGTTGAGGTAGGGCAGCTGATTGCCCTTCTCATCGACCTTCCAATAATAGGGATTGCGGCGCATGACGATGATGTCGTCTGGCCGGTATTCAACCGGCACCCAGGCGCCCATGACCGGCATGTTCATATATTCCGGCGGGAAGGCGTTCTTGAACTGGTCGTAGGTGTTCTTCGAATATTTCGGATGCTGCGGCTTCAATATGTGCGCGGGGCCAGGACAGAAAGTGCCGTAGGCCATCGCGTAGAGATACTGTTTCGGGAAGGCTTCCTTGAAGGTCCACTCGACGGTGTAGTCGTCGACCTTCTTGAGCGTGGTGCCGACGCCGAACGTTTCCTGGATGGCACCATTGAGCGGCGAGACATTGGGATCGACGACCTCGTCGTCCCAGTAGAACATGACGTCGTCTGAGTTGAAGGGCGCGCCGTCGGACCATTTGGCACCCTCGACGAGGTGCATGGTGAGCTTGTGGCCATCCGCCGACCAGTCCCAGCTTTTGGCGAGGTTGGGCAGCGGTTCGGTGTCCTTGGCCTCGACCTGGAACAGCGGCGCGGTGCGCGTCAGGCATTCGGACAGGCCGATATCGATGCCGCCCCATCCCTGCGTCTGACCGGCGCCGTAGTTCCAGCCTTCCGGCCGCCCGCCGATAACGTGGCGCATCGTATCGCCGTAGACGCCGATGCCATCAGGCATGTTGCCCGTCTTGAAAACCAAGGGCTCCTTCGGCAGCCTGTCTTTCACCGGCGGCAGCTTGCCGGCCTTGACGTATTTCTCGGTCACCCAGTCCGGCTCGTGATAGTCGGGCAGCGCCTTGAACTCCAGGATGGAGTCGCGCGGCACATAAGTGATCTTGCCTTCGGCCGGAAACGCCGCCGGTACCGGCGGGACCGTCGGCTCGGAGGCGAAAGCGTTAAGCGCCGGGACGGAGACGCCCAGCGCCAGTCCCGCGACCATGCCAATGCTGCGTAGGTTCCTCATTGTCTCCTCCCTCGTGTTCGGACGTTTTGTTTTGCTGCTGCTCGTCTTCTGCCCGGACGGCGACCGCGGCGGACCTGTCTCCCGCAGGCCCGTCGCCGCCACCTGGGTTTTCAGCCGGCCTGCTTCAGCGCGGCCTTTTCGGCGCGCAACTCCTCGATCGAGCGGACGCTGCGCCAAGCGGCGCCCGCCCATTCGCGGGTCTTGACCCTGGATTTCGACAACCTCTCTTTTGCCGCCGGAACGGCGTGCGCATATTGCGGCAGCCAGGCGGCTTCAGCGACGACCATTTCGTCGACCATCTGCCAGACCTCCTCCGGTGTCGATACCGCACCAACCAGCGGGTCATGCAGCACGGCAAGCTTGAGCAGGTCGATGTCGCCGGATATGGCGGCATGCACCGACATGCGCTGGACATTGATCGAGGATATGCAGGTCGCGGCACATGCTTCCGGCAAGGTGATGCCGGCCGCCATGTTGATGCCGAAGCGGTCGACGAAGCCGGGCGATTCGACGATGGCGTCCTGCGGCAAATTGGTGATGACACCGTCATTCTTGACGTTGAAGTGGCCGCGATAGACGCGGTTGGTCTCCAGCGCCTCCAAGATGTGGCTGGCATGCTCGTTGGAGCGTTTTGACGGATCGATCGGCTTCGACGCCGCTTCGAGGAATTGCGGATATTCCGTCTCGAACCAGTTGCGGGTCTCGGTGGAATAACGGAGATAGCCGCCCGTCTCGCCATGGATCCAGTCGGACATGTCGATCCAGCGGGTGATCTCGTCCGGACGCTTGCGGTACCAGGGAAGATACTCGGACAGGTGGCCGTTGCTTTCGGTCGAATAAACGCCGAAGCGCTTCAACACGTCTATGCGCAGTTTCTCCTGCCTGGAATAGACCGGATGCGCCTCGAAGGCGGCGACCAGCTCGTCCTTGCCGATTTCGCGACCGTTCAGGCGCAACTCGATGAACCAGGTCTGGTGGTTTATGCCGGAACAGACATAGTCGAGCTCCCGAGGCGACTTCGCGCCCAGCACCTCGGCGATCTGCTCGGCGCCGTGCTGGACGCCGTGGCACAGCCCGACCGTGTCGACCTTGCCGTACTCGATCGCCGCCCAGGTGTTCATCGCCATCGGGTTGGCATAGTTGAGGAATTTCGCATCGGTCTCGGCGACCTCGCGTATATCCTTGCAGAAATCGAGGATCACCGGGATGTTGCGCTGGCCATAGAGGATGCCGCCGGCGCAGATCGTGTCGCCGACGCATTGGTCGATGCCGTATTTCAAGGGGATCCTGATATCGTCGGCATAGGCTTCGAGGCCACCGACCCGCACACAGCTGATGACATAACGAGCGCCCTCGAGCGCCTCGCGGCGGTCTGTCGTCGCCGTCACCTTGGTCGGCAATTTGTTGGCCTCGACGATCCGGTCGAGGATCGCCTTGATCATCTGGAGATTGTGCTCGCTGACATCGGTCAGCGCGAATTCGATACCCTTGAATTCCGGCACGCACAGTATGTCGGTGAACAGTTTCTTGGTGAAGCCGACGCTGCCGGCGCCGATAATAGCGATTTTGAAACTCATCACCTTCACCTCGATCCGATCGGATGCTAGGCAAGGAGCAGCAAGGGAGGATATGGCCACACGCCAAGGCGCGCGTGCCAATCGAGCCGAATTCCGGCTTTTCTCCTCCCGCCCGCTCCTCGACCGCGGGTTCTTCACGTTCTTCGGGGATGGATTATGCGCTTATTCGCGAGCGCGGCCAGAGAAGGATTATGCTTTCAAGGGTAATTTTGTGCTGCGGGATCTGATCGCCAACGGACAGTCGATGCGCACGATCTCGCTGCCGCGCGGTCGCCAGCGCCTGCATGCCATGCCGACGAGCACCGGCTACGAAGTGCGCGAAGGCGAGATCTATGATTGGGACGGGCGCAAGCGCGGCCAGACGCCATTCACCGTGCTCCAGCACACGATCAACGGAAGCGGCCGGCTTCGCTATGAGAACCGCGACTATCGCCTGCAGCAGAACGACACGCTGCTGGTGCTGGTGCCGCACAACCACCGCTACTGGCTGGCCAAGGACGAGCGCTGGGAATATTTCTGGATCTCGATGAATGGCGAGGAGGCGCTGCGCATCCACAAATCGATCCTCGACGTCTCGGGTCCGGTGTTCCGGCTGCAGCCGGAGACGATCGATCATCTCGCCGATTGCAGCCTGCGTCTCATCAACGGGGCCGCTGCGCCGGGGGCGGCTTCAGCGATCGCCTATGAGGCGGCGATGGCGCTCTACGACGATGTCTTCGGCTCGCACGCCTTTGCGGAGAAGCAGAGCGCCATGCAGCCGGTCATCGACCACATCAACGCCAATCTCGACAGGCCGCTGCCGGTAGCGGACCTCGTCCAGATCAGCGGCCTCAGCCGGGCGCACTTCTCGCGCTGCTTCGCCGAGAGCGAAGGCATCCCGCCCGCGGAGTTCGTACTGCAGCAGCGGCTGCAACGCGCCGCCAAGCTTTTGACCAAGGCTGACTTCCTGCCCGTGAAGGAAGTCGCCATCCTGTGCGGCTTCGAGGACGCGAACTATTTCTCGAAGGTCTTCCGCCGCTGTTACGGCATTAGCCCGGGCCAGTTCCGCACCACCGGCATGTATGCCAGCATGAGGGTTCCGGCCAGGCGCGACATCAGGGTGTCCGACGACGAGACCTGACCCCGTCGCCGTCCAGCGCAGCCTTGCATGACATGCACTACGCCGCTTGCCGGCTGCCGCCGTCCAGCCATTGGAGATCGGCAGGTGAAAGCGCGATGTCGAGGGCGCGCAAGCTGTCGTCCAGTTCGCCCAGCGTGCGCGGGCCGATCAACGGCACCGATGGGAAAGGCTGGTTGAGCACATAGGCGAGCGCAATATGGATCGGGCTCTTGCCCAGCCGCGCGGCAAGTTCGATCGCCCGGTCGCGGCGGCCGAAATTGCGCTCCGAGTACCAGACCCGCACCAGTTCTTCATTGTCGCGCCGGTCGCGCCCGGCGCGTTCGGTGAAGAAGCCGCGCCCTTGGCTCGACCAGGCGAAATTCGGCATCTGCCGGGCGGTCAGCCAGGCCTTCCAGTCATCGGTGGAGGAGGTCACGCAACCGGCCCAGATCGGCTCCAGCATTTCAGCCAGCGAGAAGTTGTTGGAGAGCGCGCCGGGCTTTTGCTTGCCGGTGCGCTCGGCATAGGCGATCGCCTCGTCCATGCGCTGCATCGTCCAGTTCGAGCCGCCGAACGGGCCACGGATGCGGCCTGCCTTGACCTCGCGGTCCATCGCATCGACGAATTCTCCGACGGGCACGTCCGGATTGTCGCGATGCATGAAATAGATATCGACATGGTCGGTCTGCAGGCGGTCGAGCGACTGGTCGAGCTGCTTGCCGATCACGTCGGGATAGCAGAGCGGGGAATGCGCACCCTTGGCGATGACCACCGATTGCTCGCGCACGCCACGGTTCTTCAGCCATAGCCCAAGCAGCGTCTCGGTGTAGCCGCCGCCATAGACATAGCCGGTGTCGAACAGATTGCCACCAGCCTCGAAGAAGGCATCGAGCAGGATCGAACCCGAGGAGAAAGTGCGGAAATCCTCGAAACCGAGCGCCACGATCGAGGCCGGCTTCGACAGGCCCGGAATGGCGCGTTTGGCGATCGCCGTGCCGCCGGATCGCAAGGGCCGGTCGGCGATGGTGTTGGTGCGTCGCGAGGCCTTTTCGATCTCGTACTCCAACCCCACAGCCGCGCGCCATCTGTCGAGCACGCGCAAGGTGCCGAGGCTGTCGGCCCAGGCCATGCCCGGCCAGGCGAACTCCTGCCGGCCGGCAAGGATGGCGTCCCCGGCGGCGTCGACTTCGAAGGAATAGACGTGACGCTTTTCGTTCACGCTGATGGTTTCGCGCACGCCGTCCGCGCCGATCACATCGATCCGGCCGAGGCCGACATCGCGGTCGCCGCCGGCGAACCAGAAATCCGGCACTTCGATGCGGCCCCTGGTGCCGAAAATCCTGAGCACATTGTCCTGGTTGAGGGAGATGCTGCAGGAGACCTCGGCGACGATGCCGCCCGGGAAATGCAGCAGCGCGGAGGCCCATTCGTCGACGCCGGACTGGCCAAGATGGGCAACGCCGGTCACCTTGTCCGGCTCGAGGAACGGCTTGCCGGCCGCGGCGCCGGCAATCAGCCGCGCCATCGAGACGGGATAGCCGCCGACGTCCAGGATGCCGCCGCCGGCGAGGTCGTTGGCATAAAGCCGGTGCTGCGGCATGAAATCAGGCATGGCAAAACCGAAGCTCGACTTGATCATCCTGATCTCGCCGATGACGCCGGATTTGATCAGTTCCACCAGCTTCAGCGTCTGCGGGTGCAGCCGGTACATGAAGGCCTCGCCGAGAAAGGTGCCGGCCTTGCGCGCCGCATGCATCATGGCGTCGGCCTCGAAGGCGGTCAGCGCCAGCGGCTTTTCGCACAGCACATGCTTTCCCGCGTCCGCCGCCCGGATCGCCCATTGCGCGTGGCCCGGGTGCGGGACCGAAATGTAGATCGCGTCGATTTCCGCGTCAGTGAGCAATGCTTCGTAGCCCTCGAGAATGCGCGCGCCGGGAAAGCTCTGCGCCAAACTCGGCTTGCCCGGATCGCGCGCACCGATGGCGACCAGCTTTCCGTTGCGGGAGCCGGCGACGCCGCCGGCGAAGGCCTTGGCGATGCTGCCCGGGCCGAGAATGCCCCAGCGGATGGGCGTGGTTGCAGTCATTGTCATTCTCCTTGCGGGATGGGAAAGGGCAGCCGATCAGCGCAGCCGCAGCCCTTTTTCGTCGAACAGGTAGGATTTGCGGATGGATACGATGATCTCTGATGTCTCGGGGACCTTGGCCGCGTCGCGCTGGATCACCACGTCCTCGCCATTGGCCGTTCTGGCGTAGAGAAAGCTCGTACCGCCCAGGTGCTCGACCACATCGATGGTGACGGCAAGATCGGCGTCGCCTTCTCCGGCGCTGCCAAAATGTTCGGGTCGCACGCCAACGATGACCTTGCTGCCGATTGCGGATGCGGCGCCCTTCAACGGCTGCGTGATGCGGGTCTTCTCCTGGCCAGCGAGTTCCACCACGACGCCGCGCGCATCGCAGCCGACGACGCGGCCCTTGATGAAATTCATCTTCGGCGAGCCGACGAAACCGGCCACGAACTGATTGTCGGGATTGTCATAAAGATCGAGCGGGCGGCCGATCTGCTCGACATGGCCGCCGCGCAGCACGACGATCCGGTCGGCGAGCGTCATCGCCTCGGTCTGGTCGTGCGTGACATAGATCATGGTGGTGCCGAGCTCCTTGTGCAGGCGCGAGATCTCGACCCGCATCTGGACGCGCAGTTCGGCGTCGAGGTTGGACAGCGGCTCGTCGAACAGGAACACCTGCGGCTCGCGCACGATGGCGCGGCCGATGGCAACGCGCTGGCGCTGGCCGCCGGAGAGTTTCTTCGGACGGCGCTCCATCAATTCGCTGATGCGCAGGATCTCGGCCGCCCGTTTCACCCTGCGGTCGGTGTCGGCCTTCGGATTGCCGGTCATACGCAGGCCGAAGGAGAGATTCTGCTCCACGTTCATATGCGGATAGAGCGCGTAGGACTGGAACACCATGGCGATGCCGCGGTCGGCCGGCTCGACATCGTTGACCACCTTGCCGCCGATGGCGATCTCGCCATCGCTGATATCCTCCAGCCCGGCGATCATCCTGAGCAGCGTGGACTTGCCGCAGCCAGACGGGCCGACGAAGACGACGAACTCGCCATCCCTGATGTCGATGTTGGCGCCATGGACGACCTCGAAAACGCCGAAGCGCTTGACGACATTCGTGAGCGTGACGGTTGCCATGCCTACCCTTACTTGACCGCGCCGGCGGCGATGCCGGCAATGAAATGGCGTTGCAGCAGCACGAACACGATCAGCATCGGCACCGTCAGCATTACCGCGCCCGCCATGATGCCGCCCCACGACACTTTGGTGAGGCCGATCAGCGTGCCGAGCGCCACCGGTGCGGTCATCGCGCCGGGCTGGCTGTTGATCAAAAGCGGCCAGAGATAATTGTTCCAGGACGCCAGGAACAGGATGATGCAAAGGGCGGCCAGCATCGGCCGCGCCAGCGGCAGCGCGATGAAGACGAAGATGCGCCACTCCTTCACGCCTTCGACGCGGGCGGCATCGAACAGGTCATCGGGCATCATGGAAAAGCTCTGGCGCATGAACAGCACGCCCAGCGAATTGAACAGCGGCGGCACGATCAGCGCCACCCAGGTATTGGCGAGCTTGAAATCGCGCGCCACCATGATGAATTGCGGGATCAGCACCACCGCATAGGGAAGCGTGATGGTGCCCAGGATGATGGCGACGACCAAGCCCTTGCCGACGAACCGGTAACGCGCCAGCGCCCAGCCGGCCATCGACGTCAGCAGCACCGACAGAAAAGTGTAGGTGACCGCCACCGAGACGGAGATGAAAATCGCGCCGACAAAGTCGGTGTCGCGCTGCAGGTTGTTGAAATTCTCCACGAAATTGCCGTGCGGCAGCAACTCGATGCCGGGGCTGAAGATGCCGTTGTCCGGCATGGTCGAGAACACGACCATCATCCATAGCGGAAACAGCCAGATCAGCGCCAGTGGCGTGAGGAAAAGATGCAGCAAGAGGCTGCGCTTCAGCCTGGCCGAGGCGAGCGAGCTCATTTCGGTTCCCTCGTCAGCCACAGTTGCACCAGCGTGATGGCGATCGCCAGCCCCGCCATGGTGTAGGCGACGGCCGAGGCGTAGCCGAAATTGAGCGACCGGAAGCCCTGGCGATAGAGCAGCAGGCCGAGCGTCTCGGTGCCGCCGCCCGGTCCGCCGCGTTCGGTGATCAGGAACGGCTCGGTGAACAGCTGCATGGTGCCGATGATCGACAGCACGGTGCAGAACACGATGACCGGCTTCAACAGCGGCAAGGTGATGAAGAAGAACTGCTTGAGCTTGCTGACCCGGTCGAGCGTCGCCGCCTCGTAGACGTCCTCGGGGATGGACTGCATGCCGGCCAGAAGGATGATGGCGTTGTAGCCGGCCCAGCGCCAGGTGACCGCGATCATGATCAGCGCCATGGCCGGCGTGACATTGGAGAACCAGTCGATCTTGGGCAGCCCAACGCTGTTCAGGAGCTTGTTGATGATGCCGAAATCGAGGTTGAACATCAGCCGGAACACCGCGGAATAGGCGACCTCGCCGACCACCACGGGAGCGAAGAAGGCGAAGCGGTAAAGTCCTCTCGCCTTCAGGAGCGGCGAATTCAAAAGCACGGCCATCACCATCGCCAGCGCGATCATCACCGGCACCTGGATGACGAGGATGAGCAGCGTGTTCTTCAAGGCATTGAAGAAGGCCGGATCGCCGATCAGCCGGCCCCAGTTGAAGCCGGGCGCAAAGCGCCAGGGCACGGTGCGCGTCGCCTGGAACGAGATCAGGAACGAAGAGATGATCGGCCATACCCAGAAGACGGAGAAGATCAGCAAATAGGGCGCGAGGAAACGATAGGCCGTGGCGTTGCGGTTGCGCATCGTGCTCCTCCTTCTCTCGTCGGCGTTTCAAGCTGTGGTCCCGCGCGCAGCGGCAACCGGTTGGTCGGGACATGCGACATTTCACACGTCCCGCGAGGAAGCCCCGCGGGCCGCGGTCGGGTCCGGGCGGCGCATGCCTGCCCGGACCCCGTCTGGGAGGTTATGACTTGACCGGCAGTCCGGTCGCCGCCGCGATCTGGCCGGCGGCATCGTCGAGTGCCGCCTTGGCATCGGGATAGCCGCCGGCGAGATATTTGGTCTGCACCGCGCGCATGATGATTTCGGCATCGCTCTGGAACTGCGTGCCGCGGCTGGGGACGATCTTGGGCAGAGTGGCGAGGATGTCCTTCCACACCGCCTGGCCGCCCCAATAGGGCAGGCCTTCAGACACGTAGGGGTCGTTCAGCGCCGACACCAGCGAGGGAACGAGGCCGAACTCCTTCAGCATGGTGATCTGGCCCTCATTGGTTTCGAGCGTGTATTTCAGGTACTCGTAAGCCGCTTCCTTGTTCTTCGACCCGGAAGTGATGGCCAGCGACGACCCGCCGAGATTGGCGGCGCGTGGCCCGTCGGCGGTAAGGCTCGGCATCAGGTAGACGCCCCATTTGCCGTTTTCGCCGGCCGATTCGGTGCGGATTGTGCCTTCATACCAACCGCCATAGACCTGGGTGGCGACGGTGCCGGCGGTGTTGTTGGTGATCTTTGTGCCCCAGTCGGCCGACGAGATGACGCCGGCGTCCTTCATCTCCTTGATCTTGGCCAGCGTATCGATGCATTTCGGCTGGTTCACCGTGATCGACTGGCCATCCTCGGAGAAATAGCCGCAGCCCTGTTCATTGGAGATCATGCGGAAGAATTCGGTGTCGCCGTTGAAGTCGGCGTTGGTCATGGTGACGCCGGGATTGGCGGCCTGGATCTTCTTGCCGGCGGCAATGAAATCGTCCCAGGTCTTGATCGACGCCGGATCGACGCCGGCCTTTTCGTAGAAGTCGCGGCGGTAGAAGGCGGCGACAGGGCCGGAATCCCACGGCATTGCATAGGCCTTGTCGCCGACTTCGAGCTCGGTGCGCTTGAAATCGGGGAATTTCGCCTGGTCCTCGGCGCTGTAGCCCAGCGTGTGCAGGTCGACAAAGCAATCGGGAAACTGGCTCCAGTAATTCTCGGCCTCGCCGTTCTCGATGGTGACGACGTCAGGCAGGCCGACGCCGCCGGCGGCACATCCGGCGATCGACTTGTCATAGGTCGGCTGGTTGCCGAGATCCTGGACGGTGACCTTGATGTCAGGATGCAGCTTGTTGAAGCCGGCAATCGTCGCCTTCAGCGACGAGGCGGCGATGTTCCAGCTCCAGATGGTGATTTCGCCCGATTGCGCGAAGGCCGGGGCTGAACCCAAGGCAAGCGCGAGCGCGGCGCAGGACAGTGTGATGCGCATTGAAATCCTCCCATTTCATTTGCTCTCTCTGCGAGCCGGGCTAGACTATGCGGCGCGGAAGGCTTGTCCCCGACAAAGGGAATACGAAATTGGCGGAAAGTAAGATGCCGGACCGGCCGTTTTACCAGCCTGGCGCCAGCAGCGTGGAAGGAATGCCGCTGCTGTTGCAGATGTTCCACACCGCTCCCCTGGTGATGCTCAAGCCGCATTGGCATGCGCAGGTCGAGGTGAACTTCATCGTGCGCGGCAGCGTGCATTACCGCATGAACGACCACGAAATCTCGCTTTCGGCCGGTGAGATGTGTCTGTTCTGGGGCGGACTGCCGCACCAGATGGACGATTTGAGCGACGACGCCATCTATGCCGGCGCGCATCTGCCGCTGGTGCATTTCTTCCGGCTGCATCTGCCGGCTGACATACGTCACCGGCTGATGACGGGTGCCACGCTGGTGACCAGCGCCACGGATCAGTCCGACAACGATAATTTCGACCGCTGGAACCGCTACGCCCGCTCCGGCGACCCGGCCAGGGCGGAGCACGCCGTCAACGAACTGTTGCTGCGGCTGGAGCGGGTACGGTTCGAGCCCTACAGGCTGGTGCCGGAAAACGCGGCCGGACAGGAAGCGGGCAGCCCGTTCGACCAGCAGTCGTCGCGCAATGTCGGGCGCATGTGCGATTTCATCGCCGAGAATTTCCTCTACGACATCGATTGCATGAACATAGCGGCGGCCGCCGACCTCCATCCCAAATACGCCATGAGCATCTTCAAGAAATCGACCGGCATGACGCTCAACGAATATGTCAACCTGTTGCGGCTGAGCTATGCGCAGGCGCTGCTCATGCACCAGGACGCCAATGTGCTCAGGGTCGCGATGGATTCGGGCTTCGGTTCGCTCAGCGCCTTCAACAAGTCGTTCCGGAAGCTCGCCGGCATGACACCTACGGATTTTCGCAAGGGATTGGCGGGCGCCAGATAGCGGCGGCGTGACGCGGAAACCAGCGCATCGGGCGGCACTTCTTTTCCTGCCGGAAATCCACATCTGGGCGCTGGACAGGCCGGATTCCCATGCTATAACCCACGCGCTTTCAAGGGACGCCCACGGCGCTTCCATGAAATCCGGAGCGCGAGTTTTCGTTAGCCGGAACAGGCCCAGATAGCTCAGTTGGTAGAGCAGCGGACTGAAAATCCGCGTGTCGGTGGTTCGAATCCGCCTCTGGGCACCATTTCCCCCTAAGCCGCTGATTTTCCTGAAGCGTTATTTTCCAAGGGTTTGACCCACCTCGACTGTCATACACGCTGTGATACAGTCGAGGAATGGACGACATGCGCAAGATACCAAACACAATCATCCGAAATGGCATCTACTATGTTCACGTCCGCGTGCCGAAAGACCTCATAGAGAGTTAGCCGCCCTGCTTGGGGCAAGAGTTGTCGAAGGTGACGATGGCCCAGCGGTTCTGGCGCAAGGCCAACTTGCGCATCCATCCGGTCCTCTCCCCGAACTTGGCGCGGCACCAGGCGCCGTCGGTCGCCGTCATGCACAGTTCGGTCGTGACGCAGGTTTGCGACGGAACCACGCCGACCACCTCAGCGTCGTCGCGCGCCTCGGCGCGGACGTTCAGGTTAACCAGGACCTGGACGCTGGCGCCTTCCGGCGCGGGAGGCGCGGCCTGTGCCGCATCCGCGCACTTGCTGGTGAAGCCCGAATAGAAGCAGCCCCCGGCCCGCTTGGCAGTCTTGAGCATGGCCGCCGTTCCGGCAACACCGACCTTCTCGAAGATCAGGGGAGCGCCCGATACGCTGGTGCCGCTGATCCGCCGCTGGTTGCCGCCAAGACGGGCGATCACCGCTCCGGCCGCATCGAACAGGGCCATCTGACCCTCGCTCACGCCCCAGGAACTGACCAGAGCGGCATCGCCGCGGCAGCCCAGCCCCTTAATGGCGAAGCGGCCGTTCGCATCGGCTGTCGACCCCAGCGCCATGTGGCAAGTTGAGGGAAGGTTGGAATAGCGCGCATCGACGAGCTGCCAGGTGCCGCTGAATGCCTGAACGAACTGGTCCACGGACTGCGCCCGTACCACCGTGGCCGGGAACGACATGCCCGCCACGGCCAGAACGACGGTCAAAAATCTCGCAACCTTCATGATGCCCTCTCCGCTGCGCAAAAGTCGAAAATTAGGGAGCTAGCGACTTCCTCAGGGCTCGCCCGCCGAAACCTCGGCCTGGCCGACGACCCTGCCGTCCTGCCGGAGAACAACCCTGATGGAGATGTGGTCGCCCTTGGCGAGAGACAGCGCAGTCCTGGCTATGTCCTGGGATTGGCCGGCGGAGAGCCTCAGTGTGCGGTTCTGGCGCGTGGTCATCGTGCCCGAGCCGCCCGTCCGGTCGATCTCAACCGAGCCCTCGATCTCCACAACGCCAAGGCCGACGGCCGATGCAGTGATCTGGACCCCGGCGCCCGTGGGCACAATGGCGATGGAGGGGACCGCGACGGCGCCTCCGTGCTGCGCCACCGCGCCGCCTGCACCGCAGGCGGCGGCAAGACCCACGACGAGTGCAGCCGCGCCGCGCATCGCTAGAAACCGGTCTGGGTGATCGAAACTGTTCCCGGCGCCGTCGAGAACACCTGCATGCCTGTCACGCCGACCGGGCTAAGATTGTTGCCGTTCTGCGTGATGGTCACGGCGGTGTTGGCCGCCACGGACGTGGAGAAGGTGTTGCCGTTGCCGTTCTGAACTATCTCGCCGCTGCCACCAGAACCCACGGTGAGTGAGTTGGCATTGCCGCTGCCGTTCTGCACGATCAGACCGGTTGCGCCACCGCCTACGGTCAGCGATGCATCGTTGCCATCGCCGAGCTGCAGGACGGCGCCAAGGGAATCGGCTCCAAATGCGCTCAACTGAGCCGAATTGCCCAACGTCCCGCCAGCCGAATTGTCCTGGAGAAGAAACAACTGACCACCATCGCCTTCGATGGTCAGCGTTGCGGTGTTGCCCTGGCCTGTCTGAAGCGCGGACGGCGCAGTCGCCTGGTCCATCCGGTACAGGTCGCCGACAGCAAGCGTGCCGCCGAGCGCGTTATCCATCATCTGCTGCGTCGGGCCGGCGACAAGCGAACCGGTGGCGCGCGACTGGTCTGACGACAGGACGTTTCCCTCGAGCGCGCCAGGAGGGCTGGTCTGGATGATCTTCAGGACGTTATTGTCGCCAGCAAAGGCCGGAGAGGAACATAAGACGAGAGCGCTCGCCAGAACAGCCGTAGATTTGCGCATGATGCGAACAAGCTCCCTGTGTTGCGTCACCAGGATGTCTGCGAGACGCTGACCGTATTGCCGTTTCCGGACTGTGAAAATCCCACGACGTTATTTCTTCCGGATTGGGTGACGGCTGCCTGATTTGCCATGCCCGAGATCGAGGCTGTAAGCCGGTCGCCGCTGCCCTCCTGCGCGAAAGCGAAGAGATTGTAGCTGCCGGTTACGCTGGCGATGATGTGGTCGTCGAATCCGCTCTGTGTGATCGAACCGGGCGTGAGGCCAGCCGAGAGGATCGCTCCGATGAAGGACGGGCCAAGCGGGCCGCCGTTGAAATCGCTCTCGATGTTGACGTCGATCACGTTCGCCGCGCCGAGACCGTGGTGGGCCTGAAGAACGGACACCGCATTGAGGCTGCCGCTCACGCCGAGCATGAGCGAATTGGACAACCCGTGCTGGGCCAGGATAACCAGTTCGTTGCCGGCCTGGGCAGGCGCCGACGCCAAGACGACGCCCGCAACAAAGACAGAATGCAGATTCATTGTTACAGTCCCCTCGTAATGTGGGGAGATCATCGCAAGTGCTGCCTAATATCCGGGCCTCGGGATCGATCAAAGTTGAAGCAACGTCGCTTTCTCCGGTCCGACCGAAGACAAGGTCATTGCTGGAGCACGACGGCGCTCTGCCAGAACCAGCCTGAGGCGCCACGCCACCGAACTGGTTGCTGTCGCCGTGCACCGACGCCAGGAGGGTAAGCGCCGCGCCGCCCTTTGCGTTGGAGAACGGATTGAGAGGGTCCATGAGCATCGTCAACGCACCGGCGCTATCGAGGCCACATAGTCACGTTGCCGGGCCGCCTTCGGAGTCGCGGCAGGGTTTGGCGCCGTCGCCGCGCCGGCGACCGCAGACGAAGCCTCGGGAACGGCCACGCCCGGCTCAAGCGAGCCGACGGTTTCGTCCGGCGCTGCGGGAGGCGGAGCCACGGGAACGGGCGCGCCCGGCGGCGGAGCCGCCAGGGCCGGAGTCGTGCGTCGCGGCGCAGCCGCCGCGCGCGGCCATGCGGCTGTCGTCTCGACGACGTCCGCGGCGTTGCGTGTCTTGGGCGGCGGCACGATTTCAGCGGCCGCGGTCAGCTTGGTGCCATACTTCTCGTTGCGGTAGTCGGCTATCAGCTCGCGTCCTGCATCCCGGTCCTCGAACGACCAGACACCGAGTTCGGCGCCCTCGATGATCATACCCATCACCGCCTTCTCGATGGCCTGCTGCACGGCGATCTGCTTGGGCTCGTTCTGGGTGACGCCCGCCTCAGCCTCGAGGATCTTGTCCAGGGCGACATAGCGGAATGCACCGCCCTGCAGCGCGTAGGAGGCGATCATCTTGTGAACCGCCACGCTGGACAGCACCTCTCCCGTGTTCGTCGAAACGGCCCGCAATGTGACGGTCACAGTGTCCTGCTGCCACTTCACATCGCCGCCGATGCCCAGGTAGCGCGCGCCGATGCCGCCCGTCATGGTGTTGGTGTCGTAACCGGTGATTCCGCCCTGGAGGATGATGCCCGCGTGATCGAGCGGCGGCAGGACCCGCGCGTCGATACGCTGCTCGTTGCGGTAGAGCCGCCGCATCTCGGTGACGATCTGCCGTTCCTTGAGCAGGTCGTCAAGGCGGGCACGGTCGAGCACAGTGAACCAGCGCTTCTCGCCAGCATCCTGCAAGGCCTTGATCAGCATGGGCGCACCGCCCTGGGTGACAGCCCGCGACAGGGTCTGGACGTTCTCGCGTTCCTTGTACTGGCCGGTGAGATCGGGGAAATCGTAGACGGCGACGGTAATTCGCTTCGAGGGGGCCGGGATGGTGCGCAGGCTGTGGCTCTGCTTCGTCACAGGCGTATAAACAGGCTGCAGAACGCCTTCGGTCGGCACCGCTTGGCATCCGCCAAGCACTGACACGAGTGCGCCTACGACGGCGACCCTTGCGATCTTTGTCCCAAAGCGCCGGCTTTTCGGCATGTCGCCCTCCCGTGAGGCCGCTGCCCGCACTCGCACTGATCCATCCCGCATCGAAATCAATTGAGCCCCGGGCTGAGCGACGTGCTCGACGTCAGGTCGCCGCTCAGGGCGCCGGTGTTCAATCCGCCGGACAGAGCGTTGCCCGACTCCAGGCCACCAGCGCCCTGCATGAGGGAATTCACGGTGTTGTTTGTCGCGACCAGCAGGGGCACCACGATCTCGGTGACGCCGGTCGGGTCAGTGATGATCAGCCGGATCGAATCGACGGTCCGCTCGAAGGTGACGGTCGTCTCACCGAAACGGACCGTACCCGAGTCCTGGGGATTGTCACCGAAGATCGCCTCGGTAACCTGACTCGCGAGCCCCGAAAGCAGGCGGCTCTGGAGCTGGCGGATGAAGAGGTCCGCGTCGGTGGAGCCCGGATCGCTCGGATCCGTCGAATCCGTGCCCGGGCCTGGCGTGCGGGCCGTGGCCGTACGCTGGGCGTTGGCGAGGCCGAGCAGGTGAGACGAATTCAGCGGGCTGCCGCCGAAGGAGGGGTTGACCGGAGTGTAAACCATATCCTGAGCGACCGAACCGCCCGCGGCAGCCAGAACAACGCCAGCGGTCAGAAGCGCCGCACAAGCAGTCTTCATCATCTCATCTCCCCCAACACCTTGCGAATGAAAACCGCCATAACGGCGTTTCTTGCAAACACTTCCAGGCACCGTTTCCGCCACCCTGCCGCTTTTCCCCAACGTACATGGCAGGATCGCTATTTGCGCCTGCGCCCGCCCTCACTGCGCTTTTTACGGAACGTGCTGACGGGGCCGCCCGGCGACCCTACTGCGAGACGCCAATGCTGTTTGAGCTGCCGATCTGGCTGAACGATGCATAGTTGCTGTTCCCCGCCTGGACGATCGCGACCTCGTTGCCGGTTCCCATGGTCGACCCGTCGATCGTGTTGCCGCCGCCGATCTGGGCGAAGGCGAACTGGTGCAGATTACCGACGACGTCATAGGTCAGGCTATTGCCCGACAGCGCCGAGGACGAGTCCTGAAGCGCCCTGCCCGCCACGAGTTGACCGCCAGACGTGCTGACCAGCAATCCCGCGGCGCCGGTCAGGCTGCCACTGCCGTTTGAGTCCCCCTGGAAGGTCATGCTGACCGTATTGAAGTTGCCGATCTGGTCGATCGCTACATCGTTCTGGTCGCCGAAGATGTCGACAGAGCCGGTATTCACGTCTCCTGTCTGACTCAGCGTGACCTCGTTGGCATTGCCGGTCGCCAGCGCCACCGCGTCGTTGAAGGTGCCGTCCTGATCGACGTCGAACTGGTTGCCGTCCCCGTAGATCTCGATGAGCGCGCTGTTGATGGCGCCGTCCTGGGCGAGCGTTGCGCCGTTGAGGTTTCCGGTGACGACCATCCCGCCCGTATTGCTGCCCTCCTGGTCGACCGCCACGTCGTTCTGGTCGCCCTGGATGTCGACTGTCGCTTCGTTGGAGCCGGCCGCGCCGAGTTGATCGACGACAAGGTTGTTGCTGTTTCCATCGACGCGGATCCCGGCTTCATTACCGAAGGAGGAGATGGCTTCCTGGTCGAGCGAAACGACGTTGAGGTTTCCGGTGACGAACACCTCGCCCGTATTGCTGCCGTCCTGGTCCACCGCCACGGCGTTCTCGTCGCCGAGAATGTCGACGGTCCCGTAGTTGCTGCCGATCACGCCCAGCTGGTCGAGCGAAATCGTGTTGGCGTTCCCGTCGACGTCGATCTCGCCGACATTGCCGAACGAAGCGAGGCTGTCCTGGTTCAGGACCACCGCATTGTCGTCGCTGCTGCCGGCGGTCCGGGATCCGATCAGGACCTCGCCGAGATTGGCGATTCCGATCTGGCTCAGTGTAAGTTCGTTGGAGTTGCCGTTCGCAAACGCCAGCGCCTCGTTTGCCTCGCCAATCTGGGCAATGCCGAACTGGTTGCTGTCTCCGCGGATCTCGAGTTCGGCGCTGTTGACGTCGCCTTCCTGCGATACCGCGACCTGATTGGCATTTCCGTCCACAGTGCCGACGATCCGGTTACCCAGCCCGTCCTGGACGAAGCCGAACAGGTTGCCGTCGCCGGTCGCGACATAGCTCAGGTCGTTGCCTTCCCCGGTCTGGCGAATGCGCGACTGGGAGATCCCCACGCCCAGCGCCACCCCGGTGAAGACGCCGGACGTCACCCCGTTGCCGGCACCCGAGAAGGTCAGCCTCGCGGTGTTGTCCAGGGTGCCGGTGTTGGTCTGGCTCAGCTCGCGAATCTGGTTGCCATTGCCGCCGCCCTGGGTCACCGACGCGACGTTCGTGCCGCCGCTCGAGGCGCTGTTGATCTGCGTCGCCGTGTAGACGAGCTGGGAATTGCCAGTCTGGTTGACGGTCAGCTGGTTGCCGAAGCCGGTCTGGTGCGCGCCACTGCCGTCATTGCGCGGGCCGCTGCTGGTGTTGCCCACGCGCGAAGACTGGCCGGTCTGGGTGATGGTGACGTCGTTGGAACCGTCCGCGGCGCCGCCGGTGAAGGTCTGCCGCAAGTTGGAGACGCGTGCCGACCAGCCGCCGTTCTGGGTGATCGTTGCGTTGTTGGAAGAGGTCGTCGCAGACGTGCCGCCATTCTGCTGCACCTCGAAGACGGCCTGGTTGGCACCCGTCTGATCGATTCGCAGATAGTTGGAGTTTCCGATCTGGTCGATGCCAAGACCCGCCTGGTCGCCCGGCGCTCCTGCCCGGTTGATCTGGTTGCGCGGCGGGCTGTTCACGTTCGAGTCATGCGTCTGGTTGATGATCAGCTCGTTGTCGGTGCCGTCCTGCCGGATTCGCTGCGTCGTGTGTCCGGCTCTGTTGCCGACGGCTGAACCGTTCGACTGGCCCTGGACGATGGAGGCCGAGTTACCGTCGCCGATCTGGTCGATATAGGCCTCGTTCTCGCTGCCTGCGAGTGCCGCCCCCATCAAAAGTCCGACCGCCGTGGTGGTCGCAAGTGTCAGCTTGAGTGTCATCGTGTAACTCCTGTCACGCGGTTGAATGTTGCTCGAAGACGTCGGCCGGGCGGCTTCCCGCCCGGCCGATAGCGCTTACTGCGAGACGGAGAGGTTGTTCGAGCCGCCACCGTTCTGGGTGAACGACGTCACGTTGTTCGACCCGTTCTGCAACACGGCGACCTGGTTTCCATCGGATGCGCCGGCGTTGCCGACGAGGCCGGTGATGGAGTTGCCGCCACCGATCTGAGCAAAGGCGAACTGGTTCAGATTGCCGATGACCTCATAGGTCAGGCTGTTCCCCGTCAGGGCCGAGGACGAGTCCTGAAGGGCCCTGCCCGCCATGAGGAGGCCGCCAGAGCTGCCGGCCAGAGCTCCCGCAGCGCCAGTCAAGCCGTTCGCGCCGTTCGTGTCACCCTGGAAGGTGATGAGGGCCGTGTTGAAGCTGCCAACCTGGCTGATCAGCGCTTCGTTGCCATTGCCGGCCGCCAGGCCCAGCGCATCGTTCAACGTGCCGGACTGGACCACCGCCAGCTCGTTGCTGTCTCCGAGGATCTCGATCTGCCCGTTGTTGGAGTCGCCGGTCTGGTCGAGCGATGCGGTGTTGAGGTTTCCGACCACCGACACCAAGCCCTCGTTCCTGCCGACCTGGTCGACCGCGACGTGGTTCGTGTCGCCGAAGACGTCGGCGAGCACGTTGTTGCCGTAATCGAGACTGGTCACGCCGAGCTGGTCGACGGAAATCGTGTTGGTGTTTCCATCGACGAGAATCTCGGCTTGATTGCCGAACGAGGCGCCGCTGTCCTGGTTCAGAGCCACGACATTGTCGTCGCTGCCGCCGTTCCGGTCGCCGACCAGGATCTGGCCGATATTGGTGCCTCCCGTCTGGCTCATCGTGACGTCGTTGGCGTTGCCGGTCGCCCGCGCCGTCGCCTCGTTGTAATCGCCGGACTGGTCAACGTCGAACTCGTTGTCGTCCCCGATGATCTCGAGCAGCGCGCTGTTGACGGCGCCGTCCTGGTCCAGCGTTGCGTCGTTGGCGTTTCCGACGACGTACACGTCGCTCTGATTGCTGCCGTTCTGGTCGACAGCCAGGTCGTTGTCGTCGCCCTGGACGTCGACGGCCGCCTCATTGTAGCCGATCGCGCCGAGCTGATCGACCGACACCGTATTGCCGTTTCCGTCGACCAGGATCTCGGCGTCATTGCCGAACGAGGAGCCGGTGTCCTGGTTCAGGACCACCAGGTTCTCGTCGCTGGCGCCGTCCCGGTCTCCGATCGCGATCCGACCGATATTCGCGTCGCCCGTCTGGCCCACCGCGAACTCGTTGGCGTTGCCGGTCGCCCGAGCCACCGCGTCGTTCCCCGAGCCGGACTGGTCGATGCCGAACTGGTTGCCGTCACCGAGAATGTCGAGCAGCAGGCTGTTGCCGTTGCCTTCCTGCTTGATCAGGCCCTGCGTCACCGAGGACGAGGTGGTGACGAAGGTGCCGAAGCCGGTCGTGCCGTTCGAGTTGCCGACCTGCGACGCGTCCGCGGTGTTGCCATCGCCGACCTGCGATCCGTCGATCGCGTTGCCGTCGCCGTCCTGGCTCATGGCCGTCGCATTGCCCTGACCGTCCTGGACCGAGGCGCCGATGCGGTTGCCTGCCCCGGTCTGACTCAGGTTGGCGTCGTTGCCGCCGCCGGTCTGCGTGACTCCGCCGCTGACGGAGTCAGCGTTGCCGGTGCCGATGATGTTGCCGCCGGCGCCTTCGCTGGTCTGGGTGATCGCCACAGTGTTGGCAGCACCCGAGACATGCGTCTGTGCGATGCCGGTGACGGTGGAGAGCCCATCCACCGGCTCGCCCGAAGCGGTCTGCTGGGTGACGGTCGCGCTGTTGAGCGTCCCCGAGCCGCTTGCGCTGCCCTGGTTGATCTGGTTGACGCGGTTGCCGTCGGAAAGCTGGTCGATGACCAGCACATTGCCGTCGCCGGTCTGGTCGAGGCCGGTGCCGCGGGTACCCACCTGGTTGCGGTTGCCGGCCTGCCCGACGTCGAGGCTGTTGCCCGAGCCGTTCTGGCTGGCCGCGTCGGTCGCGGTGCCGACTTCGTTCTCGTCGCCGGGACCCTGCACCACCATGCCGGTGTTGCCGCCGCCCGTCTGCGAGACGTTAGCGAAGTTGTCGTCGGCCCAGGCCGGCGCAGACACCAGCGCCATCGCCGTCGCGGCCAGAAGTGTCGAAGCGAAACGTTTGGATGAGAGTAGTGCGGTCTTCTTCATTTTGGTTATCCCCAACTAGAGGTTTGAGAGATATCGATGCCGGTCGCGCCCGGATGCCGGAAGCCGGATTGGAGCGCGGGGACACCGTCAATTTGTTGAACCTTGGCGTCTGCAACGTGTCCTAAGCCGCGCACACTGCTTGCGGCTTCAAACTGAATAGACGCACCATGCTTCTGCAAATGGACGCCGGAGCAGGCGAACCTGGCTCCGGCGTCATAAGACCTCTACGGCTTGGCAACTGCCGCCATAGCGGCGCGCGCCTGCTCGACCAGATCGACGCCGATCTTTTCGCTGTACTCTTTCACGACAGGCGCAACGCGTTCGGTCATGGCTGCGAGCGCTTCAGGCGTGGGTTGGGAAATCTCGAAGCCCTTCGCCGCGAGCTCCGCCTCCAATTTCCCTGCCTCCTTGCGAGAAAGATCCCGTTGGAAGGCTGCCGATTCCTTCGCAGCTTCCATGACGGCTGCCTTGTCCTCCTCGGAGAGGCTGCCAAACCATTTCTGGCTCGCGAGAAGAACAAACGGCGTATAGACATGGCCCGTCTTGGTCAGATACTTCTGCACCTCATAGAACCTTGCGGTGTAGATAAGAGCGTACGGCGTCTCCTGGGCATCGACGGCGCCATTTTCGAGCGCGCTGTACAGCTCAGGCCAAGGAAGCGGCGTCGGATTGGTTCCCAAAGCCGTCCAGGTCGCAATGAACAACGGGTTGGGTATGACGCGGATGTTGATCCCTGCCATATCGTCCACCGTTTTGACGGGACGAACCTTGTTGGTCATGTGGCGGAAGCCGTTGTCCCACCACGCCAGACCGACGATGCCGGTCTTTTCCTTCAGTTGTGCAAACAGCTGCTCGCCGACCGCGCCGTCCATGACGGCATCGACCGCGGCGAAGTCCTTGTAGAAAAACGGAAGATCGTAGATCATGAATTGCGGAACGACGCCGACCAGGTTGGGCGTGGGGCCAACCATGATATCGATGAAGCCGGCCTGAACCGACGCCTGCATCTCGGGCTCGCTGCCGAGCACGCCATTTCCGAACGTGTCGATCTTGATGCGCCCGCCCGTCTTCTCTTCCACCAGCTTCGCAAAATAGCGCGAAGCCTGTCCGACCGGATGGTCTTCCGTAGGCACGTAGCCCAGGCGCGGGTTCTGAGCCATGGCCGGAGCGGCGGCCAAGATCCCTCCCAGCAGCGCCGCAGTCAGAAACAATACTTTCTTCATAGTTCAACCTCCCAAGAATTGGTTCAAAGGAACCAGAATGCAGGAACTGCAACCACTAAGGAACAGGACCGGCGGTACGAGAATGGCCTATTCGGCCAAGACTAACGATATGGCGTCCCTGGCTGCTGAAGCGGACGGTACGCCGCTTCTGCTACGGCGCCGACGAGCCTCCGACGGGCGGTGTGATCAATTCTACGGCCACGATGAACGCGCCCCCGCGAATACACCCCGGCCGATGCTCCCCCGCGCCAAAGTCAGGTCAGACCAACGGCCCGCCCTCACGATGAGGACGGGCCACCGGCAACATCAATCAAGCCATCCCTTGCCCGAGATCGGGGGCATCGGTGGGTTGGGCTGGCTGGCAGTCGGCGGCCAGTTATGCGTACCGGTCGGGAAGGGATTGATGGCAATCCGCGTGTCACTCCCCGGACAATAGTTCGCCGCCGAGTGCCACCGGCCGGCCGGGACATAGACAATGTCGCCGGCCTCCGAGACGAAGCCCGGCAGGCCTTCGAGGTTGTATTGGATCTGACCTTCCATGATGAACCAGAATTCACCATAGTTGATGTGCCTGTGTCCGAGCGCCGTGGGGGACTGCATATTGCAGTTGAACGCCTGGCCGCGGATGGCGTTAACGAACAAGCCAGGGGCGGTTACGAATGCGCCGCCCGAGGGCGAAGCAAGGAAATCCCTGAAAGTAGAATTGCCCGTCCCAAGGGCTTCTGCACCCGGATCCTGTCGCGTCAACGCCCAGGTCATCCCCGGCTGCGGCTTAGGCAAGGTTGCCGCCGCCTGCGGGTAAGTGATCTTGGCGTCCGCGGTGAAGACCTCGAAGTGCAAGGACGGCACCGCGCCGACGTTCTTCATCTGGAACTGCGTACGCGCGGGAACCTGGACCATAAAGCCTTTGGTGGCCGTAAACGGCGCCTCGCTCCCGATCGTGAACTCGACCGAACCTTCCCAGACAATG
This sequence comes from Mesorhizobium sp. B2-4-1, assembly GCF_006442185.1. NCBI lineage: Bacteria > Pseudomonadati > Pseudomonadota > Alphaproteobacteria > Hyphomicrobiales > Phyllobacteriaceae > Mesorhizobium > Mesorhizobium sp. B2-4-1. The sequence continues at coordinate 17,917 of NZ_VFVN01000017.1, read as the reverse complement.
AAGGCCGCGCGGGTATCCGATATGAACATGGCCGGCGACTGATCACCGACCGCCAACTGAACCCATGAAGCCCGCAGGTGCGCGTCGCTGACGATCTCCTGGTGCCAAGTCTTGGACTGATTGGCGGGAGAAATCTTGGCGCGCACGTCGGCTATCGTCGTGTGTGGCTTGTTCGGGGCCTTGTATGGTGCCAGCGCCACCGGCTTTGGCGTCCAGGTGAACACCGTCTGTGCGAGCGCCGCGGTGGACGATACCGCCCCGATCGCCAGCGCGGCCACCACGGCCAATCCGCCTTTCCATAGGTTCATGAGAGTCACTCCTCCGTTTTCTGCTTGACCGATGGTGACACCGCGAATCTGACCGAAACCCCAAGCATCGACCGATCAGAAAAATCCACAATGTGGACTCGATGTCCAACAATGCATATTGGGCAGACTATTAATGGGTTGTCAACGCCTCACCGCGGCGCTTCAGGGCCTGTCGATCGGATGCTTGCCTGTTGGGTTAACGTGCATGGATCATAACGTCCGCTGACAGTGCAGGAGGCCTCGGCGGCTGATCGGAGGCTGTCTAGGGTACGGGTGTGATCGCCGCTCCACTCTGGAACCAGGCGATCACGTTCTGGGCCACGAGGTCCGCCATTGCGGTGCGCGTACTGACCGACGCGGACCCGATATGCGGCAGGATCGTCAGGTTATCGAGCGCCAGCAGGTCTTCGGAGACATTGGGTTCATCCGCGAGCACGTCGAGGCCGGCCGCCGCAATGGCTCCCGTGCGCAGGGCGCCGATCAGTGCATCCTCGTCCACGACGGTTCCGCGGCCTACATTGATGAACACGCCCTCGGGCCCGAGGGCGGACAGCACCTCGGCATTCACGCTGTTTGCGGTCGACGGGTCGCCCGGCACGATGGAGATGAGCACATCGACGGCACTGGCAAGTTCCAGCAGTGAAGGAAAGTAGTCGTACGCAACCCCCTCCGCCGGGCGCCGGCTGTGATAGGCAACAGGAAGCCCAAACGCTTCAACTCGTCGGGCGATGCAGCGACCGATCCGCCCCATTCCGTAGATGCCGACCCTGCGGTTCCGCAGTGTCAGACGGCTAAGCGGGTAGTCCGATGCTTTCCAGTGGCCCCCGCGAACGAAGGCTGCCGCCTTGGGTATCTCGCGCACGACGCTGATAAGGAGCCCCAACGTGAGATCGGCGACCTCCTCGTTCAGGACATCAGGGGTGTTCGTGACGACGACGTTCTTGCTGCGTGCGTAGGCAGCATCCACCGCGTCGTAGCCGACGCCGTAGCTGGCGATGATCTCAAGGTTGGGAAGGGCGTCTATGAACTGCCGATCGATTGTGGCGCGACAGGCCACGCCACGAATTGACGCCCGCACCTCCGGGGACAGATGGGCGTGAATGTCACAGTCAGGGGTTTCGACCAGGCTGAAATGCGTTCCGAGCATGCAGCGGGCATGCTCGTGCATCCAGCCTGGTATCAACACGGTGGCGGGTTTCGACAAAGGCTTTCCTCCGGTTCGGGGTGTCACTGCCGGCACGAATGGCCGCAGGTGAATCAGGGTTTTCGCACGGGAGGCCTGTGGATTGCGCAATGCGCCGATAGTGAGCCGCGGACTTGATTTTGGCTTCGAGTTCGCGGCGGCTGGCCAGTTTCTCCAGCGCAATCGGCATGTCAGCGGTTCCTGTACCACGTCCTCCAAGGTCGCCATCGATGTGACCATAATGTGGTCAACCTGCCCAAACTTTGATAGGGGCCCGCGACCTCTTTGTCAAGGCGGCGGGAACGCCGCAACCAAAAGGGGGAGCTTGACAAGTGTGCAGTTCCACCCAATGCTTGGGCATATTGTCCATATTATGGACGAAGCGATTCCAAAAAGGTCGCGCGTTCGCATTCACCGGCTGCACGAATGTGCCGAATGCCAGGCGGTGGCTGCAGCGATGCATGTGCGGAATGTCAAGGAGAGTGGCAGCGTGAACAACATAAACTACCTTACAAATATCAATTTCGGGCTTGGAGCGGCCGAGTCACTGGCAGAAATTTTGGGCGAACTCGGCGTGTCCCGCCCTTTGGTGATCAGCGATCACGGCATCAAATCCGCTGGTTTGCTTGAGCGTCCGGTATTCGAGTTCCTGAGAACAGCGCCGATCTTCCTGGACGTTCCCTCCAACCCGACTGAGAGCGCAGTTGCTGCCGGTCTCGCGCTATACAGGCAAGGCGGCTGCGATGGGGTAGTGGCGATTGGCGGAGGCTCTCCGATCGACCTGGCCAAGGGCGTGGCGCTGCTTGCCACGCACGATGGTGAACTTGAGCGTTATGCAGCGATCCTGGGCGGGGTGGCACGCATCACTGGCGCGGTAGCGCCGCTTGTGGCCATCCCGACAACGGCGGGTACGGGGTCCGAAGTTGGACGCGCGGCACTGATTACACTGGATGACGGCCGGAAGCTCGGATTTATCAGCCCGCACCTCATCCCGCGCAGGGCGATCTGTGACCCGGGGTTGACGATGGGGCTCCCCCCGGCTCTGACGGCCTCGACAGGGCTCGACGCACTGTCGCATTGTATCGAGACATACCTTTCCCCCCGCTATAATCCGCCTGCCGAGGCAATTGCCACCGACGGCTTCCAACGGATATGGAAGGCTTTGCCTGTCGCCTACGCAGACGGCGCGAACGCGGAGGCGCGGACCGAACTCATGATGGGTGCCCTCGAAGGGGGCATGACGTTTCAGAAGGGGCTTGGCGCCGTCCATGCGCTTAGCCATGCATTGGGCGGTCTCAAGGAGGCTAAGCTCCATCATGGGACGCTCAACGCCATCCTGATGCCGACCGTCCTTCGGTGGAACGTGGAAGTTCAAGCCGTGGCTCAGAAGGTCGACTACCTCGAGCGCCTGGCGGGACTTGAACATACAACGCTCGCAGATGCACTGGACGGGTTGAACCGTAGTCTTGGCATTACGCCCAGATTGTCCGAACTGGGGGTTCCCCGGCACGTCATCGATTGGGTGTGTGAGCGAGCCATTGCAGACCACAGCCATCCCACAAATCCACGTTCGCTGACCAAGGAAGACTACGCCGCGATCCTTGAGACCGTTTTCTAGGCTGCGAATGCCCTCAAAGGAGGAGCGAGGAGGTAATTCCGTGAGACCGATCGTGATCGTAACGGGCGCAAGCCACGGCATCGGTGCCGCAACGGCGCGGCTGTTCGCCGTTGAAGGCTACGATGTTTGCATAAACTATCTTTCGGACGCTGCCGCTGCATCCGAAGTCGTTGAGCACTGCAAGGCCGCAGGCGCCCGCGCCATCGCGGTACAGGGAGACGTGGGCAAGAGGGAGGACATCGAGGCCCTGTTCAGTGCCTGCGACGATGCACTGGGGCGAGTGACCTGCCTGGTCAATAATGCCGGGATCATTGGGAAAGCCTGCAGAATCGATGAGTTGCAGCCCGCGGTGCTGGAAAACACCTTCAGGACCAACGTCTTCGCCGTCATGTACTGTATACAGGAAGCCGCGAAACGCATGTCCAACCGCAAGGGCGGCAGAGGCGGGACGATTATCAACATGTCTTCGCTCGCCGCCTTCCTCGGCAGCCCGAACGAATATGTGCATTATGCCGCAAGCAAGGGTGCAGTGGAATCCATCTCCATCGGCGCGGGGAAAGAACTGGCGCCGGAGGGCATCCGTGTGAATGCCATACGTGTCGGGACCACCAACACGCGGATACACACACAAGGCGGAAACCCCGAGCGACCAGCCAGGATTGCGGCGGCAACCCCCATGGGGCGCATCGCGGAGCCTGAAGACATCGCGCGCGCGGCCCTGATGCTTGCGTCTCCTGGCGCGGGGTTCATGACAGGCACCCTGATCACGGTGTCCGGGGGGCTCTGATGCTCCGCGGTCGGGATATTCCGCTGGGAGTGCCAGGCTGGCCTGGCACTCCTGCTGAGACCGGTCGCGCCCCATCCACGGGCATTCATTCCAGCTCAATTGCCGCGCGACGCCAGTCAAGCACTCTGTAAGGTGCCTCGTCCGCGTTCGATACAAGTATCAATGCCTCGAAAGATTCGCTGTAGCCGGACCGCAGGGTCGTCCTGAGATCGACGCGCCAGCTCGGTGCCGGCTTCAGTGTGTTGAAGGTCACCCCCGCCAGCGACTGATCGAGTTGCTCGCGCGACAGACGGCCGGCGTGGAAATCCTTGATCGCCTTTCGCACCGACGGCGGCAGGCCAGGAATATCGCCCAGCAGTCCATCATCGAGCGCTTCCAGGCGAACGCCGGCCAATCCGGAGGAGACGGTGACATAGGGTTCGATGGCGATGGCCATGTCGGGCGTTATTCCCGGGAAGGCGGCCAATTCGGAGACCGTCTGAAACAGCTTTGTGTCGTTTCCAGCCTGCTGCGGAGCGGAACCGGCCGGCTGTCCGTTCGCCGGAGTCGGCCGGGCGCGGTGGCCGATGATCTTTGTCGCCAGATCCTCCGCGGTTCCGGGAGCGGCGCCGGCGGCTCGCAACGCGCCAACGATCAGCGGCCGCTCGGCGGTGTTGAGATCGATCCGCAATGCTTCATTTCTCGCAGAGATGGAAGCGACCCCGGCCGGCAGGGTGATCGTGGACGAAATCTGATCGCTCAGCTTGCCCACACTGTCGGGCGGGCCGGCGCGGATCTCGGCCGCGGCCTGCGACAGCCCGGCTTCCGCCAGAATGCGCGCCGACGCCTTGTCTTCCGTGACGCGCACACTGGCCACGACCCCGGTCATCTGCACGCGAAGTATGACGGCAAGGAATCCCAGAAAAATCATGATCCACAGGACGCTGACGAGGATTGCACCTCGCCGGGTCGTTGCCGAGTTCATGCCCACTGCCGCAAGACCCATTTCGGCCCCATGCTTCGCCACGAAAGGTGACGCCACGATCGCGTCGAAATCAAGACTTCGCTCCCCGGCTCAAGCAATGTGATCACCATGCGGCGGGCAGCCACGCCCAGATGATGACCAGTGCCGGCGCGAGGAACGTTCCGAACGGAACGCGCGCCGCGGCACGGAGCGGGCGGCGCAAGCGAACCGCGCGGATGATGCTGAAGATGAAAGCCGCGACCGAAGCAAGCAGGATCTGGGCGCCGACGCCGGCCAGCCCGGCCAAGACGGTGGATACACCGATCAGCTTGATGTCGCCGAAGCCTATGCCGTCGCGGCCGCGCAGCCTCCCATACGCGACGTCGAACAGACACAGCAGGAGCATCAGGACGCCCCCCGGCCCGATGCGCCAGGCCAGCGCGGCGAAATCGCTCGCCTCGAACCACCAGTCGGCGAGCGCGACGACCAAGATGCCGGCCGTGTAGCGGTCAGGAATGAGCAAAGACGCAAGATCATGGACCGCGATTGCCGCGGCCAGAAGGCATAGCGCAAGCGCCGAAGCGACGACGAATGCGGGGCTTCCGATGACAGCCGGCACGGTAGCGGCGGCGAGCGCGACTGCGACGGCGGCGGTAGACCGACGCCGCGCCCTCAGAATCTTCATTCGATCATCGTCTTGGCCGGCCGCCGAAGCGGCACGTTTCTGGATGGCTCGTTCATCAGCCGCAATTGCGACCGCATCTCCTCCGCCACATGTTGCGCATCCATGCCGTCCTTCATGACCTGAGGCCGGATCAGGATGATCAGCTCCGTCCGCGTCGCGGAGTTCTGGTTGCTCCGGAAGGCGTCGCCGATGACGGGCAGATCGCCAAGCACCGGCACACCGTCGCGGCCGCGCTGCTGGCGTTCGCTGATCAGTCCGCCGAGCATCACGGTCTGGCCGCTGGTGACCGATACGGTCGAGCTGACCTTTCGTTGCGATATGGTCGGCGTCAGGGACTGGGCCTGGCTGCGCTGGACCGAGCTGATCTCCTGTTCGATGACGAGGCTGATCGTGCCGTTCCCGGTGATCCGGGGCAGAACCTTCAGGATCACGCCGGTATCGCGGAACTCGACGTTGTTGACGACCGGCGCTTCGGGATCGGTGACGGACTGCGCGGTGCGGGTGACGATCGGTATTTCATCACCGACCTGCAGCAAGGCGGGTTTGTTGTCGAGCACCACTACCGAGGGCGAGGAAAGCACCTTGACCTCGGTAACGCCGCGCAGCGCATCGATGACAACGCGCGGCTCGGTGTCGGGGCCAAGCAGCAGGTTGAAGCCCGGAAGCGTTCGCGACAGCACGGCCTTGCTGGCTTCCTGGAACAGACCGACCGATCCGTGGTTGCCGCCCACGCCGATATCATTGGATTTCAGGAAGAACTGCACGCCATAGCGCAGCTCGTTGGTCAGGGTGACCTCGGCTATCGTCGCTTCGATAGCGACCTGCTCTTGCGGCCGGTCGAGTGCGGTGATCGCCTGTTCGATCAGCCGTTGCTGGTCGGGCCGCCCGTAGATGAGAATGGTGTTGTTTTCGGGGTTCGCGGCGATGCGCACGCCGCTTTGCGACCCACCACCGCCCGGGATAGGCTGGTCGGTTTCGCCAGCGGGGGCCGGCAGGCTATCCGCCATGCGCTGATCCGGCGTCGCAGTGGCCGCCTGCGAACCGTTTGCGCCCTGATTCTGGCCGTCAGCCTGCGAGCCGGGCGGAAACTGCGAGGCCGGGTCTTCTGAAGCCGACGATGCCGGGGCGCCGTTGAATATTTCGTTGACCATCGATGCAAGGCGCCGTGGCTCCAGGTGCTGGACCTTGTACACCCGCAAATTGGAGGCAGACGCGTCGATCCGGTCGAGCCGCTCGATCCAGCTCGCCGCGCGCTGCAACTGGTTGCGCGTCTTCGCCACCACCAGAATCGCATTGCTGCGCTCGATCGGCTCGACCCTGATCGTGTTGCGTCCGCGACCGCCCTCCCCGATGTCGAGCACGCGGGTCAGCTCGGGCATCATGGTGGCCGCGCTGGAATTGTTGACAGGGAAAATGCCGACTGACTGGTCGGCCAGCCAGTCCTGGTCGAAAGAGCGCGCTGCTTCGATCGCCGCAGTCCGCTCCGCCGCCGTCCCCTGGAAGATCAGCGCGTTGCGGCTGGGATCCTCGCGCACCATCCCGGGACGGGCGACGAAGTTTTCGAGCAGCGGCAGGATCGTGCTGGCGGAAACGTTTTTCAGGGGAAACACCGTGACGGCGTAGCCAGGCTGGATGGTGGTGCCCGGATCGAGTTGGGCGGCTCCGAACGCTTCGTTCGCAGGTATCAGCCGCAGACGGTCGCTTTCGCGCATCATGGCCACGCCGCTGCTGTGCAGCGCGGACTCGAACATGGTGAGGATTTCCGCGGCCGGCGTAGGCTTCGACGTCGTGATCGATACCTTGCCCGCGATTCTGGGGTCGAGCGAGTAGCTGATCCCCAGCACCTCGCCCAGCACCGTGCGGGCCGCGACTTTGATCTCGGCCTCCTCGAGGTTGACCTCGAACTTTTCGCCGCTCAGCCGCTCGAGCGACTTGCGCTCGCCGGCAGTCAGCTGCTGTTGGTATCCGTAGTATACTTCACCCTGCCGGTTGTTCTGCGTGCGGCCGAAGCCGAGCCTCGACAGAAAACCGCCGCCGGAAGGTTTGCGCGCACTCAAATCTGCGTTCGCGACCTTGTCCAGGGCATCCGGCCGCGCGGCAACGTCTCCAAGATAATCACCAGTGGAGGTACACGCGGCCACTACCGCCAAGAGGCAGGCCGCCGCGCCTCTGCGAACCCACACGGAACAGGCATTTGGGGCACTGCCTTGCCGACCTACGCTCACCTACACACCCAACCCAAGCCTACGCCCGGCGCCTCGGGAAAGTACCGTTCTATGACGCTTGAAAACCACAAGGCACGCTTTCTGCTTCCCGCTTGGACACCGTACACCTCGTCGACCTCGGTCAGCCCGAGGTAGGTGAAGAACTCGAACTTATGCCGCGATTCGACATGGACCTGCGCCAGCGGCTGCAACTCCTCCCGCGTCAGGGCCCCGCCGACGTCGTCGTTGAGGCCCTGCTCGCATGGGCGGCAAAGCCATCGTCGAATGTTCAGCCTAACTCCTCCACGGTTGGGATTCTCAATGGAACCAGCCCGCTGGCACGGTCACCAATGCCGGGAACAGAACCAGCAGCACGATGAGGACCATCTCGGCCAGAAGGAAAGGCCACACACCTCTCAGGGCCGACCCCATTGAAACTTTGCTGATTCCGCACACCGTGTTGAGGACAGTTCCGACAGGGGGCGTAATCATGCCGACCGCGGCGGTCATGATGAACATGACCCCAAAATAGATCGGGTCGATCCCGGCCGCCGTTACGAGCGGCATGAGGATGGGTACCAGTATGGTGATCGAAGGTGCGAAATCGAGCACCATGCCGATGACAAAGATCGCCAGAACGATCATGGCCATCAGCAGGATCGGCATATCGATGAAAGGACTGAGGAGAGTAACGAGCTGGGCGGGCAGACTGGCGATCGTCATCATGAAGCCGGTGACCACGGAGGCTGCCACCAGCAGCATGATTACTGCCGTCATTCGACCGGCGTCGAGCAGCGCGTCAAAGAGCAGCCGCGGCGTCAGCTCCCGATAAACAACCAGCCCCACGAACAGTGCATAGAAGGCTGCAACGACGCCGGCCTCCGTGGGGGTGAAGATGCCGAACCGCAGTCCGACCAGGATAATCACCGGCAGCATCAACGCCCAACCGGCGGTCAGAATGGCTTTCGGGATGTCCCTGCGCGGGAGTTTGGGCTGGACCGCCGACGTTTCCTTTCTGGAGACGATCCACCAAGTCACCACTAGGCTCAGCCCCATCAGGATCCCTGGCACGATTCCGGCGAGGAATAAGCCGACGATGGAAATGTTTGCGGTGACGCCCAGGATGATGAATCCGACAGAGGGCGGGATCACGGGGGCAATGATGCCCGTCGCCGCCATCAAGCCCGAGGCGCGACTCATGCTGTAGCCCGCATCGCGCATAAGAGGGATCAGCATGACGGCAAGCGTCGCCGTATCCGCGATTGCCGATCCGGAGAGGCTGGCCATCAGCAAGCCCGTGCCGATGACCACGTAACCGAGGCCGCCACGTATGTGACCGAAGAGCGCCAGGGCCACGTTCACGATGCGGCGGGAGAGGCCGCCGGCGTTCATGAGCTCGCCGGCAATGAGAAAGAACGGGATCGCCATCAGCGGATAGCTGTCAGCGCCATTGACCAGCCTCTGCGCCAGAATCTGTGCATCCAGATTTCCCATCAGCATCATCATCGCGACGCCCGACAGCATCAGGGCGAAGGCGATTGGAATCCCGATGCCCATTGCACCGAGGAGTGAACCTATGAAGACCAAGCCGCTCACGGTGTTTTCTCCGAAACTAGCGCGGGGGACACGGCCGGTGGCGGCACATCGATCTCTGCTCCCGACCACGGGGCGGGCAGGATGCCGCGCAGCGAGCGCCACAGATCAAGAAGGAGGATCAGAGCCATCATGATGGCAGCGGTAATACCCGCGGCGTAGATGGCCCCGACGGGAATTCCCGACAGTGCTTGGACGTTGCCCCATTCGATCACGGTGAGTGACCAGCTGCCTTGTGCCAGGAGCCAGCAGCACCAAAGCATCAAGCCATACGAAACAAGAAAGCAGACGAAGCGCGCCCTGCGAGGCAACCGGACCACCAATGAGTCGACGCCGAGATGCGCGCCCTTGGCTAGGGCCACCACGGATCCCATAAAGATGATCCAGACGAGGACCACACGGGAGACTTCAACGGCAAACGGAATGCCTGAGCTGAAGCCGTAGCGTAGCACGACATTTGTAAAGATTAGGATGCTGATGACGGCCATGCCGACGACGACGAAGACGTCAAAAGCCTTGAAAAGCCACTGTAACGGCGTGGTCATGACTGCTCCCAAAAGGTTGTGCGCGCATGCATCGATCCTTGCGGCACTCTGACGAGAATCCGCAGACCGTGAGCAGGGAGCCTCCAGCATGCTGATGGGGTAGAAACACCCAATCGCGTGATGAAGGCCTGTCCTGCTCATCCGGTCGAACAGCGCAGGGGTAAAGCCAACGATCCCTCCAACCAGTAGGAGGTCCCGGGCGAGCTTCCGGTGTCAGACACCTTCCACCACGGCCAGATGTGCCTTGGCATGCTTCTCGCGGGCCTTGATCGCCGTCTGATACTCTGGAGAGTTGTAGCAGGCGAGAGCGGTCTCGTAGTCCCTGAACTCGATGACCGCCAGGCGGTTCGCGTGAGGGCCCTCCATGACTTGGCTCGTTCCCGCGCGAACGACGAAGGACGCCCCGTATTTGTCGAATGCTGCCTTGTTCAAGGCAATGTATTCTTTATAGCCCTCATGGTCCGCGATATCGACCATTGCAACCCAGTATCCTTTTTTGGTCATCTGCTTCCTCTCCCACAGAAATTCCCATACCCTCTCGCGGAAGATACGGACGTCCCGATGCATTCAAATTCGCCACAAGTGCGTTTGCCGTTGATCCTCCTCGATCACACGGCTAGAACCGAAACTACGACGCTGACTACAATATGGACAGCTTGTCCAAAAGCGTGTAGTACCACCATGTTTCGTTGTCAAGCTTGCAAGGAGATGCGCCATGGGCCTAAGTGAGCTCCAGGACGAAGCCGATGAGAGAGCTTCTACTCACGTGCAGGGAGCGGCCTCGTTCTCGAAGTTCATCACGGTGCTGCAGATCATCGCGGATGCCCCTGGAACCTTGGACATTGCCCAACTGACAAAGTGCGCGCCATTTCCCCGGGGGACGGTCTACCGTCTCGTTTCGGCGCTCACGGCGGAGGGACTCATCACACAGTCGGGAGAGGGTGGAACGTTCCGCTTGGGGCCGCGCCTCCTCCAGCTTGCTGCCAAGACCTGGGAGGACTCCGACTTGCGGACGATCGCCAGGGATTTTCTGGTTTCGCTCCGCGACGCAACCGATGAGGCGGTTCACCTTGCGGTGCCCAGCAACAACCGGATGGTCTACATAGACAAGTTGGTGGGCTCCAGCAGGGTTCAGATGAAAACCAGCATTGGCGGCCAGGTTGAACTTCACTCGACATCCGTGGGTAAGGCGTGGCTGTCTGGTCTGCCAGACCAGCGGCTGTTGGAAGTCATCAAGAGCCTGGATCTGAGACGCCATACCGCCAAGACGTTCACGACACCCGAAGCGCTGTTCGATGAGTTGAAGCGGACGCGCGAGCAAGGGTTCGCGTTCGATGACGAGGAGAACGAACCGGATATCCGCTGTCTCGGCAGCCCGATCTTCAATCGTTCGGGGGAACCGATCGGAGCGGTCAGCATCAGCATGCCGGTGTACCGGCACGACGCTCGGCGCCACGAGCTCTGCGCAAGGCTGGTGCGTCAAACGGCGAAACAGATCAGTGGCGAATTGTCCAGGATGGTGTAGCGCCGGGCGCGCCACCGCGTCCATCGCCACCATCGACGTACCGCTTTAACGGCATCGCTATCATTCGACGCTGAGGAAGATGGCTGATCCAACAGCACCGAAACAGCCTTGGGGGCCGTTCAAGCCAGGTCAGTCCGGAACCCGGCAGGCAGGCCCGAAGGGGCCCACAACAAGCTCGTTGAAGCATGCCTCGAAGACATGCTCGCGGATTGGGAGGCCAACGTGCCAGCAGCCATTGGCAAGAAGCGAGAGAAAAAGCCAGACGCACACCTCGAAATCGCCGCTTCGATCCTGCCGCGAGACTTGCCGCACCAGATCGACAAGCGGCAGCCCTTCGTCAATGCCTTCGCCCACCGCTACAACCGTCACAGGGCACACGACGCTCTCGACGAATCAACTAAGCCGAGTATCTCAAGACCTTCAGCGGCGCGCCCCGCAGGCCTCCTCACATGTCTTGAACCAGGACATCCTCCAGGATGACACCAAGCGAACTCACTGTGCCGGAATGGCTGCGACGATCTCAGGCGATAGCCTGGGTGACATTGCTTGGCATGCTCTTCCATATCGCATTTGCTTTCGGACACATCGATGGCCCGACGCATAGAAACGGCTTGCTCTTATCCAGCTTCGAGCGGTCGCTCGCAGGATCCGGAGAAGGGCCCGCGTCGGGGCACCACGACGACAAGTCCCAGGGCCGTTGTGACATATGCATCATCGGCTCCATGGGAGCCGCACTGCCGGCGCCTGCGGCAGTTCATGTCCTTTCCGAGCTCACCTTCTACGCGATCGACTGGGTCGCGACTGCGGCGCGCCCGGACACCAGAGAACTCTCTTCACACTACGACATCCGCGGCCCTTCGCGAGCTTGAATGGATGGCTGAACTGCCGCTTCTCGCGGTCGCGCAACGCGCCGACACTTGTTATGGCGGCTAGTGACCATATCGATCTGGAGAGACAGAGATGGGATTGCATCACCACACCGGGACGTTGTTTGCCGCTGGCATGTTTATTGTTATTTCGACGGCGCACGCAGAAGAAGATCGTCGAGAGCTTGGACCACATGTTCATGGACACGGGACATTGGCGATCGCTTTCGAGGCCAACAATGTTGAGATGGAGCTCGCTGCCCCTGGCATGGATATTGTCGGGTTTGAGCACGAAGCTGAAACCGCGGAGCAGAAGAGCGCCGTCGAGACCGCGCTCGCCGACCTTAAGGAACCCTTGAAGCTCTTCGCGATGCCCGACTCCGCAGGGTGCACCGTCACCTCCGCCGACGTCAAAGTCGTCGCGGAAGAACATGAGGACCACCCTGCTACCGCGGAGGCTGGTGAGGCCGCGGGTTCTGAAGAGCACGGGACCCATCACACCGAGTTCCGAGCAACTTATGCTCTCGCCTGCGCGGATACTGCCCAGGCCGCGTGGCTCGACTTCCCCTTCTTCGATCGCTTCGCCGGATCCTGGAAACTCGGCGTGACGGTCGTCGATGCCAATGGACAGACCGCTTTCGAGGTGTCCCGCGAGGCGCGCTATCTGGAGAGATGAGATGAACGCGGACGCCGCGACGGACGCCGTGCGCTTGCACGGCGTCGAATACAGGTGGAACGCGCGAGACCCGTTTTGCCTCTCAATCGGCGAGTTCGAAGTTTCCCGCGGTGAGCGTCTTCTGCTGCTTGGCGCATCCGGTAGCGGAAAATCGACGCTCCTCAGCTTGCTGACAGGCATCGCGTTGGCGCAAGCTGGGCGCTTGGAAGTCCTCGGGCAACGGCTTGACGAATTGAGCGGCAGCGGGCGCGATCGGTTTCGGGCGGAACATTTTGGCATCATCTTTCAGATGTTCAATCTTCTTCCCTACGGCGCCGTCATCGACAATGTGCTGTTACCGCTCAGCTTCGCGCCGGAACGTCGCGCCCGCGCAACGGCCGCGGGAGGCGCGGAGAGCGAAGCCCGGCGCCTCTTGTCGGCCCTGGGACTTCCGGCGGATATCGGGCAGCAGACGGCGGCCACCCTGAGCGTCGGTCAGCAGCAACGCGTCGCGACGGCGCGGGCGCTCATCGGCTCCCCCGATATTGTTGTCGCCGACGAGCCTACATCGGCTCTCGACGACGATCGGCAGCAGGATTTTCTCGACCTGCTGTTCGGCCAGATCGAGGCCACAAAGGCAACTCTGATCATGGTCAGTCACGACCGCCGCTTGGCGCAGCATTTCACGCGGGCGATCCAGCTCAACGACATCCTTACAACGTCGAAAAGCCGAGCCCGGGCATGATTGTCGCACGTCTCACTCTGCAATCGCTGCGCAACCGCTGGATCACGGTGTTGCTGACGATCCTTTCGATCTCCGTCAGCGTCATGCTTCTGCTCGGTGTCGAGAAGGTGCGCAGTGGCGCGCGAGACAGCTTTGCCGGGACCGTGTCTGGTGCGGATCTGGTCATTGGCGCCCGATCGGGTGCCATGCAGCTCCTTCTCTACTCGGTGTTCCGCATTGGCAACGCGACCAACAATGTCACCTGGCGCAGCTACGAAGACATCGTTTCGCGCCCGCAGGTAGCCTGGGCAATTCCGCTTTCACTTGGCGACAGCCATCGCGGCTTTCGCGTCATCGGGACGACTCCGGATTACTTCGAGCACTTCCAATATCGCGGCGGCCAGGCCTTGACGTTTGCCGCAGGCGCACCCTTTGACGACCTGTTCGATGTCGTCCTCGGCTCGGATGTTGCGAGCCGGCTTGGCTATTCCATCGGCGACAAGATCACTGTCGCGCACGGTGCGGGCTCCCTTGGGCCGCAGCATGACGACCTCCCGTTTCGCGTGTCCGGCATACTGGCACGTACCGGCACGCCGGTGGACAAATCCCTCCATGTCAGTCTCAAGGCTATCGAGGCCATTCATGTCGACTGGCGGTCCGGTTCACGGATCCCGGGACAAGTTACACCGGCCGACCGTCTGCGGCAGATGACCATTGCTCCGAAGGCGGTAACCGCCGCGATCATCGGCTTGAAGTCGCGCCTGCAAGTCATCGGGTTCCAGCGCGGCGTGAACGAGTACAGGGCCGAGCCTCTTTCGGCTGTGCTGCCGGGGGTCGCCTTGCAGGAGATGTGGGGACTGGTCGCCACCGCCGAGACCGCATTGCTTGGCGTCTCCGCGATGGTCGTGGTGACCTCGATGCTCGGCTTGTCGGCAATGATCCTGTCGACGCTCAACGAGCGACGGCGTGAGATCGCGATATTGCGCTCGCTGGGGGCAAAGCCCGGCACGGTTGCAGGACTTCTTGTCGGAGAGGCGACACTGCTGACAGTAGCGGGAATCGCAATAGGAACGGCGGCACTTTATGCGGTCCTGGTGGTGGCCCGCCCGCTTGTTGACAGACAGTTCGGCATCGACATCGGCATTCAGCCCCCATCCGCAACCGATGCCCTGTTGTTATTGGCAATATTGATCGGCGGGATGGCCGCCGGGTTCCTGCCGGCCTGTCGCGCCTACAGGATGTCACTCGCAGATGGCATGATGGTGAGAACATGAAGACTTCCGGATTCCTCGGCAACGCGAGGTCGATGTTGCGCTGCATCGCTCTCATCCTGGCCGTTTTGGGCGCGGGCTGCGGCGCGGCATTCAGCGAGGCCGCAACCCAGCTGAAATGGGAGATGCTGATCCCGCCGACAGAACCGCTGGCAAATTTCCCGGACGAACTTCCTTTTGAGCAGCAGGAGGCCCTGAGAAATGTCCTATACTGGAAAGGTCACCCGTCGGGCGAGTTGAGCGAAGAGTTTGCCCTTCAGCACGACGAAGCCAAAAAAAGGGTCGACGCCGACAGGGAGAAACTTGCAAAGCAAGGCGTCGATCTTGATGCGCTTTACGAACGATACGTCGCCTGGGCTACGGAGATCGAGAGGCGTGGAACCCTCACCGAGAAGAAGTTGGACGGGGCGCAGGTAGCCATCGCCGGCTATCTGCTGCCCCTGGATTTTAACCCGGACGGTACGACGGAGTTCCTGCTGGTCCCCTATTTCGGTGCGTGCATCCATGAGCCGCCACCGCCGCCGAACCAGGTGATCTACTTGAAATCCACCGCTCCGTACGCGCCTGCGGCCCTGTTCGAGGGCGTGATGATAACCGGCACGATGCGCGTGCAGTCCGAAAGGAAAGACCTCTCCTTTGTGGACGGTTCAAGCGAAGTTGCTTCGGGCTACGTCCTGGAGAGCGAAAGCATCGAGCCCTATCAAGGCGAAGGTGGCGGGCAATAGTGGCCAGTCCTGCGGAGGCGATGCCAACCGCCAGTCCGCGGGTCAGAGGCAGGCACGGACGTGGATGGATGCGCTCAGCGAAACCCGGTGACCCTGAGCACCTCCGCCGGCGAGGTGAGACCTTGCCCTGCCTTCCTGGCACCGTCATGCGCCATCGTGCTCATGCCCCGCTCCAGCGCGAGCGCTTCGATCCTGGAGTGGTCTGCTCCTTGTGAAGCGAGCTCGATGATAGCCTCCTCGAGGACCAGGATCTCGAACACGGCGATGCGGCCTCGATACCCGGTGCCGTTGCAACGGCCGCAGCCCACTGCGCTGAACACTTTCTGGCCCTGGGAGAACCCGACGGCCTGGTAACGCGAGTCGGAGGAGAAAGTCTCGGCCGGAAGAATTCCTTCCTGCTTGCAGTGATCGCAGAGCCGCCGCAACAGGCGCTGGGAGATGATGCCGCGTACGGCGCCGACCAGCAGATAGGTCTCGACACCCAGGTCGCGCATACGGGTGAAGGCCGCCGCCGCGGTGTTCGCGTGGACCGTGGTGAGAACGAGGTGTCCGGTGAGCGCTGCCTGGACGGCGGCCCGTGCCGTCTCGCCGTCGCGTATCTCGCCGACCAGGATCACGTCGGGGTCCTGTCGCACGAACGTCCGGATCGCGGATGAGAAGGTGATGCCGATCGCCGAGTTGATCTGCGACTGCACGATGCCGGGGATCTGGTACTCGACGGGATCCTCGATGGTCACGATCTTGCGGCCCGGATCGTTTAGCTTCGAGAGCGCGGCGGCGAGCGTCGTCGTCTTGCCGCTGCCGGTCGGGCCGGCGACGGCGATCATTCCGTGGGTGTGCTCAAGGAGCCGGTTCAGCGTCTGCCGTTCCTGGTCATCCAGGCCCACGCCCGCGAAATCGAGCAGGACGCTGTCGCGGTGCAGGATGCGCATGACGACGGTCTCGCCATGGATGGAGGAGAGGGTGGCAACGCGCAGTTCGACTTCGCGGTCGCCGATGGGAAGGCGCATCGCACCATCCTGAGGCTTGCGGCGCTCGGTGATGTCGAGGCCGGCGAGAACCTTGATTCGCGACACGATCGCATCGCCCATTTCGTGCGGCGGCGGAGGCATGATCCGCAAGACGCCGTCGATACGGAAACGCATCACGAGCCGTCCGCGCATCGGTTCGAGGTGGATGTCGGTTGCCCTCAGGTCGAGCGCGCGCCGGAAGATGTCGTCGACGACAACCACAACCGGCGCGCCGCTCGCGAGATCCCGCAGGCTTGCGATAGCCGCTTCGGAGGTTGCTCCTTCGCCGGTGGCCTGGGCAACGTCCTGGGTGCCGGAAAGACGTTCCAAGCAGGATTCCAGGTCGGGTGCGGGAACCACGCAGACCTCGACGTCACCGTCGAGAACGGATCGCAGCGCCTCTATCGGGTCTGCGTCTCCAGGGTGGAGAACCCCTATGACGGCGCTCCCGTCAGGCGCCGTGAGCGGCGCGATCCAGTTCTCCACAAGAAATCGGTTTGAGAGATTCTGCGCGACGGGCCTGTAGTCGGCGAGTTGGTGCCGGTCGAGAAGCCGCACGCCATAATAGGACGACAGGAAGCCTGCGAGGGCATCGGCGTCGACGATCTGCGCTTCGATCAGGCGGTGCAGGTCGGAGGCTCGCGAGGCCGTGCTCTCACCGAAAAGGCCCCGCGTAGCCTCGCGGCTCGCCAGTCCGGCACCGGCCATGGACGACAAGAGCGAGTGTAAGTCTGTAAGCTGTGGGTTCATTGAACGTACCTGTCGCACTTGACCCTTGAGCACAATGGACGCCGGCTTGCGCATGCCGAATCCGTCTGTCGGTTTAGTCCGCAGAGCGGTCTGCCTGACGTACGATTCCGGACCCGGCGGTTCCCCGGAAAGCTGCGCCAGACCAGAAGGCTGTGCGGTATGGGTGTCAAGAGCCCGTGCCCTTCTACTCCCACCAGACGGTGAACCGGGTGCCACACGAGGTAGCGATTGAGAATCTTTCGCTACACCCACATATCGCCGCCAATATTGCGGAACCCCACTCGACCAAGGCAAGCGTCACGCCCGCCAGCAGCTGGTGGGAAATCGTCATGACCCATGCGACCGTGACGATCGTAGCCGAGGGCCGCAGACTGCGCCGCGTTGGAATGAGCAGGCTTGGAGTGGCTGGAGCCCTTCCCGCTTCATCGCCTTGCCGGGCGTATCAATCTCAGTGATCCATGGCCTTGACGATTTCCTCGGTCATCTTCTTGGCGTCGCCGAGCAGCATCATGGTGCCGTCCTTGT
>NZ_VFVN01000016.1:0-98562 GCF_006442185.1 Mesorhizobium sp. B2-4-1 | reverse complement strand
CGGCGCACCGCCCTCGTTCGTGAGGCGTATATAGTCGCCACCCCGACAAACTGTCAACACCGATCTCAGATGTTTTTGAATTTTTTGCGACAGAAATTTCAGGCCCGATTTGTCGATAGCCGGCTGCCGTTGGGGAACAGGACGCCAGGGAGTATCCAGCCACGGAGGAGCCCTATTGCCGCCGCATTGCCGTTCGACACCAGAACCAACAAAGCGGGCGCGGCGCAGCGGCGCGGTGCCTCTTTTGAAAGCCTCATATAGAGGTGTGCGATGAGCCCTCGAGAGAGGGAAACGCCGCCCTCTTTGCAGAGCGTTCTATAAGAGAAGCGCGCGAGGGGAATTCGACCGGGGCCCGAGGCTTCGTTGACTTAACCTGCCGTGACAGGCAAATGTCATGGCCACAACAAAAGCGACAAGCCGTTCCGCCCGGGGAAAAAGCAGCCTTTCTGGATGCCAGATACGGAAGATGTCATAGCCGAACTCGGCAACGAGCCGCCGCTTATCGCGGACGGCCGCAGTGGCCCACCCGACCGGCGCGAGGTTTCCGCGCGCTGGCTGTCGGGGACATTCTTGACCGGCGTGACCTCAAGCGTGCTGATGGGCGTGGCGCTGTTCGCCGCCCTCGACGGGCGCCAGCAACTGGCGACGCCACCCGAGATCGCCGAACTGATCGGCCTTGCCGGCAATGGCGATTCGGGCGAGATGGCCAAGACCACCAGGCTGGTGGCGCCGCGCCAGATCGCCAAGGCCAAGGACCGTCGACGCATGGAAGTGTCGATGGTCACCAAGGTCGGCGACCGCGATGTCATCCACACCATGCCTTTCGTGCAGATCAAGATGGCATTGGCGGCTGGCCATACCACCAACCGGCCCTACCCGCCCTTCGATCCGATGCAGGTGTTCGGCGACGACGGTGACGATGCATCGGCGCAACCGGCGACGGCCGCCGCTGCGCCGGGCCAGATCTACGGCACCAAGGTCGAAAGCGAAATGAGCCTGAAGACCGTCGACTTCCCCATTGAAACGGCTTCCTTCGATGAAAAGAGCGACCTTTCCGCCGATGAGGTGGAAAAGGTAGTGCGCGAGGCCGGCACCGATCTCAGCGACGGCGCCGTCCAGGTCGCTTCGCTCCACTATGTCGACCCGCAGCGATTTGGCGAGGCGTTTGCCGAGAGCATGGCCGGCTCCTACGACGTCAGGATCGTGCCGGAGAACGTTTCGGTCGCGCCACGTGCCAACGCCGATGACCAGGCACCGGCCTTCGCCGAGGAAATCATCCCTTTCACCAAGGATCTCGCCATCACGGAAGCCTTCGCAGATTCGGGCTATACGGGCGAGGACGCCGCCGGCATGGCCGAGGCGATCACCAAGCTCTTGAACGCCCCGGCGCTCAAGGCTGGAACCGTGCTGCGTGTTGGTCTCGAGGTCCATGGCGACGCCGCCAAGGTCGTGCGCACCAGCGTCTACGATCGGACCCAGCATATCGTCACCATAGCGCTCGACGATCGCGGCCAGTATGTGCCGGCGCAGGAACCGGAGCCCAATCCGGAGTTGCTGACGGCGTTCGATGATTCGTCGGCGCCAGTGGTGGTGCGCGGCAACCTGCCCAACGTCTATGACGGCATCTACCGCGCCGCCTATTCCTACGGCATGTCCAAGGCCATGACGCAGCGGCTCATCAAGCTGTTGGCTTCCGATGTCGACTTCCAGTCCCGCCTCAATCCGGCCGACCGTCTCGAAGTGCTGTTCTCGCAGCCCGACGGCGACGACCAGACCTCGGACAATTCCGAACTGCTTTACGTCTCGGCGACCTTCGGCGGGCAGACGCGCAATTTCTACCGCTTCCAGATGCAGGACGGCAGCACGGATTATTTCGACGAGGACGGCTCGAGCGCCCAGCAGTTCCTGCTGCGCAATCCGTTGCCGGCCGGAAAGTTCCGCTCCGGCTTTGGCGCGCGCAGGCACCCGATCCTCGGCTATGTCCGCATGCATACCGGCGTCGACTGGGCAGCCCCCATCGGCACGCCGATCATCGCCGCGGGCAATGGCGTCATCGAGAAGGTCGGCTGGGCCGGCGGCTATGGCAAGCAGATCATCATTCGCCATGCCAACGGCTATGAGACCTCCTACAATCACCAGAGCGCTTTTGCCAAAGGCATCGAACCGGGCGTTCACGTCCGCCAAGGCCAGACCATCGGCTATCTCGGCCAGACCGGCCTCGCCACCGGCCCGCATCTTCACTACGAGCTGATCGTCAATGGCACCAAGGTCGATCCGATGCGCGTCCGCCTGCCGGTCGGCAAGGTGCTGAAGGGCGAGGACCTTGTCGCCTTCAAGCGTGAACGCGAGCGCATCGACGACCTGCTGAAGCAGGAAGACAGTGATTCGCTGAAGGTCGCGAGCGCCAAGATCGAAGGATAGTTCCTTCGATCCACCCGTCAGTCGCGAGGGTTTTCGGCGGGCCGGCGCCATGGCAATGATTCGCCTGAAATCGTCATCCAGGCGATGACAGCCGAAAGCAGGCAAAGCAGCGCCGTTACAAAGGAAACAGCCGAGAATGCGGCGTCGCTGGCGGCAAGCCGTGCGGCGTCGACAGCCGGGGCCAGTCCGGTCGTCGCCGGTTCACCGAACCCCGGCACGCCGGGCAAGGCGCTGCCATCCAGGGCCTTCGCGTAGACCCAGGCGGCAAGCGACCCCATAGCCGCAACCGCAATCAGGCCGCCTATGCGCGAGACGGCATTGTTGATACCGGAGGCCGCGCCCGTATCCTTGTCTTCCACCGCCGTCATGATCGCGGTCGACAGCGGCGACACCACCAGCGCCATGCCGAACCCCATCAGCGCCATCAGCGGAAATGTTCCGGTCCAGAAATTGTGGATACCGGCATGCGTCAACAAGCCAAGCCCGGCGAAGGCGAAGGCAACCACCAGACTGCCGCTGGCGATCGGAAAACGCGGTCCGATCCGGTCGGACCACTGGCCGACAGGCCCAGACAGCAGTGCGATCAATGCAGACAGCGGCAGGAAGATAAAGCCGACCTCGGCCGTGCTCAGCCCCCAGCCGGCGATCAAAAGCATGGGCAGGTAGAAAAGATTGGCCGACAGCGCGAAATAGAGAAAGAAGGTCGCGAGATTGGCGCCGGCGAAGGCGCCGATGCGAAACAGATTGAGATCGATCATCGGCTCGCGCTGCCGGCGCTCGTAGAAAATGAAGACAAAAAGCAGGACCACGCCGGCAACGATTGCCGAACCCGACATGAATCCGGCAGCCTCCGCGTTCATCGCCGTCAGCCCGTAGGCCAGCAACCCGAAGGCCAGTGTCGCCAGCGCCGCGCCGCCAAGATCGAGGCTGCGCTTTTCGGTCGGCCGATCCGCCGGGATCTTGGCGAGCAGCAGGTAGATCGAAACCAGCCCAAGCGGCAGGTTGATGGCAAATATCGCACGCCAGATTCCATTGCCAAGGGTCGACAACACGAAACCGCCCAGCACCGGACCGAGTGCCGTGGTCAGCGCCGAAGCGGCGGCCCAGATGCCGATTGCGCGGCCGCGCTCCTTTTTCGGATAGGCCTTGGCGATGATGGCAAGGCTTCCCGGCACCATGATCGCAGCGCCGACGCCCTGGATTGCACGAAACGCGATCAGCACCGCCGGATTGGGCGCCAGCGCGCAGGCCAATGAAGCGGCGATGAACAGCGCGATGCCGGCGACGAAGGCGCGGCGCAGGCCGAAGCGGTCGCCCGCAGCACCGCCGGCAAGGATGAGCGCCGAAAGCGTCAGCCCATAGGCATTGGATATCCACTGCGCTTGCGCCAGGCTGGCGCCGAGATCGACGCGGATTGCCGGCGTGGCGATGGCAAGGATCGAACCGTCGATGAAACCAAGCGCTGAAGCCAGGATCGCGGCGATCAGCACATAGCGCCGCTGCGACTGCGGGCAGAACGTACCGTTGGCGGTCGGCGGCGGGACGGCAGCGGCTTTGCTCGGTGAATGCATGCAACCTGCATAAACCCGCGGCGCGCCTGCAACAACCAGCCAGCGGTCCCGGTCGTTGAAACCAGCTGCGCAGCCACCTGGCCGCATTGGCAGGTGCCGGCCCACGCAGGTGCAAACAAGCGCCGGCATGCTAAGCTTTCACGCGGCATCGGACGGAGCCGATCAGACAGGGGAGAAAATCGATGAAGCGACCGCTCGAACCATCCCAGTCCGGGCTCCACCGCGTCGTCGGGCTGACCGACGGCGTCTTCGCCATCGCGCTGACCCTGATCGTTCTGGAGATTCGTGTACCGACGCACGAGGCGATCCATTCCGAAGGCGATCTCCTCGACGCCGTCCTGGCGTTGGCGCCGCGCTTCCTGACCTATGCGCTTTCCTTCCTGACGCTGACCATCTTCTGGTTCGGCCAGCAGGCGCAGCATGGGTTGATCACCAGATCCGACAGGCGGCTGGCAACGCTCAATTTGTGCTTTCTCGCCTTTATCGCCCTGCTGCCGTTCTCGACCGATCTTCTGGCCGACTTCCTCGAATTCAGAACCGCGGTCGCCGTCTATTGGCTCAATCTGCTGATGCTCGGCGTCACCCTGATCGCCAGCTGGCGCTATGCGGAGAAAAATGGCTTTCTGGCGGATGACGTCGACCTCGAAACGAAACGCACGGTCTACCTTCGCATCGTCAAGGCGCAGCTTCTGTGGGCGGTCGGCGCCCTGCTCTGTCTGGTCACCCCGCTGCTCAGCGTCGGCTTCATTCTCATGGTGCAGCTGATTTATGCCGCGACACCGAGCGCGAAATGGTTGCGCAGGATGATCGGGTAGAGCAATTCCAGGAAAAACGTGGCGGTTTCCCGGGAAAAGCGCGCAGCGCCGGAGCGGCTCGGAAGTCCATCGAACACTGAACCGCTCTAACCAGCGACGAACGCCGCATCGTCTCAGTCGACGAATTCCACCGTCACGCCGGGCGAAACCAGCTTGGCCAGCTCGCGGGCATCCCAATTGGTTAGTCGCACGCAACCATGGCTTTCGGTCTTGCCGATCTTCGAGGGATCCGGCGTGCCATGGATGCCGTAGGTCGGCTTGTCCAACGCGATCCACACCGAGCCGACAGGGCCATTCGGGCCGGGCGGAATGGTCAGGACCTTATTGTTCTCGCCCTGTTTGAAATTGATGTTGGGGTTGTAGGTGTAGTTCGGATCGAGCGCGACACGGGACACGGCATGAATGCCGGACGGCGACGGCGTGTCGGACGAGCCGATGGTGGCGGGATAGGCCGCGACCAGCTTGCCCGCCGTATCATAGGCAAAGACCTCTTTCTTGCCCTTGTCGGCGACGATACGAGCCACCGGCGACGACACCAGTCTGCCGAAATTGGCAACCTTGATGATCGTTCCGGGACGGTTGAAATTGGCCTCCGGGTTGAGCGCCTTGAGATAGTTCTCGTCCATGTGGAAGCGCTCGGCAAGCGCTTCCGTGACCGACGTATAGCCCATGCGGTCGAGCTGCGCCTTCTGGCTGTAATCTTCCGGGATCGACGCAACATAGGGACCGGCCGCATCCTCCGGCGTGATCGTGTAGTTGGCCAAGGCATCGCCGCCCGATTGTGCAAGGGCCGCCTGGATGCCGACGGCGTCGGTCGATCGCAGATTGCTGCCGGTGATCTGGTTGTAGGCAGCCAGCGCCTTGTCGACATTCGAACCGAAGCGCCCGTCGATGACGCCAGGCGAAGCGCCGCCGCGATCAAGCAGCACCTGCAGAGCCGCGACATCCTGGCGTGCTCCGAGCGAAAGCGACGGGTCGACCACAGTCTTGCCGCCTGCTTTCGGCGGTAATCCCGCCTCGTCTGCGGGCGCCGGCTGCGCGGCGGGAGCCGTGGGCTCGACCGGCTCTATCGAGGCCTCGTTCAGCGGCTGGCGCTTGATGGAGGGCGGCGTTGCCGGCTGGGGCGCTTCCGGATAGTTGTCGTAGACGCCGTCGCCGCCGGGGGCCGGCGGGTAGGCCTCGACGGAATTGTCGCCATAGGGATCATATCCCTGGACGGGCGGCGCGATGACCCGGCCTTCGTCTTCCATCTGCCTGCGGCGGAAGCGTGCCATGTCTTCCGGATCGTCGAGATAGTAGCGGTCGTCGTCGGCGGGAACGCGGCCGAGTTCGCGCAGCCGTGTCTCGCGGCGCAGCGCGCGTCGGTCGAGCCTGGTCTGCGGCGGTTGGATGGCGATGACCTTGCCCGTGTCCGCATCGACGATGACGCGGTTGCCCCTGGCGTCGTAATAGATGTCGAGATTGCCGTCCTGGGCCAGCAGGATGCCGCCGTCAGCGGGGCGGACGACCCGCGGCGAAGCGTCCTCGGTCGGCGCGGCGAACGCGCTTGAAAACGCCAGTCCGGCCGCAAGTGCCGAAAGGGTGAAGATCGTCCGCAACATCGTGGGCAAACTCTCCGGTCCGTAATTGCCGTCGCCGGCGGCTTTCGCGCGTAGCGAGTCCTTCGCCAGCGAACCACCGCCCGACCATAAGGTTCCAATATGAACCGGGCATGAAGATGGCGGTTTTCCGGCGCCTCGACGAATATCAGCTAAATGCATATTATCCAAAAGCGGCCCGGTTTGGGGCGAAAGATATGCATAGAACAAAAAGCTAAAGCGCGTCGCCTGAATCCGTCGAGCGTGACGCGCTTTAGCCTCAGGCAAGTCCCAGTTCCTTTCGCGCCTGCTTCGTCAACTTCAGGGCGACAAGACGATGGCTCTCGCGCAGGTAATCCTTCAGCGCGCCATCATCCATGCTCTGGCTTGTCTGGCGCTGGATCCATTTCATGCCGCGCGAGGCAAGATAGGGTGCGGGCCGCAAGCCCGGCTGCTCCTTCAGCACATCATAGGCAATGTCGGAGCATTTGAAGGTGATGAAAGGATCGCGGCCCTCGCTCCAGCCGCCGATGGCAAAGACCTTGGCGCCGACCTTCCAGACATGGGCGCCGCCCCACTGGACGACATGCGATGTGGCGGGCAGCGAGGCGCAGAAGCCGTTATAGTCGTCCAGCGTCATGCGTGCTCCTGCCGAAAGACGCGGAAAAGCCGCGCGCCCGTCCTGGGCGCGCGGCGTTCAATCAGGCTGCCGCTTCGGTCGCGACGACCGTCGGCTTCGAACGGAAATTCAACCGGTCGGAGCCAGCGGTCACCTTGACGGTCGAGCCGTCGAGGATCTCGCCGAGCAGGATCTTCTCAGCCAGCGGATCCTGCAGGTCTTTCTGCATCACCCGCTTTAACGGCCGCGCGCCATAGGCAGGGTCGTAACCCTTGGATGCCAGCCAGTCGATCGCCTCCTGGTCCAGCGACAGCGTGATCTTGCGGTCGACCAGCAGGTTTTCCAGCCGCTTGAGCTGGATTTCGACGATGCGGCCCATATCCTGCCGGCGCAGCCGATGGAACAGGATCACCTCGTCGACGCGGTTGAGGAACTCCGGCCGGAACGACGCCTTGACGACGTTCATCACTTCGTCGCGAACCTGGTCGACATCCTGGTCCTCGCCGAGATTGACCAGGTATTCGGCGCCGAGGTTCGACGTCATGATGATCAGCGTGTTGCGGAAGTCGACCGTGCGGCCCTGCCCATCGGTGAGCCGGCCGTCGTCGAGCACCTGCAGGAGCACGTTGAACACGTCGGGATGCGCTTTCTCGATCTCGTCGAACAGCACGACCTGATAGGGCCGGCGCCGCACCGCTTCGGTCAGCGCGCCGCCTTCCTCATAACCGACATAGCCGGGAGGCGCGCCGATCAATCGGGCAACCGAATGCTTCTCCATGAACTCCGACATGTCGATGCGCACCATCGCGCTCTCGTCGTCGAACAGGAAGTTCGCCAGCGCCTTGGTCAGTTCGGTCTTGCCAACGCCGGTCGGGCCGAGGAACATGAACGAGCCGATCGGCCGGTTCGGATCCTGCAGGCCGGCGCGAGCGCGCCGCACTGCCTTGGAAACCGCTTGCACCGCCTCGCCCTGGCCGACGACGCGCTTGCCGATCTCGTCTTCCATGCGCAACAGCTTGTCGCGCTCGCCTTCCAGCATCTTGTCGACCGGAATTCCGGTCCAGCGCGAGACGATGTGGGCGACATGATCGGGCGTGACCACTTCCTCGACCATGCCAGCCTTGCCGTCCTGGGCCTCGGCTTCCTTCAGCTTCTTTTCCAGTTCCGGGATCTTGCCATAGGCAAGCTCGCCGGCGCGCTGGAACTCGCCCTTGCGCTGGGCGATGGCCAGTTCGTTGCGCGCCTCGTCAAGTTGCTTCTTGAGATCGGCGGCGAGCCCGAGCTTCTGCTTCTCTGCCTGCCATTTCGAGGTCATCTCGGTCGATTCCTCCTCAAGGCTAGCGAGGTCCTTCTCGAGCCGGGCAAGCCTGTCCTTCGAAGCCTCGTCCTTCTCGACCTTCAGCGCTTCGCGCTCGATCTTGAGCTGCATGATGCGGCGGTCGATCTCGTCCAGCGCTTCGGGCTTGGAGTCGACCTGCATGCGAAGCCTCGAAGCGGCTTCGTCGACGAGGTCGATCGCCTTGTCCGGCAGGAACCGGTCGGCGATGTAGCGGTTGGACAGCGTCGCCGCCGCGACCAGCGCCGAATCGGAAATGCGCACCTTGTGGTGCTGTTCGTATTTCTCCTTCAGGCCGCGCAGGATGGAGACCGTGTCCTCCACCGTCGGCTCCTCGACGAAGACCGGCTGGAAGCGGCGGGCGAGTGCGGCATCCTTCTCCACATGCTTGCGGTATTCGTCGAGCGTGGTGGCGCCGACGCAGTGCAGTTCGCCGCGCGCCAGCGCCGGCTTCAGAAGGTTGGACGCATCCATGGCGCCGTCCGCCTTGCCGGCGCCGACCAGGGTGTGCATCTCGTCGATGAACAGGATGATCCCGCCGGCAGCGGCAGTGACCTCGGAAAGCACGGCCTTCAGCCGCTCCTCGAACTCACCGCGATATTTGGCGCCGGCGATCAGCGCGCCCATGTCGAGCGCCATCAGCTGCTTGTCCTTCAGCGATTCCGGCACGTCGCCATTGACGATACGCAGCGCCAGGCCTTCTGCAATCGCCGTCTTGCCGACGCCCGGCTCGCCGATCAGCACCGGATTGTTCTTGGTGCGGCGCGACAGCACCTGGATGGTGCGGCGGATCTCGTCGTCGCGGCCGATGACCGGATCGAGCTTGCCGGCGCGGGCATCGGCGGTGAGATCGCGCGCGTATTTCTTCAGCGCGTCATAGCCCTGTTCGGCATTCGCCGAATCGGCGGTGCGGCCCTTGCGGACATCGTTGATCACCTGGTTGAGCGCCTGCGCGGTAACGCCGGCCTTGGCCAGTATGTCTGATGTCTTGGCCGATTTCTCGACTGCAAGCGCCGTCAGCAGCCTTTCGACCGTGACGAAGCTGTCGCCGGCCTTCTTGGCCAGTTCCTCGGCCGTCGAAAACACCTTGGCCAACGGCTGTGCCAGATAGAGCTGGCCGTTGCCGCCCTCCACCTTGGGCATCGCTTCGAGTGCCGTCTCGATGCCGAGCTTGACGTCGCGGACGCTGCCGCCGGCGCGCTCGATGAGCGACGCAGCCAGACCCTCGTCGTCATCGACGAGCACTTTCAGGATATGTTCGGGGGTGAATTGCTGGTGGTTGCGCGAGAGCGCCATGGTTTGCGCGGATTGGATGAAGCCGCGCACGCGCTCCGAGTATTTCTCGAGATTCATACCTGTCTCCTTCCATCACCGGCCCGCTTTGCGGCACCGGATCAGTTTGCGGTGACGGACCCGCCCGTGAGAGCCGGATCCAGTTGAGGCTGATATGGTGCGCAACCCGCGAACCCTCAAGACGTCTCGATGGCTGCGAAAGCATAATATTCCACGGCCGCGCAAAACGAAAACGGCGGAGATTTCTCTCCGCCGTTCAATGCATGGAAGCGTCGCCGCTCAGTTGTCGATGTCGGCGACCGCGGTGTCGGCGTTGCCATTGTCCGTCGGCGCCGCGACCACCTCGCCAGCGTCGGCATTGTCGTTGCCGCTGGTGATCTGGTCGGCATTGCCGCGCGGGCGGCGCGGACGCCTCGGACGACGGCTGGGACTAGTCTCCGCGGCCGTCTCATTGAGTTCGGCCTGGGCTGCGAGCCCGGCCGGCGACAGGTTCTCGAACAGCGGCGCCGCCTGCTCGACCGGCGCGGCGGATTCGGCTGGCGTGACGGCCTCGGCCTGTTCGGCCGTCTCGTTGCGCTGCTGCTGGGCACCCTGCTCGGCGGACGAACCATAATCGCCGCGCTGGCTGTTCTGGCCATAGCCGCCATTGGGGCGGCGATCGCGATGGCGTCCGCCATTATTGTCGCGGCCGCCACTGTTGCGCCCGCCATTATTATCACGATCGCGATTATCACGATCGCGGCCGTTTTCCCGGTTCAGCGCGACTTCGGCCGGCATGCCTTCGATAACCGGCTGCGGACCCGCGCCGTGGTTGATCACCGGAACCGGCGCATCCGCAACGTTGTTGCCGGCGTTGCCGACATTGTCGAACTCGTCGCGATCCTCATCGCCATCATCGTCGAATTCGTCGCGATTCTGCTGGACGTTCTGGATCGGCATCTGCGCCTGCGCGGCGGCAATGATGCGATTATAGTGCTCGGCGTGCTGGAGATAGTTCTCCGCCATCACCCGGTCGCCGGAGCTTTGCGCATCACGGGCAAGGGTGGCGTACTTTTCAGCGATCTGCTGAGCAGACCCACGGATCTTCACGTCCGGGCCGTTGCTCTCGTAGTTGCGCGTCAGGGGATTTGGCCCCTTGCGGTTGTTGTTATTGTTGTTGTTGCCGCCGCCGCCATTGTTGTTGCGACCGCGCATGCGCCTGTTCTGCTGTTGTGGCCTCATTCGACTCTCTTCATATTGAAATTTTCGAAAACTCTTCACGAACGGTGGCGCTCATGCAGCCAGCCGTTTCGTTTCTTCACCGGCGTTCGCCCGCATCAATTGCGTTGGCGCCACGTGCCATCCTGTTCCGGTTACATCACTTGCCGGACGATTCCCGCACGAAGCTTGGGCGTCGTTTGCGCAAGAAGGCAGCTATTTCCAAGGAAAACCGAATCGCTAAGAGCACTGCCTGCTTCGTCTCATCCGGTTAACGCGACCCTAGCCGCATTCCCCGGCATTGCCAAGCGGTTTTTTTCGCACTGCGTCAAGGCTTTCCCCGTTGAAAGACAAGAACCCTGTCGTTTCCGCCGAGGTCGCCGAACGCACCAGCGACCGCATAGCCGGACGAGCGAAATATAGCGGTGACCTCGATGTGCTGTGTGTAGCCGATCTCGACCGCAATCCTGCTTCCGGCTTCTAGAAACTTAGCCGCCTCAGCGGCGATGACCCTGTAAGGGGCCAACCCATCCGCGCCGCCATCCAGGGCCAGGCGCGGGTCGAAATCCCGGACTTCATCCTGCAGATTTCCGATGTCCTCCGATCGTATATAGGGAGGGTTTGCGACAATTACATGGTATCGACCAGAAACTTTTTCAAACCAGTCGGACAGCAGCGCCGTGAACCGGTCGCCAAGCCCCAATTGCGCGGCATTGCGCGTTGCCGTCCTCAACGCCCCTTCCGAGAAGTCGACCCCGGTGGCAATCGCTGCCGGCACGGCGCTGAGCAGCGCCAGCGCGATGGCTCCGCTGCCGGTTCCCAGATCGAGGATGCGGCACTCGCCCTCGCGCATGACGGTTGCCCTGACAAAGGGCAGTATGGCCTCGACCAGCGTTTCGGTGTCGGGCCGCGGCTCCAGCGTTTCCGGCGACAGCGACAGCCGCAACCCGTAGAACTCCCGATAGCCCAGGATGCGGTGCACGGGCTCGCCGCCCGCGCGGCGCCTCAAGGCGCGGTCGATCTGGACAAGAGCGGCGGCATCGACCGCATGTTCGGGATCGGCAATGGCCTGCGTGCGGGTCGTACCTGAAAAGTGCTCCACGATCAGTCTTGCATCGAGCGCCGGATTATCGACCGCCGCCAAGCGCGCTCGCGCTGCCCGCAGCAGCGGCCCCAGCGCCTGGGGCAAAGGATCAGCCATCAAGACCGATATCGGCGAGCAGCTTCGACTGGTGATCGGCGATCAGAGCGTCGATGACTTCGTCGAGTTCGCCCATCATCACCCGGTCGAGCTTGTAGAGCGTCAGGTTGATGCGATGATCGGTGACGCGGCCTTGCGGAAAATTGTAGGTGCGGATGCGTTCCGAGCGGTCGCCGGAGCCGACCTGCGACTTGCGCGATTCCGAGCGCTCCTCATCGGCCTTGCTGCGTTCCAGGTCGTAGAGCCGGGCCCGCAGGATCTGCATGGCCTTGGCCCGGTTCTGGTGCTGCGATTTCTCCGCCTGCACCACCATGATGCCGGTCGGCAAATGGGTGATGCGCACTGCCGAATCGGTGGTGTTGACGTGCTGGCCGCCCGAGCCCGACGCGCGCATCGTGTCGATGCGGATGTCTTCGGCCCGGATGTCGATGTCGACTTCCTCCGCCTCCGGCAGCACGGCTACCGTCGCCGCCGAGGTGTGAATGCGTCCGCTGGCCTCGGTCGCGGGCACGCGCTGCACCCGGTGGACGCCGGACTCGAATTTCAGATGCGCGAAAACCCCCTTGCCGGAAACCGTGGCGATGATTTCCTTATAGCCGCCGGCATCGCCCTCGCTGGCCGATACCGTCTCGAACCGCCAGCCGCGCGAAGCGGCATAGCGCTCATACATGCGAAACAGGTCGCCGGCGAACAATGCTGCCTCGTCGCCGCCGGTGCCGGCGCGGATTTCCAGGATGGCGTTCTTGTCGTCGGCCGCATCCCTGGGCAAGAGCAGGATCTGGATGTCCTTCTGCAACGCTTCGATGCGCTCATCGACCTCTGGCAGGTCGGCCTCGGCGAGCGCCCGCATCTCGGCATCGGTGCCCTTGTCGGCGAGCATCGCCTCGAGATCGGCCTGCTCCTGCTCGGCCGAGCGCAAGGCTCTGACCTTGGCAACCATCTCCTGGAGCTCGGCATATTCCGATGCCATCTTAACATAGGCATCCGGCGCCGGGCCGGCCGACATCTGCGCTTCGAGCATTTCGAAACGCTTGACGACTTGATCCATGCGGTCGCGGGGAAGGGAGATCATTGCAAAGGTGCTATAACGGAATTGAGCGGTCGTCGGCAAAGGCCTGCAGCAGCGCCCGCATCGGCAGCCCCTGGGCCGGCGCCATCAGATTGTCGTCGAAGAACGCTTTCAACGCCTCCAGCGGCAATTCGGTCAGCATCGCCTTGACCGGACCGATCGAAGCGGGCGACATCGAGATAGAACGGAAACCAAGGCCGACCAGCGCCATTGCCGAGATCGGCTTGCCGGCGAGTTCGCCGCAGAGTGTGACGGGCGTGTGGTTGCGGGCACCGGCATCGGCGATGGTCTTGAGCACCCGCAGGAACGGCGTCGACAACGTGTCGAAGCGATCGGAAAGCTGCGTGTTGCCGCGGTCGACCGCCATCACGAACTGGAACAGGTCGTTCGAGCCGACCGAGACGAAGTCGACCGCCTTCATCAACTCGTCAAGCTGGAACAGGAGGGACGGCACCTCCAACATTGCCCCGAGCTTGAGGCTGGTCGGCAAATGATGGGCAAAGCGCGACAGATGCCGCACCTCGCGGTCGATGATTTCGCGCGCCTGGGCGATCTCGCCGAGCTCGGTGACCATCGGCAGCATCAGCTTGAGCTCCCGCCCGCCGCAGGCTTTCAGCAGGGCGCGGATCTGGGTGCGCAGCAATCCCGGACGGTCCAGCGTCAGGCGGATCGCCCGCCAGCCGAGCGCCGGGTTCTCTTCCTGGATGGCGCCTTTGAAATAGGGCAGCACCTTGTCGCCGCCGATGTCGATGGTGCGGAAGGTCACCGGCTTGCCGCGCGCGGCATCGAGCACGTCGCGGTAGAGCCGCTCCTGCGCCTCGGCACGGGGAAAGGTCGAGGCGACCATGAACTGCAATTCGGTGCGGAACAGGCCGATCCCGGCGGCACCCGACTCGGCCAGTTGCGGCAGGTCGACGGCAAGCCCGGCATTCATCAAAAGGTCGACCGCAATGCCATCCTTGGTCACCGACGGCTTCTTGCGCAGTTCGCGGTAGACTTCCTGCCGGCGCGCCCGGAACCGCACCTTTTCGGCATAGGCGGCTTCGAGATCCGACTGCGGACGAAGATGAATCGCGCCTTCCTCACCGTCGACGATGATGGCATCGCCGTTTTCCGCCATGGAAACGGCGCCCTTCATCTGCCCGGCGACGGGAATGCCCATGGCGCGCGCGACGATGACGACGTGGCTGGTGGCGGCGCCATCCTCGAGCACCAGTCCGCGCAATTTGTCCCGGGGGTAGTCGAGCAGTTCGGCGGCGCCCATCGAGCGGGCGACAATGATGGCATCCTTCGGCAGCGAGGCCGCGACATCGTCAGGCCCGCGTCCCATCAGCTGGCGCAGAAGCCGGTTGGCGAGGTCGTCGAAATCGCTCATCCGCTCGCGCAGATAAGGATCGGTCATGTGCAGCATGCGCGCGCGCATGTCGCTCTGCACCTTTTCGACCGCAGCTTCCGCCGTCAGGCCGTTGCGGATCGCCTCTTCCAGCCGCCGGACCCAGCCGCGGTCGTTGGCGAACATGCGGTAGGCTTCCAGCACCTGGCGATGCTCGCCCTCGAAGGCGACGTCGCGGCGCTCGAGCATGTCGTCGATGGAAAGCCTGAGCGAGCCGAGCGATGCCTCGAGCCGGCGGACTTCCTCTTCGCTGTCCTCGTTGAACAGGTTGGTGACGACGATGCGCGGTTCGTGCAGCACGACATGGCCGAGCCCGACGCCCTCGTTGAACGACAGGCCGGTGAAGCTGACCGGGCGGCGCAGGTCGAGCTCGAGGCCGGGCCGCGTCAGCCGCGCCAGATCGCCGGTGGCGATCATCTCGGCGATGACCATGGCGGTGGTTTCCAGCGCCTCGACCTCGTCGTCGCGATAGTGGCGCATGGTCTTGTTCTGCACCACCAGCACGCCCAGCGTGCGCCCTGCCCTGAGCACCGGCACGCCGAGGAAGGAATTGTAGATCTCTTCCCCGGTTTCCGGCAGGTAGGCGAAGGCCGGATGTTCCTGCGCATTGGACAGGTTGAGCGGCCGCGCGCTGGCGGCAATCGTGCCGACCAGACCTTGCCCCAGCCTGAGCTGCGCCAGGTGCACCGCGTTCGGGTTCAGGCCTTCGGTGGCGTAGAGTTCGAGCACGGAATCGGCGCGCAGCACATAGAGCGAGCACACTTCGGCGACCATGTTGGAGGCGATGTCGCGCACGATGCGGTCGAGCCGCTCCTGCGGCTCCAGCGGCTCCTGCATGAGCTCGCGGAGCCGTTTCAGCAGAACGCGCGGGCCACTGGCCGGGTCACGCATCGCGGCTTCTTCTCCAATAGGCTTCTTGCCGGCGCAGTTTCGGCCGCCGCCGGCACGCACGCAACAACTGATTCAGTCTGCTACTGCTTATCCAGACCGTAGACGGAATGCAAAGTGCGAACCGCGAGTTCCGTGTAAGGACCGTCGATCAGTATCGAAATCTTGATCTCGGAGGTGGTGATGGCGCGGATGTTGATCGCCTTGTCGGCCAGCGCCTTGAAGGCGGTGGCGGCAACGCCGGCATGGCTTCTCATGCCGATGCCGATGACCGAGACCTTCGACATGCCGGCTTCCGACTGCACGACGTCGTAGCCGACATCGGCCTTCAGCCGGTCGAGCACGGCCAGCGCTTTGTCCACGTCTCCGGAGGGCACCGTGAAGGTCATGTCGGTAAGCTTGCCGTCCTCGGAAATGTTCTGGACGATCATGTCTACGTTGATGTTGGCCTCGGCCAGCGGCCCGAAGATGCCGGCGGCAACGCCCGGCCGGTCGCCGACACGGCGCAGCGAAATCTGCGCCTCGTCCTTGGCATAGGCAATTCCGGTGACGACCTGCTGTTCCACGATCTCTTCCTCGTCGCAAATAAGCGTTCCGGGCGGATTGAGCAAATCCCCCATTCCGGGCGCGTCGGGATCGTCGAAGGACGACCGCACGAAGGTACGCACCCTGTGCACCATGGCAAGCTCGACCGAACGCACCTGCAGAACCTTGGCGCCGAGCGAGGCCATTTCAAGCATTTCCTCGAACGATATCTTGGCCAGCCGCCGCGCCTTCGGCTCGATGCGCGGATCGGTGGTGTAGACGCCGTCGACGTCGGTATAGATGTCGCAGCGGTCGGCTTTGACGGAGGCCGCGATCGCCACCGCGCTGGTGTCGGAGCCGCCACGACCAAGCGTTGCGATGCGGTTGTCCGGTCCGATGCCCTGGAAACCTGCGATGACGGCCACCTGGCCCTCGCCGAAGCGTTTGACCAGGAAAGCGCCGTCGATGTCGAGGATGCGTGCCGCGCCATGCGCGTTGTCGGTCTTGATCGGGATCTGCCAGCCCTGCCAGGAGCGGGCGTGCACGCCCATGTTCTGCAAGGTGATCGCCAGGAGGCCTGCCGTCACCTGCTCGCCGGACGCGACGACGGCATCATATTCGCGCGCGTCGTGCATCGGCGAGGCCTCGCGCGTCCAGCCGACCAGTTCGTTGGTCTTGCCGGCCATCGCCGAGACCACCACCGCCACCTCGTGACCGGCATCGACCTCCCGTTTTACGTGACGCGCCACATTGCGGATGCGGGCGATGTCGGCGACGGAGGTTCCGCCGAATTTCATCACGATGCGCGCCATGGAAGCGAAATGCCTTTGACTGAAGCCGGCTCTGCGCCGAAAAACCGAGGAAAGCGCCCGGCTGGCGCCGGCCGCTGAATGCGCGGCCTCCTTAGCCAAAACATCCAGGCTTCGCAAGCGACGGCTCATAAGAAGAGCGCCGCGCGGGCTGAACGGTAACTTCATTTTGCGCAGGGCCCAACCGGCAAGGCTCACACGGCGACGGGCGTCAGCCCAGGCGCACGATGCTTTTCCACAAATGTGGATAGTCGAGCACGAAGCCGAGTGGAGAGACCTCCAGAACCGCCTCATAGCCGAATGCCGGCGCGGCATAGGCGTAGCGGGCCGCGTCGAGGCGCCGATAGGTCTGCTCGAGCCGCATCATTCTGAGCTCGGGAAAGGCCAGATAGGCGGCCGGTGCCGGCGTCGCCTCGCCGACGGCGAGCGCGAACCGGCGGATCGCCAGGAGGTTCGAAGCCGGCGTGAAGCCGAGATCGACGTCGATCAGGCCGGCCACCTCCGGCTGCGGCTCGCCATTCAGCGCCCAGGAGCCGTCGGCGCGGCGTTCGATCCCCAGGGAAAGCTCTTGCGGGCCGAGAAAGCCCTCGACCCGTGCCGAGCGCGTGTGCCAGCCGGCATCGCAATCCACCTCGTAGGCGATGCAACACGGCCTGTCGTCTTGCAGGAAGATGGCCTGCCCCTTCAGGCGGTGCCCGCCGGGCCGCTGCGAGAGCATGCAGGAATCGTGACCTTCAAAGTCGAGCCTGCGCTAAAGGATCGATGCGGTCTGAGCCACGGCCATCTCCTTTTTTCAACACGATCTTCCCTTTTTCGCACACCGCCGCGATTTTGTTTCGGCCGAGATGCCCTGAGCTGACACGTCCTGACAGAGCGCCGCCGGCAATGCAGGGCGCTTGTCGGCGGTGCCGGCCTCGCACTGTCAGCAGGCGAAAATGCAGCCTTGACTTTCCCTCCCCCACGCCCGACTTGCTAGCGTCCGAGGAGACCAATCGATGCCAGAGCCCCGACGATCGACGATCGATGCCGGAGAAGTGGAGCGCTTTTCCGCCCTTGCCGCCGAATGGTGGAACCCAAACGGCAAGTTCCGGCCGCTGCACAAGTTCAACCCCATCCGGCTTGCCTACATACGCGACCAGGTGGCAACGCGCTTCGGCCGCGATCCGCGCGCGGCACGGCCATTCGAGGGCCTGCGCTTTCTCGACATCGGTTGCGGCGGCGGCCTGCTGTGCGAGCCGATGGCGCGGCTTGGCGCCGAAGTGGTCGGCGCCGATGCTTCCGCCACTAATATCGAAGTGGCCAAATTGCACGCCGCCGAAGTCGGCGTGCCGATCGACTACCGCGCCACCACGGCCGAGGACCTGGCCGACGCCGGCGAAAAATTCGACGTTATCCTCAATATGGAAGTGGTCGAGCATGTCGCCGACATCGACCTGTTCGTCGCCAAATGCGGCGAGATGGTCAAGCCCGGCGGCATCATGTTCGTGGCCACGATCAACCGCACGCTGAAGGCGCTAGGGCTGGCCATCATCGGCGCCGAATATGTGCTGCGCTGGCTGCCGCGCGGCACTCATCAGTTCGGCAAGCTGGTGCGCCCGGAAGAGCTGGAAAAGGCGCTCGGCGGCGCCGGCCTGACCGTCATCGACCGCACCGGCGTCGTCTACCACCCGCTCGCCGACCGCTGGCAGCGGTCGAAAGACATGGACGTCAACTACATGGTGCTGGCGGAAAAGGGCACGGTCTGAACCGGCTCACACCGCCTGACTCTGCGCCCTCGCGCTGGTCCCGCTTTGCGCCTTGGTGGTGATGAACACGCCGGCCGTGATGATGACAGCGCCTGCCCAGGTCAGCAGCTGATAGTGCTCGCCGAGGAAGATCGTGCCCGCGAACAGCCCGACGGCCGCCGCCACATAGCCGATCTGGCTGAGATAGACCGGGCCGCCCACCGCCTGCAGCCGGAAGAAGAAGGCAAACATTGCCGAAGCCGACGCCATCTGCGCGACGACCACAGGCGGTACCGCGCCCAGCGGAACAAACGCTTGCCAGCCGAAAAGCGTCAGGATGCCGAGGAGAAGCAAGGTCGCCGACGCCAGATGGCTGCCCACGGCAAGCTCGATCGGGCCGGTTCCTTCGGGCCAGTCGACGGTGCGGTAGATGTTGCCCGCGGCAAGGCTGACCGGGATCAACAACCCGATCGTTACCCAGAAATAATCGGCCGGTTGGCCAGCTTCGCCGCGTGTAAGCGCGACCATGACCGCACCGATGAAGCCGACCGCAATGCCGATGACGCCGAGCAGGTTGGGGCGCCGAACGCCAAGCAAGATCGAGAACACGAGCGTGATCACCGGCGATAGCGTGAACATGATGCCCGTATATCCCGCGCCGAGATGCGGGATGGCCGAAAACATCAAGAGGTTGGGAAAGGCATAGGACACCGCCGCCGTGACGAAGAAATAGCGCAGCTTGCGCGCCGTAAGCTTGATGCGCTCGCCACGCAGCAGGAGAGCCAGCAACAGCACGCCGCCGGCACCGAGCGAGATGACGAAGGCCCAGACCATGGCCGGAACGCCGGCGGCGGTCGCAAGCTTGCCGAACGGCAGCGTCAGGCCAAGCAGGGCGCCCGTCACGACCAGCAGGCCAAGCGCCGAATCCCAGAGAAATTTCATCTGATGGTCCTCGTCATCGTCGCCGGCACTTGGCCGCCACTTCATTTTCCGATAAGATAACGAAAAGATTCTTAACGTCAAGATACATGGCAGAATAGATGGACAGGGCGGCAAAGGCGATCGAACAATGGAACAGGGAGAGGCCGGACCTTGACGTCTCGCCGATGGGCGTGATCGGGCGGTTGAATGAAGCATCCTCGCTGATTGCCCGCGAGCGCCTCGCGCCGTTGTTTGCGCGCTATGGATTGCAGGCCGGCGAATTCGACGTGCTGGCCACGTTGCGCCGCTCGGGCGCGCCCTACGCGCTGACCCCGACCGCCCTTTACGAGGCGACGATGGTGACCTCGGGCGCCATGACCAACCGGCTCGACCGGCTCGAAACCTCAGGGTTGATCGTGCGTGGTCCGCATCCCAACGACCGGCGCGGCATCGTCGTGCGGCTGACTGAAAAAGGCCTCGCTTTGATCGACGAGGCCATTGCTGCCCACGTCGCCAACGAGCACGAGATTCTTTCCGGCCTGACGCAAGCCGAACGGGAAACGCTTTCGCGCCTGCTTGAAAAATTGATCGGCAGCGTAAGCTGACCGCTCAGTTCCGATCCTCCGGAAACACCGGGATCGGCATGAACTCGACGCCGTCCTCGGCCAGGCTCTTGGCCTCCTCCAGCGTCGCCTCGCCATAGATGCCGCGCGGGTCGGTCTCGCCGAAATGGATCTTGCGCGCTTCCTCGGCGAATTTGTCGCCGACGTAATCGGCATTCTCGCGAACCTTCTCGGCCATTGCCTTCAGTTGCGCCAGCGCCTGCTTCTGCGCCTCGCCCATGGCGAGCGCTATCGTTTCCTGCTTGCGCGCCGTCGACACGGCCGGCGCCATCAGGGCTTTCTCCACCTTGTGCGAGCCGCAGCTCGGGCAATCGACGAAGCCACGCTTCTTTTGCGTGTCGAAATCGTCATTGCTGCGGAACCAGCCCTCGAACTCGTGCTCGTTTTCGCAGATCAGGGAGAAGCGGATCAAGAGGCCGCTCCCCTGAGACGCGATGTCTCGGACGAACCGGCATTGACAGCGAAATCCCGCGCATTTTTCAGATTGGGGATCTTCTTGCGCGCCGCCAGCGACTGCGCCGGGTCGATCTCGGCGACGATCACCGCCGGCTCATTGTGCGCCGCCTCCGCGATGACGCGGCCCCACGGATCGACGATCAGCGAATGGCCATAGGTTTCGCGGCCGTCCTCGTGAAGGCCGCCTTGCGCAGCGGCCACGACATAGGCGCCGTTCTCGATGGCGCGGGCCCTGAGCAGCACGTGCCAATGCGCCTCGCCGGTTTGGCGGGTGAAGGCGGCGGGCACGGAAAGCAGGTCGGCGCCGGCTAGCGCCTCGGCGCGGAACAGTTGCGGAAACCGCAGGTCATAACAGACGGCAAAGCCCAGCTTGGCGCCTTCGATGGTCGTGACGACCGCCTCCGTGCCGGGCTCGTAGGTCGCGGATTCGCGCCAGCTCTCGCCATTGTCGAGATCGACGTCGAACATATGGATCTTGTCATAGGAGGCGAGCGTGGCGCCGTCCGGGCCGAACAGCAGCGCCCGGTTGGCGAGCTTGCCGTCGGCGCGCAGGATGGCGGTCGAGCCGATATGCAGGTGGACGCCAAGTTCGCGGGCCAGTCGGCGGGCGGTCCCGACGATGATGTCCTTGTCCTCTGAGGTGAAAGACGCGGCCTTCTTGTCACGCACCAGCGCTCCGGTCATTTCCGGTGTCTGGATGTAGGTGGCCCCCTGGCCGGCTGCCTCGCGCACCAGGCGCTCGAGCTCGATTGCGTTGCGCTCTGGCCTCTCCCCCGAACGCATCTGGATCGCGGCCGCCTTGAAAACACCCATCGTCATATCCTCAATTCGTCGAGCCATTGGCGAGCAACTTGTCCAGTCGGCCTTGCGCCTCCAGCTCGTGGAGGTCGTCGCAGCCGCCGACATGCGTGTCGCCGACGAAAATCTGCGGAAAGGTTGTGCGGCCATGGGCGCGCGAAATCATCTCCTGGCGCAGTTCCGGTGAAAACGACGCGTCATGCTCCGTATAGGCGATGCCCTTGCGCTCGAGCAGCCGCTTGGCGGCCGTGCAGTAGCCGCACATCATGCGTGTATAGATGGTGACGTCGACCATGACGAATTTCCACTGTTTGTTGCCGACTTATATAGTCGTGGACTCGTCGGCCCGAAAGTCCCCCGGCAGCACGCGTGCGAAGGTCAGCACATCGACGGCGCCGGCCCCTGCTTTTTTCAGCGCCTTGCTGGCGGCGCGAACCGTGGCACCCGTGGTGTAGACGTCGTCGATCAAAAGCACGCGGCGGCCGGCGATCTCGATTTCCGCTTCGGCAGGCACGCGAAAGGCGGCCCGCACATTCTCCTCGCGGTCCTTGCGCTCCAGCCCGACCTGCTGGCGCGTGAGCTTGACACGCCGCATGGCCGAGGGTGCGAAAGACAGGCCGCTGAGCTCGCAGACCGCCCTCGCCAATTCCGCCGACTGGTTGAACCGCCGCCTGAAGAAGCGGCGCCAGTGCAGCGGCACCGGCACCACCACATCCGCCTCGGCAATGAGGTCGGCGCCCGCGCGCAGCATCCAGCGCGCCATCCACGGCGCCAGGTCGGTGCGATCCTGGTACTTCAGCCCCTGCACCATCTGGCGGGCGACGCCGGAATACGCGACGGCCGCCCGCGCCCGCTCGAAGGGCGGCGGATCGGCGATCGCCTCGGCGGACAGAAAGCCCTCGCCCATATGGTGGGTGAACGGCGTGCCCATCACCGGGCACCAGGGCCGCTCCAGGAGGCGCAACTTCGGCCAGCAGGCGCCGCACAGAACGCCGGGCTGCGAGACATGCCTGCGGCAGCCGGCGCAGACAGGCGGGAACAGGATGCGCGCCGGCCAGTTCGCCGCCGACCGTGCAAGGTTCCTGATGTCCAGAGGCTTGATCTTGGGCATGGGATCGGCCACGTGGTGGGTGCTGTGCGCCACTATATCAACTCCATCGGGGAATGGACAAACAAAGGATCTGCCCGTTTGCTGCCGATAATGGACACCTCACTGTGGCTGGCGCACAAGCGGCGCGCGCTCGATCATCCGGTCGGCGGCGCGGACTTCCTGATGCGGCGCAGTGCCGACGATCTTGCCGACCGGCTGGGTGCCGTGGAGCGCAGGTTTAGCAAGGCAGCGGTGCTGTTTTGCCAGACGTCGGCCGCAGCCGACATCCTCGCCGCGAGCGGCAAGGTGGCGGACATCGTCCGTGTCGAGGCGGATGCGGCTTTCCTGGGCGATTCCGCCGGCATGGTCGCGCCGCTGGAAACCGTGCCCTTCGAGCCGCAAAGCCTCGACCTGGCGGTGTCGCTTCTTTCGTTGCAGGCCATGAACGACATTCCCGGCATGCTGGTGCAGATCCGCCGTGCGCTGCGTCCGGACGGGCTTTTCCTCGGCGCCTTCGCCGGCGCCGGCACGCTCGGCGAATTGCGTGAAAGCCTGCTGGCGGCCGAGACCGAGCTTCACGGCGGCGCCAGCCCGCGCGTCATTCCGTTCACCGACGTTCGCGACGCGGGAGCGCTGCTGCAGCGCGCCGGCCTCGCTCTGCCGGTCGCCGATGTCGAGACGGTGACGGTGCGCTATGACAGTCTTTTCAACCTGATGGCCGATTTGCGCGCCATGGGCGAAACCAGCGCGCTTGCCGATCGCAGCCGGCGGCCGGGCACACGCCAGCTGTTCGCCCGCGCCGCGCAAATCTACGCCGAGCGGTTTTCGGATCCCGACGGCCGCATCCGCGCAAGCTTTTCGATGGTCTGGATGTCCGGCTGGGCGCCCGATGCATCGCAGCAAAAGCCGCTCAAGCCGGGTTCGGCCAAGATCTCGCTGAAGACTGTGTTGGAGCAGCCCAAGGGGCAATGACAGTGTCCGCGGACGCGGACAGCCAGATCAGGGTGCGAAAGCGTTGGCAAGCCTGCTGCCATTGTCGCTGAACAGCCAGGTGATCGCGTTGAAGACCTGGCTGATGCCGCCGACGATCGTCAGCGACAGTACGGCGACGATCAAGCCGTATTCGACGGCCGTGGCGCCCTTTTCATCGTTCAGGAAACGCAGCAGCACTGTTTTCATCACGTCGATCCCTCTTGCCGGAACCATACCGCCGACCTGTTAAGAAAGGTTAACGGCACAGGCTTAATAGGCGA
Source organism: Mesorhizobium sp. B2-4-1 (assembly GCF_006442185.1). Lineage (NCBI taxonomy): Bacteria > Pseudomonadati > Pseudomonadota > Alphaproteobacteria > Hyphomicrobiales > Phyllobacteriaceae > Mesorhizobium > Mesorhizobium sp. B2-4-1. The sequence continues at coordinate 74,983 of NZ_VFVN01000016.1, read as the reverse complement.
TGAAACCGCCGCCTCTGAAAATGTCTTGGACCCGATCAGCAGTCGCCGCTGGTCCGGCCGTCGGATCGGATGATGCAGACCGAATCGGGCTGCGGCTGAAGCACGCTGCGGCGCACCGTATAGGTATCGCGACGAGTGATCGAACCAGTGGCAGTCATGTCGAGACCGCTGGCAAAATTCCGAGCCGATTGCGAGCGCGTCTGGCTCTCGAGGAAGGGCGTTGCGATCAGGGCCAGCGCCACCGCGGCCGACCCGAACAGCAGCGTGACGCGCAGCACGCCCATGCCCGCATCCGCGGCGCGAAAACTGCGGTCGGGCCGGATCGAATCCCAATCCCTGTCTAGGCTCATGCTGTCGCTCCCCAGAAAATCGCCGGCACGGCCGCGACGAGGCAGCCTTGCATCAATTTTTCATGATGAGATAAATCTTCCATTAATGCTGGTTTATGCGCCCCGCAGCTCCGCTCAGCCACAGGCCGCTAGCGGTTCTGTTCGCCTACAGGAGGTCGATCAGGAACGGGATCAGCGGAGCGTCGGCCGGCGGCATCGGGTAGTCGCGCATCTGCCTGGGCCGCACCCATTTCAGCGCCTGCCCCTCCTTCGGCTGGGCGATGCCGCGAAAGCGGCGGCAGATGAAAAGCGGCATCAAAAGATGGAAATCGTCGTAGCTATGACTGGCGAAGGTGAGCGGTGCCAGGCACGGGATCTCGGTCTCGATGCCGATCTCCTCATAGAGCTCGCGGATAAGGCATTGCTCCGGCGTCTCGCCGGGCTCGACCTTGCCGCCGGGAAACTCCCAGAGCCCGGCAAGCTGCTTGCCCTCGGGCCGCTGCGCCAGGAGCACGCGCCCGTCGGCGTCGACCAGGGCGCAGGCGGCGACCAGGAGCAGGCGCTTGCCGGCGATCGTCACATCATTCATGCCCGATTTCACCCATGAACAGGCGGCCGGCGGTAGTGGTAGCGATAGACCTCGTCGAAGCCGAGAGAATGATAGAGCGCCAGCGCCGGCACATTGCCGGCCTCGACCTGCAGCCAGGCTTCCCGCGCGCCGCGCAGCCGCGCCCATTTCAGCGCCGACAGGATCAGGTTGCGGCCGTGGCCCTTGTTGCGTGCCGACTTGTCGGTGGCGACCTCGAACAGGCCGGCGAGATCGCCGTCATGGACGCAGATCAGCGTCGCCAGTGGTTCCGCTCCAGCCTCGAGCGCGAACAGCCCGGCCTCGGGCTGGATGGCGCCGATGATCTCCGACAGGCCTGGCCGCAGCGACGCGTCCGAGCCGCTGACCTTGAGCGACGCGCCGATGAAGCGGCTGATGTCCTTCAACGGGATCTGGTCCATGGCGGCGTCGAGTTGCGCATCCGCCAGCGGCAGCCGCATCACCAGCGATTCGTCGAACCGACTCCAACCCTCGCGGTCGAGATGGCTGGCCAGATCCGGCCCCGATAACGGCGACATGCGGAAGGTCAGCGGACGGCCATAGGCATCGAAACGGCGGCTGGCGCGGCCGATGCGGTCGGCGATGTGCTGGGTGTCGCCGGGATCGAGCGGATTGACCGAATTCAGCCGCTTGGCCGGATGTCCGGCCGTCAGCCGCACCACCCAGGTGCCGTCATAATGGACTGCCGCCGCGGGCCAGGCGCGGAACCCGGCCGCCTCATAGCGGCGCACTGTCGCCAGCATGCTGGCCGGATGTTTGGAAACCAAGTCCGTCAGCTCCGGTAGTCGCCATTGATGGCGACGTATTCCTTGGTGAGGTCGCAGGTCCACACCGTCGCCTTGCCGCGGCCGATGCCTATATCGGCGCGGATGCGGATGTCGTCGCGCTTCATATACGCCGAGGTCGCTTCCTCCGAATAGGCCGGATCGCGCTCGCCCTCATGCGCCAGCCTGTTGTCGCCGAACCAGATCGACAGGCGGTCGCGGTCAGCCGGCTCGCCGGCCTTGCCGACGGCCATGACGACGCGGCCCCAATTGGCGTCCTCGCCGGCGACCGCGGTCTTGACCAGCGGCGAATTGGCGATCGAGAGCGCGATGCGCTTGGCCGAGCGCGCCGATTTCGCGCCGGTAACGGTGACTTCGACCTGCTTGCGGGCGCCCTCACCGTCGCGCACCACTTGCAGCGCCAGCGACTTCAGCACTTTGCCGAGCGCACGGCGGAACGCCCCCAGACGGGCATCCTTGGGATCGGTTATCTCCGGCGCGCCGCGTTTGGCGGCCTTTCCGGTGGCGAAGAGCAGCAGCGTGTCGCTGGTCGAGGTGTCGCTGTCGACGGTCACCGCGTTGAAGGTCTTGGCCGTGCCGCGCGACAGCAGATCCTGCAGCACGGGGGCGGCGATCGGCGCATCGGTGGCGACGAAGGACAGCATCGTGGCCATGTCGGGTGCGATCATGCCGGCGCCCTTGGAAATACCGTTGATGGTGACATCGGTCTCGCCGAGCTTGACGGTCTGCGTCGCCACCTTCGGATAAGTGTCCGTGGTCATGATGGCCTTGGCCGCCTCGGTCCACAGGTCGGGCTTGCCGTTGCTGACCAGACCAGCCAGCAGGTGGCTGAACTTGGTTGTGTCAAGCGGCTCGCCGATGACGCCGGTCGAGGCCAGGAACACCTCGCCTGGCGTGCAGCCGGCAGCCTTGGCTGCCGCTTCGCCCGTCAGCGCGGTGGAGTCCCGGCCCTTCTTGCCGGTGAAGGCATTGGCGTTGCCGGAATTGACGACGAGCACCCGGGCCTTGCCCGCGGCAAGGTTCTGCCGGCAGAAATCGACTGGCGCCGAGGGGCATTTCGACTTTGTGAACACGCCGGCGACCGCCGTGCCGGGCTCGAAGACCATGGCCAGGAGATCGGTGCGGTTCTTGTATTTTATCCCCGCTTCGGCGGTGGCGATGCGCACCCCCTCGATCTCAGGCATCTTGGGGTATTTCTTCGGCGCGAGCGGCGAAATCGTCGTGGACATGGAACCTCGGACGGGAAAAATCGGCGGAGAAACGCCGGTTTGCCCGATACGGCGCGCCCGCGCAAGGCGTTTTGGTGGCGGCGTGAGAACCGGAATTGGCCTTGACCGGTTCGCAGCCGGCTCCGTTGCAGTTCGCTGGCACCGCCCTGCCCAGGTTGCGATCTCTCCCGAGGGCAGCTTCTGACCCTGGCCCTGGTATTTCTGGGAGCCGTTGCGACTCGGCGCGGGAGCGCGGGCAGAGTTGGTCAGCACCGATGGCGGCCTGCGCATCGTGCGGGGGGACATGGCAGGCAAAATGTCTCCTGCGTCAGCCGCCAAGAACGGGCCGTTTCGTTCCATCGTCGGATCACTTATATTGCCGGCCTAACCGACGCGAGGGCGACAGGATGGCCGAAGAGGCGGATACGACGCGTAAATCCATTGGTGCGCGGCGCAATCCCGACAGCGCGGAAGCCATTCTCGATGCCGCCGAGGCGGTGTTGGTCGAGGCCGGCTATGCCGGCTTCTCGATCGAGGCCGTGGCGCGGCGGGCGCGTGCCGGCAAGCCGACCATCTATCGCTGGTGGCCGAGCAAGGCCTCGCTGCTGCTGGAGGTCTACCAGCGCCAGAAACACGTCGATGTTCCCGATACGGGAAGACTGGAAGAGGATCTCGTCGGCTTCCTCAAGAACCTGTTCGCGCACTGGCGCGAGACGTCGTCGGGCAGCGTGTTCAGGTCGCTGATCGCCGAGGCGCAGTCGGACGAAACGGCGGCCACGGCCCTTGCCGGCTATACCGGCGGGCGCCGGGCCCACACCGGCCAGATCATCGAGCGCGCCAAGGCAAGGGGCGAGGTCGCGGCCGATGTCGATCCGGCTGTGGCCGCCGACCTGGTGGCCTCCTATGCGTGGCGGCAGCTCCTGACCAACCGGCTCGACGAAGACGAGGCGACGATACGCAAGGTGGTCCGCTATCTCCTGCGAGGCATAGAGGGGCCCGACGGCTGAACTGACGCAAAAAAGGGCGCGGCGCCCTTTGGCCACCGCGCCCCTTTTTCGAGACCGTTCTGGTTTACTTGGCGCTTTCCAGCGTATCGACGGCCTTCTTCAAATTGGCGTCGGGAATTTCGACCTTGGCATCGGCGCGCAGCGACTTGACCAGCGCGAAATACTTGTCGCGGATGACCGCCTGCTTGGCCTGGTCCTTGACGTCGTCGAAGGCCGGCGGCTGCTTGGTGCGCTTGTCCTCGAGCTTGATCACATGCCAGCCGAACTGCGACTGCACCGGCTGCTCGGTGTATTTGCCGACCTCGAGCGCGAAAGCGGCCTTGTCGAATTCCGGCACCATCTGGCCAGGTCCGAACCAGCCGAGATCGCCGCCACTGGTCTTGCCGCTCGGATCCGAGGTGTGCTCGTTGGCGAGCTTCTGGAAATCGGCGCCGCCGTCGAGTTGCTTGATAATCGCCTCGGCCTCTTCCTTCGTCTTCACGAGGATGTGACGGGCATGCACCTCGTTGACCGGCGGCGTGTTGGCGATCTCCTGGTCGTAGCGGGCGCGGATCTCGGCGTCGGTGACCTTGTCGACGACGCCCTTCTCGACCATCTCGCCATGCAGCGCGCGCTGCTGCAGGAAGGCCATGCGGCGCTGGAAATCGGGATCCTTGTCAAGACCGGTCGAGACGGCCTGGGCGGCCATGACGCGGATCTCGATTGCGGCCGAAAGCGCCGCGGCGCGGCGTTGCTCTGCCGGGAGTTGCGCGAACTGCTGCGACAGCTCGCCTTCGGCAAGCACGAGATCTGCTTCGGTGAGGGGTTGGCCGTTGACGGTGGCAACCACTGTATTCGGATCGACCGGTGCGGCCGGTGCCGCTGGTGGTGCCGGCTGGGCTGGTGCGGTTTCCTGCGCCATCAGCGGCGACAGGCAAAGAGCCGACAGGCCGACGGCCAGGCCGAGGCTGGCGAGCGACGCACGGCGGAACAACAAGGACATTAAGATGACTCCGATGAGGATGTGAAGGACGGGAGGCTTCCAGATCAGCCAGATTGTGGCCGAATTTGGCGCGACCGGCAGGGCCAGCGCGGCGTTGACATCAGTTGAGCCCCCTCTTATCTGTCCAACGACTTTGCGTCCAGAACCGTTTTCCGGGCGCTTTTTGCGTTGCCCGTATACAGGCGGCGCATTCACGTGGATTTGATGGGGCCGGCCGGCGCTCGTCTCAGTTTGAGAATTCTATCGAAAGGACCATTGGATGGTCAGTCTCGGCGGTCTCGCCCGTAAGGTTTTCGGCTCCTCCAACGACCGCAGGGTCAAGTCGACCCGGCCCCGTGTCGAGGCGATCAACGCCATGGAAAACGAGATGCGGGCGCTCTCCGATGCAGAGCTCGCCGGCCGCACGGAAAAGTTCCGCCAAGACATCGCCAACGGCGCCAGCCTCGAGGACCTGCTGATCCCGGCCTTCGCCACCGCCCGCGAGGCGGCGCGCCGCGTGCTCGGCATGCGCCCCTTCGACGTCCAGCTGATCGGCGGCATGGTGCTGCACAATGGCGGCATCGCCGAGATGCGCACCGGTGAGGGCAAGACGCTGGTCGCGACCTTGCCCGTTTATCTCAATGCACTGGCCGGCAATGGCGTCCACGTCGTCACCGTCAACGATTATCTCGCCACCCGCGACTCCGAATGGATGGGCCGTGTCTACAAGTTCCTCGGCCTCTCGGTCGGCGTCATCGTCCATGGCCTGTCCGACGAGGAGCGCCGCGTCGCCTACGCCGCCGACGTCACCTATGCCACCAACAACGAACTCGGCTTCGACTATCTGCGCGACAACATGAAGTACGAGCGCGCCCAGATGGTGCAGCGCGGTCACAACTACGCGATCGTCGACGAAGTCGATTCCATCCTGGTCGACGAGGCGCGCACCCCGCTGATCATTTCCGGTCCCCTCGAGGACCGTTCGGAAATGTACAACACCATCGACACTTTCATCATCCAGCTGCAGCCGCAGGATTATGAGATCGACGAGAAGCAGAAGACCTCCATCTTCACCGAGGAAGGCACCGAGAAGCTCGAGAACCTGCTGCGCGACGCCGGCCTCTTGAAGGGCGAGTCGCTCTATGACGTCGAGAACGTCGCCATCGTCCATCACGTCAACAATGCGCTGAAGGCGCACCGCCTGTTCCAGCGCGACAAGGACTATATCGTGCGCAATGGTGAGATCGTCATTATCGACGAGTTCACCGGCCGCATGATGCCCGGCCGCCGCTATTCGGAAGGCCTGCACCAGGCGCTTGAAGCCAAGGAGCATGTGGCGATCCAGCCGGAGAACCAGACGCTCGCCTCCGTTACCTTCCAGAACTATTTCCGCCTCTACAAGAAGCTCTCCGGCATGACCGGCACGGCGCTGACCGAGGCCGAGGAATTCGGCAACATCTACGGCCTCGAAGTCACCGAGATCCCGACCAACCTGCCGGTCATCCGCAAGGACGAGGACGACGAGGTCTACCGGACGGTCGAGGAGAAATACAAGGCGATCGTCAAGGAGATCCGCGAAGCCAGCGCCAAGGGCCAGCCGACGCTGGTCGGCACCACCTCGATCGAGAAGTCCGAGCAACTGGCCGAGCGGCTGCGCAAGGAAGGTTTTAAGGATTTCGAGGTGCTGAACGCCCGCCATCACGAGCGCGAGGCGGCGATCGTCGCCCAGGCGGGCAAGCCCGGCGCCATCACCATCGCCACCAACATGGCCGGCCGCGGCACCGACATCAAGCTCGGCGGCAATGCCGAGATGCGCATCGCCGAGGAACTGGGCGACATGCCTGAAGGGCCCGAGCGCGAGGCGCGGGAAAAGGAAATCTATGCCGACGTCGAGCGCCTGAAGGAAAAGGCGCTGGCTGCCGGCGGCCTCTACGTGCTCGCCACCGAGCGCCACGAGTCACGCCGCATCGACAACCAGCTTCGTGGCCGCTCCGGCCGCCAGGGCGACCCCGGCCGCTCGAAATTCTTCCTGTCGCTGCAGGACGATCTGATGCGCATCTTCGGCTCCGAGCGCATGGACGGCATGTTGCAGAAGCTCGGCCTCAAGGAAGACGAGGCCATCATCCATCCCTGGATCAACAAGGCGCTGGAAAAGGCGCAGAAGAAGGTCGAGGCGCGCAACTTCGACATCCGCAAGAATCTTCTGAAATATGACGACGTTTCCAACGACCAGCGCAAGGTCGTGTTCGAACAGCGCATCGAGCTGATGGACGGCGAAGGCCTGTCGGAGACCATTGCCGAGATGCGCGAAGGCGTTATCGACGAGATCGTTGCCAAGGCCATTCCCGAGAACGCCTATGCCGAGCAGTGGGATGTCGCCGGGTTGAAGGCCGAGGTCGCCGAGTTCCTCAATCTCGACCTGCCGATTGAGGAATGGGTCAAGGAAGAAGGCATCGCCGAGGACGACATTCGCGAGCGCATCACGCAAGCCGCCGACGCCGCCGCCAAGGAGCGCGCCGAGCGCTTCGGGCCCGAGGTGATGACCTATGTCGAGCGCTCCGTGGTGCTGCAGACGCTCGACCATCTGTGGCGCGAGCACATCGTCAATCTCGACCATCTGCGTTCGGTTGTCGGCTTCCGCGGCTACGCCCAGCGCGATCCTTTGCAGGAATACAAGAGCGAGGCGTTCGAGCTGTTCCAGGCGATGCTGGGCAATCTGCGCCAGGCCGTCACCGCGCAGCTGATGCGCGTCGAACTGGTCCGCCAGGCTGCCGAGGCCCCGCCGCCGGAAGCCCCCGACATGTTCGGCACGCATATTGACGGTACCACCGGCGAGAACGATTTCGAAGGCGGCGAAACCGCCCTTCTGGTGCGCCAGGAAAGCAACGCCATCGTCGCCCCCGAAGACCGCGACCCCAACAACCCCGCCACCTGGGGCAAGGTCGGCCGCAACGAAGCGTGCCCCTGCGGCTCCGGCAAGAAATACAAGCACTGCCACGGCGCTTTCGCGTAAGGAAAACCTGCAGGGCTCACATTCCCGGATTTCTGATCCGGGCGCGATTCCTACGTGCTCAGATCAGCCCGGAATCGCGCGCGGCGGCGGTCGCCTCGCCACGCGAAATGGCGTCCAGCTTGCCCAGCACCGCCGAGACATGATGATCGACGGTCTTCGGTGAGATGGTCAGGTGCTCGGCTATTCTCTTGTTGGAAAAACCGCGTTCGATCAGTTGCAGGACCTGCATCTGGCGCAGCGTCAGGCCAGCTTGATTGGCGCGCGTGCTCTGCCGCGGTCCCCTTGCAATGTTATTGACGCCATTCTGCCGCATGACGGCGCGGACGTGCTGGGCGACCGGCCGGGCACCGAGCCCCTCGAATATATCCAGGGCCAGGCGCAGGGCCGGCTCGTCGCCGCGCAGCAGGGCGAGCGCCTGCTCGAACGGAGCACCCAGCCGGGCCCACAGCGTCGCGGCACCGTGCCAATCGCCGGCGAGCAGCAGGCGATAGGGCTCCGCCATGCCGGTCGTATCGCCAGGGTCGCTTTCAGGCGACAAGAGCAGCCGCCAGACGGCCAGTTCGGCGAACATCGCCCTCGTCGGCGACAGGCTTTCTGCCAGCTCGATCAGGCGAAGCGCCTCACTGGCGTCGCCTTGCCCAAGCCATGCCAGTTCGGCCATCGACGCCGTGTAAGGCACCAGCCGCTGCAGCTCCATTCCCCTGTCCAGGAACCGCTTCATTTCCTCCAGCACCGGCCCAGCCGGATCGCCTCGCCTTATGCGCAGTTTCGCCAGCGCGACCAGGGATGGGTAACGCACCAGGGCTGTCGTTGCAGCATCGTCGATGACGTCGAGAGCCATGGCCGCCGCATCGTCCCAAAGGCCGCGTCGCAAAAGCAGCTGCGCCTGCACGCCCCGCATATAGTCGCGCCAGGTCGCGAGGTCGTTCTCAACGCAATAGGCAATGCCGCGGTCGAGAAAGGATTGCGCGCGCACAAGATCGAGCTGGTTCATTTCGGCGCAGGCGCAATTGGTGAAGCCGCGTGCCGCGTGCTCCTGGAAATTCTGCACGAGCGCGATTTCAAGGCTGCGGGCGAGGTGAAGCCGGCCTTTGGCCAGGTCAAGCCACTGCTCGGCCGAGCCAAGATTGTTGAGCGCGTGGCAGATTATCTCCGGCTTGTTCAACCGTTCGGCCAGAGCGACTGCCTTGCCGCCAAGCAGCAGCGTCTCATCGAGCTTCTCGGCCAGCATCGCCAGCTGCGAGAGATTGGAATAGGCCATGGCAAGCTCCGGACTGGCAGGCGCCTGTTCCAGCAGTTCCACTGCCTGGGCCCCGAACAGGTCCGCCTGTTCGCGGTCACCCACCAGATAGGCGAAGCGCGACAGGCATCTGAGGCTGTCGCCCTCCCTGAGCGTGTCGCCCAGCGCCTGCTGTAGCCGGCGCGCCTGGCTCTGCGCCTCGATGGCCGCATCGATGCGGCCGATCAGATGGCATTCAAACGCATATCCTTCGTAAAGCCTCGCCCGGTCGCTCATCGGCAGGCTGTCGGCATGCCGCAAGGCGACCTCGTAGTAGCCGGCGGCATCGCGATGCGCGCCGACGCGGGAAGCCTCGCGCGCTGCGAGCGGGGCAAGCTCGCGCACCGCCTCAAGATTCTGGGCCTCCACCGCATGGTGCACAAGCCTTGCGGTAGTCACCTCGGCGTTTTCCTGCAGTGCGGAAAGCGCGCGTTGGTTGAATTCGCGCCGACGGCTCGAGGTCAGCGCCATCTCGATGGCGCGACGGGCGATCTCGTGCCGGAAGGCGTAGCCATCGCCGAGATCGTCGAGCAAGCCATTCGAGACACATTCCGCCAGCTGGCCGGCGCTGGCGACGCCACAGAGGCCGCGCAGCGCCCAGGCATCGGCGCGGCGTGGAAACACAGACACCGCGTCGAGCATCGAGCGCGCTCCCGGCGACAGGCGCTCGGCACGCGCCAGCACGGCGTCGCGGACGCTGGCCGGCGGGATCATCTCGCTTTCGGCAGCCAGCAATTCGGTGACGAAGAAGGCGTTGCCCGCGGTGGCGCGATAGATTGCGCTGCCGTCGCGGTTGGCTGCTTCGGCAAGCGACAACACCGCCGCCTCGCTGAGCAGTGGCACTTCGATGCGCTGGACGTTGCCGGCTGGAATTTCGCCGAGCACCCGGCGCGCGCGCATCTGCCCTTCGCTGCGGTCGCTGCGTGCCGTGAACAGCACCAGCATATGCGTGTTGGTGATGCGCCGGCCCAGGAAACGGACGAAATCCAGGGTCGCGTCGTCGGCCCAGTGCATATCCTCGATGACCAGCAAACCCGGCCGAGACCTCGCCTCGAAAACCTCGAGAGCGTCTGAAAACAGGGGCAGCCGCTGACCTTGGCGGTCGTCGATTGCCCGGGGCAGTGCCCACTGCGCGTCCCGGGCCAGATCATAGAGCGGTCCCAGCGGATCGGGAATCGACAGGTCCTCGCAAGCGCTGCGGAATATGGAAACGTGCTGCCCGGCACGGGTTACGAACGCCTCGACGAGTGCCGTCTTGCCGGCGCCGGCCTCGCCCAGCAATGCCGCCACGCGGCCGCGACCGCGCGCGGCCTCCGCGAGCAGTTCCTCCAACTGATCGAGTTGTGCCTGCCGTTCCAGAAGCATCGTCACTGGCCCATAAGTATCGTCGTCCCTCGACCCTTCTCCAAAATACCCCCGCTTCGGTATCCGCAGTGTGGCTCCCAGACCAAACGTCGAAAACATAGGGAATCGTCCCGCGCAATATGGGGAAAGGCTCCGATGTGCGCTTTCGACGATCGTGATTTTTCTCCAACCGCGCTCATTTCGAGCGTGAATCAGTCACAAAAGGAAGCCACTCCATGCCTCGCTATCTGATCGAACGGACATTCCCCGACGGGCTCAACGTGCCGACGAACGACGTCGGCGCGACGGCGCTCGGCGGCATCATCATGCGCAACGCCGAGAAGGGGGTCACCTGGCTGCACTCCTTCGTGTCGCCCGACAGGAACAAGAGTTTCTGCATCTACGACGCCCCCTCGCCGGAGGCGATCCGCAGCACGGCGCAGAAGAATTCGCTACCGGTGGACAAGATCACGGAGGTGAGGGTCCTGGACCCTTACTTTTATCGCTGACCCTATGGACCAAGGATGGAACAATGAGCGTGAGATCGTCCTGGGCAGCGATGGGTGTCGGCTTTCCGTGCTGTTTCCTCCCGAAACGGCAGCCGCCGTCGTGGCGTTCGACCATGCACCCTCCCGGCGTGGTCTCGCATCGCGGATTGTCTCCGCGCTGCTCGCGCCATTGCGAAGCCGGCGCAGGCGCCTGCCACCGCAAGACGATTATTTAAGGCGGGACGTCGGCCTGCCGGAGCACGAGATGCGGCGGGACTACTGGGAATATTGGTGGTGGCATCAATGAGACCGCCGCCCGGCTAGAGAGGAACGGATCGGACCCGTCCCGCAACTGACGATCCAACGCGCAGGCATGGCAGCAGGGCCTTACAGGCCGGTCCTGCCGCCTGCGCGTCACCAACAACCAATGGAGAATAAAATGAACGTCAATTTCTGGCGCCTTGCCGCGCTGTCCATCATGGCGATCACCGCCACTGCCGCATCTGCGGAGAGTGGCAATCGGCTGGCCGCCGAGGTGCGGGCGGCCAACGGCCGCTTCGTGAATGTCGCGGCGGCCACCGCCGAGGGCTATGCGCCGATTCCCTGCGCCAGCGGCATCACCGGCGGCGCGATGGGCATTCACTACGTCAACGGCGCCTATCTCAAGGATGATGCCGTCGACCTCGCCAAGCCGGAGGCCGTGATGTACGAGCCGATGGCCGATGGCAAGCTGAAGCTGGTGGCCGTCGAATATATCACCGCGAAGGGTCCCGCGTCGCTCGAAGGCCAGCTGTTCAACTTCGACAGCGCCCCCAACCGCTACGGCCTCGGCCCCTTCTACGAACTTCATGTCTGGGCCTGGAAGCAGAACCCGACCGGCGCCTTCGCCGACATGAACCCGAATGTCTCATGCGACGCCATGAAAAAGGCCGACTGACGGCACCGCCTGCCGGTCTGGCGCGCCGGCAGGCCTTTCACGCGTCGCGAGGAGAAATTATGATTGAGATCGGTATCTTCCTGGCAAGGCTGCGCACCAGGGGGCAAGGCCAGCCGCAACGAAGCCTGCCCCTGCGGTTCCGGCAAGAAATACAAGCACTGCCACGGGGGCTTTCACGTAAAGGCGCAGCGCTTTCCTTCTCCCCGTCACTATACGGGAGAAGGTGCCCGAAGGGCGGATGAGGGGCGGCGCCGGCGGTCGCGCTTGGCCGATCTCCCCACCTGAGGGGGAGATGGCCGGCAGGCCAGAGGGGGGCGCTGTCCCGCCGACTAAGCCGCCTTCAGCCGCACCATTTCGGCCTCGAACTCGAACTTCAACTGCGCGGCTTCTTCTTCGGGCAGCCAAAGCACCATCTGGGGCACGATCTTTCGGTAAAGCCGGGTGCTGTCCTGATCCCACGGCAGCGTTTCCGCATTGCGTGCCTCGGCGATAAGCCTATGCAATCGCGCGCGTACCCGGTCGGGATCGCCATGATAATAAACGGTCGGCGCGTCTTCATCGAAGAGCTCGGACTGTTCTTCGGCGCCAAAAAGGTCGAGTTGATTTCTTGCCATGTCCACGGACGCGGATTCGATCTTATCGGACTACGCCTTATCTTTAAGCCGCCTTAAGCCGCTCCCATTCCTGCTCGAACTGAAAGCAATACTGCGCCGCCTCCTCGCTAGGCAGCAGCCCAGCCATCTGCGGGAAGATTGTCCGGTAGAGGCTTTGCTTAGACCAGTCCCACGGCATCGACTCTGCCGCCCTAGCCTCGGCGAGAATGCGCTCCAGGCGCCGCCGCACCTTTTCCGGGTCGGGCTGCCACGTAGGCTGCACCGGCACCGCCCCGAACAGGTCGCCTTGCGGGTCGGTGTTTCCGAAAAGATCGGGGTCGTTTTGCTTTGCCATTATCGCCTCGAATCACGGCGATGATCGCAAAGGTTCATGACAGATGCGAGTGGAATCGGCTTACTTATCCCCCGTTAGGAAAAGCCTGTGCATAAGCTGCGTCGATTAGCGACATCTGCTCGATCGTGAAGGCCAACGCGTCGGCGATACGCCCAACATGGTTGATCTCGTCGAGCGAAAGGACCCGATCCTTACGTGATTTCAAGTACTTGTCGATCACCTGATAGCCACCAATATGGAAACTCCACACCGCCTCTGGCACCGGCGAGAAGCTCTGCGTCCTGTTGATCGAGATACGCTCGTCCTCTGCCGACCAGCGCACATGCTCAATGTCGTTAGCCCCTTTGCCATGATAGTTTGCCAACCCAAGCCGTGGCAGATCAACCAACAGATGTGCCTGTACCAGCGACCATCCGAGCGCTGACAGCGCTTCGAAATCCGCGGCGTCTTCGGCGAAGGGAACGCGTGGAAAGTCGATGCGCAGGAAATCGGCGTAGCGGGAGCGATAGGTCGGCGCGTGCAGAATCGCATAAATATAGCCGAGAATTTCCTCCGCCGAATAGTGATGGTCGTAGCGGGTGTCGAGAAAGGTGCGGAAATCGAAGCTAAAATTTTCGATAACCCTTGTAGAATCATTGAAGAGCACAAGCGGAAAGCAGTAGTTTTGCTCAGTTGATCCATCGGAAATTAAGCAACTTTCAGCGGGTTGAGAGGCAACGAACCCATGTCGCCATTTTCCAGTGCCGATCTGGCGCGACACCAATAGCAGAAGGTTCTTTCGTCCAGCGACATGGTCAATCAGTTCTCTACGCGGATAATCCATAAACTCAGGACCGAAGTAACAAGATCTGACGTCGAACGGCCGAAACGCACAATCGATGATCCCGCGCTCAGGTCTCTCCGAACTCTGGAGTTCCCTGCGCGACTTTGCGAGCCGCCAATCACGATTATCTTTGATGGAATAGCGCTCTTGCAGAAGGCTGTCCGACTGGCTGACATCGCGCATATCGCTAACGCGTTTGATCATTTCATCCCGCTTGAGTGCTATTGCGAAATGATCCCTGTGGGTCTGAAAACCGAGCACATTCACTGTGAAGATTTGCTTCTTGTCATCCGCAGCGCTGAGACTGTCCGCAATCTGCCACCATTGCCCATACTCATCCCACCCGGTCCAATCGAGTGGTGAAAGCATGAAGTAGGGTGAGGACGGCTTAGGCTGAACCCATTCGATTTTCGCAAATTCTGCCGCAGCACACTCTTGGTATTTGGACAGACGGCTTCCCCACATATCTGTGTACCATACCCCACGTTCGACGCCCTTCTTCTTCACGAGCAGCGCGATCGCCACCCCTTTTTGAATGTCGAATACATTTTCGTTCTCTTCTCCCTCCGGCACCATCTCCTTCGGCTTCGTGCTGCCATGGAGGTCAACTAAATATATCTGGTCGAAGCTATCGATCAAACTCTGGCGCATTCCCCGAAATGTTGGGTTGTCGAGCCATGAATGGTTCGTGATGATTCCGACGACACCTTCGTCAACCTGAGCCATTTTCCATTGCGCGAAGCCAATGAATTTGACGTAGTCATCATTCAACCATTTAGGATTCTTCTCACTGAGCTCTTTGCCATCTACGAATCTGTAAGGATCAATGAGGTCCCCCGCAAAAGTATTTACCTCGCGCCTAACGATTTTAGGTTCCTTTAGCGGAACAATTTTGCCACGAACATTCTTAGTAGAAATCGTTTCTTGAATAATCCGCTTGCTGGGATTCTTCGAATGACCCGAGTATGGTGGATTTCCAAGAACAATAAGAATGGGCTTCTTTTTTACGCCCTGTGCCGCCTCAACTTCTGCCGCCACGGCGGGCATCAGCAGGTTTTTCTGCGGCTCGACTGGTTCCAGGGTATTGGTCAGGAAAACTTGTAACCGCTCATCGTCGTGCAGCGTGTGTCCCTGATCTTTTAGATATTGGGAAAGTTTTAGATGTGCGATCGTATAGGGTGCGATCAGATACTCGAACCCGTATAGGTTTCTCAGCATATGCTCACGCACTACCGCGTCGGCCTTGCCGGCATCAGATCCACCGATATTGTCGAAGATGCGTTGCATAACCTCAAGCAGGAATGTGCCAGTGCCGGCAGCGAAATCCAGCACCGTCACCTGCTTATGGTCAGCTAAGCCGTCGCCGATTTTGAAGACATCCTTGAGGATGTCGTCCACTGCGCGCACGATGAAGTTCACAACGGGCGGCGGTGTATAGTAGACGCCGCGGCTCTTGCGTGTTTCCTTATCGTAGGCCTTGAGGAAATCCTCATAAAAATAGATGAACGGGTCGCGCTCAAAGAGTCGATGCTCTTCTTCATCGCCAGCGCGAACCTTGCGGCTGATCGCCTTCCGTTGGCGGAATGACAGGTCTTCGCGGATATTAGCTATGGCGAGCCCGTTGACGATCGAAAGGATTTCATCAACTACCCATTTCGCCTCGTCATACTCAGCTTCCTGCATCTCTTCCAGAAAGCGGACCAATTCACGGATCAGCCGAAACGATCCGGGAATGAACCCACGCACATTATCGAGCCTGATCACCTCGTCGTCACTGGCATTCAGCTTGGCGAGGAAGAGGCCATAGGCAAGCATCTGCGCAAAGGCGTCAGCGAATTCCTGCACTGTCAGTTCGTGAAAGACTTGCTCGCGAAAAACGTCATAGAGCGCATGCAGCCGACCTTCTCTGTGCATCTTCGTCTGTCGAACCAGTTCTTCCGTAAGATAGTCGCGGAGCAGCTTTGAGCGTGTCGCCAGCGCGACAGCCAGTTGCTGTGCCCTTTGCAAGCCCTGCGGCGGGGACGAGAAGAACGCCGACAGCAGCTTTGACACTGCTTCCGCCTTATCTGCGTTGACCCGGATCGCGCGACTTTCAATATCACTTGGAAAGGCCAGCGACTGACGGTCAAGTATCTTGCCGTCACCGTCGATCCTGATGAATTGGAGATAGTCGGTGACGACAATATTGTTCGATAGCTTGCGGTATTTGATGATTTGCTCGGATTTCAAGACCTTGTCGAGATTGGCGCCAATCTCCTTCACCTCGACATAACCGAGGATCATGCCGAGCCGCTTGACCTTGAAATCAGGCGCGCCCTTATCCACGTCCCGTTTCGGCTCATGCTGTACCTCTATACCGGTCGCCATCGCATCGATGGCGAATGTATTAAGAAGGTTTTCAAGAGCAGTTCGCCCGGTGTGTTCGGTACCGCCGTCGCGATAGTTGGCCGCCAGCGCTTTCAGATAGATGTCGAAACGAATGTCCATGCGGTCCCCCGATTCTGCCAATGAATCCACAACTGGCGCCCTAAGCAAGCGTTGATAGCAAATTCTTCGTCGCTGCTGACACCAAGCCATTGCATCTGTTCAACGACGTAAATGCGCCCTCCGCTACTCCTCCCCGCCCTTCGGGCGTTCGGCCCTTCAAAAGATCCACTGGACCTTTTGATCCGCCCGAAGGCGGACCAGGGCCTTCACCACTCGTCACTCCAAAGGCCAAATCGCTGGCTTTCGTCTGGGACGCACACTCCCCACCCAACCGTTTCTTAAGGTGTCTCCGCTACACCAAAGCCTGAAAAGAAGCGGAAAACGGAGAACAATCGGGGTGCGCTTTTCCGCGGCCACGACAGCCGGGCGGTTCTTGCCGCAGCGTTTGGCGCTGCGCGTGGAGCCGTTGCTTGGCCGCGTCGACGCCGTGCTGTTCACCGCCGACGAGCGCGGCGAGGCCGGCCGCATGTCGGTCATTGCCTTTTCCATCCGCATCGTCAGCGCCGTCATCGCCTTCGTCAGCCAGGTGTTGATGGCACGCTGGATGGGCTCGTTCGAATACGGCATCTTCGTCCTTGTCTGGGTGACCATGGTCATCGTCGGCAATCTCGCCTGCCTCGGCTTCCACACCTCGGTCATCCGCTTCATTCCCGAATACCGCGAGCGCGGCCTCATCGACGAGTTGCGCGGTATCGTCGTGGCCAGCCGCCTGTTCGTCCTGATCGCTTCGACGGTCATCGCCGGGCTCGGCGCGCTCGGCGTGTGGCTCGCTTCGTCATGGACTGAAAACTACTATGTCCTGCCGTTCATCCTCGGCGTCATCTGCCTGCCGATGATAGCGCTGTCGGATCTGCTGCAAGGCCAGGCCAGGGCGAACAGCTGGGCGCTGTTCGCCCTGGCGCCGACCTATCTGATACGGCCCGTGCTGATCCTGCTGTTCATGGCGCTGATGCTTTTCGCCGGCTACGCGCCCGACGCGAAGACCGCGATCTTCGCCTCGATCGCCGCCACTTACGTCACCACGCTCGCCCAGCTTATCGGCGTCACCCGGCGCATGGAAAAGCAGATTCCGGCCGGGCCGATGAAGGTGCATTTCGCACAATGGTTCATTGTCTCGCTGCCGATCTTCCTGGTCGAAAGCTTCTTTTTCCTGCTCACCAATGCCGACGTGCTGATGGTCGGCGCCTATATGGACCCCAACGACGTCGCCGTCTATTTCGCCACGGTCAAGACACTGGCGCTGGTGCATTTCGTCTACTTCGCCGTCAAGGCAGGCGTCGCTCAGCGCTATGCCCAGTTCACCCATGGCGAGCCGGAAAAGCTCGCCGCCTTCGCCCGCGAGACGGTGTCGTGGACCTTCTGGCCATCGCTCGCCATGGCGCTGCTGGTGCTGGCGCTTGGCAAACCGATGCTGATGCTGTTCGGTCCCGAATTCACATCGGGTTATCCGCTTCTGTTCCTGCTCGTCTTCGGCGTCGTGGCGCGCGCCGCCGTGGGCCCGTGCGAAAGCCTGCTCACCATGAGCGGCAACCAGAATGTCTGCGCCGCCGTCTATGCCATGACGCTGGCCTTCAACATTGGCCTGAACGTGGTGCTGATCCCGCTCTTCGGCCTGTGGGGCGCCGCAATGGCCACCGCCTTCGCCATGATCTTCGAGGCCGGCGCGCTGTCCTTCACGGTCTGGCGCAAGCTCGGCATCGTCATGGCGATCTTCGTGCCATTCAAAGGAGCCGCGTGATGGCCGCCATCCCCTTGCTCGAGGAAACCAGCGGCGGCCCCGCCGGCGCCATGGTGTCCGGCCTTGCCGGACTGGGGCGCGACACCGACCCGGCCCATATCGAGATCCTCGCCAACAACCGGCCCGAGCGGAAACTGGCCATCTATCCGGCGTCGGCCGGGTTCGACCTCGTCGAGGAGCTGGATTATCTGTGCGCCCGCACCATCGAGCCCAACGTCTTCTTCAACCCGCGTTTCCTCGCGCCCGCAATGCCCCGGCTGGAAGACCGCGAGGTGCGTCTGGCCGTCATCCGTGACGGCGATGAATACCGCAACCGGCTACGCCTTCTGGTGCCGTTCTCGGTGGAGCGGCCGGTGGTGCCGCTCGGGGTTCCGGTCATGCGCACATGGTCGAGCCCGTTCGGCCCGCTCGGCACCCCGCTGGTCGACCGCGACGATCCGGTCGGTGTCCTCGAGGATTTCTTCTCCATGCTGTCGCGCCCGCATCTGAAGCTGCCGAAAGTGTTCGTCCTGCCCGACATCAGGCTCGACGGCGCGGTGGCGAGCCTGGTTGCCACTGTGGCCGAAACGCGTGGCCTGATGTTGGTCACCACCGGTCACGCCCAGCGTCCGCTGCTCGAGAGCGAACGCGACGCCGAGGACTATCTGAAGGCTTCGCTGCGCACGCACCATTACCGCGAGTTCCGCCGCCTCAAGCGGCGGCTGGGCGACCTCGGCAAGCTTGAACATGTCGTGGCGCGCGGCCCCGACGAGATCCGTCACGCCATCGAGAGCTTCCTGACGCTGGAGGCGGCCGGCTGGAAGGGCCGCGAGCGCACGGCCATGGCGATCGACCGCTACCGCGCCGCCTTCGCCCGCGAGGCCGTGCACAGGCTGGCCGAGCAGGACCTGTGCCGCATCCATTCGCTGACGCTCGACGGCCGCACCATTGCGTGCCTGATCGTCTTCGTCGAAGCCGGCGTTGCCTACACCTGGAAGACGGCCTACGACGAAACTCTGGCCGGCTATTCGCCAGGCACGCTGCTGATGATCGAGGTGACCAGGCAGCATCTCGACGACCCCAACATCATGATGACCGATTCCTGTGCCGTGCCCGACCATCCGGTGATGAGCAGGCTGTGGACCGAGCGCAAGCCGATGGGCACGCTGGTGATCGGCCTGACGCCGGACGCCGACCGTCTCGCCCGCCAGGCGGCCTCGCAACTGCATCTCTACCGGGAGACCCGCAACATGGCCCGCCTGCTGCGCAACCGGATGAAGAGCCTGCTCAAGAGACGATAGACGCGCTCGCATCTTCTGGAGCGCGTGGATGCTTGCTTCAAGCCTGAGCATTTGGTTGCTTCATGAGATAAACAGTCACTGTATTGATAGCGTTTATTCGCCAGCGCCTGCTTGAGCAACAGTCACAATCTTTCAACAAAGCGCGACAAAGGTGATACGATTTTGGGTATAATTCATGTCGCTTGCCGGCGGCGCATCCGTTTTTCTTCAGCACTTTTCCTCGTGGCGGACATCAGAATTAGCTAATTCATTCGAACATATAAAGGACATTCACGGAACTTAAGTGGTAACATAAGACCTTTGGGACCAGACCCTGGGACTTTGGTCCGCCTTCACGAAATCCGGCAGCGAGCATGAGGCTAATCTTCATTGCTCTTCAGGAACTTGAAACGGCCGACCAGATCTAACTTGAGCCACTCGTCCTCATTCTTCCCCGTCGCTTTCGGCGGTGGCGCGCGGATTGCGAGGAACAGGCGCTGAACGCGAGAAATCCACCTGCCGGAACCAGCGGGGGAGCCGCCAATGGGAAAGCTGCCGGCGCCAGAATCCTGGACGCGTAGAAGCCCGCCACGGAGCCCTACGGGGACGGTCTTGGGCGAGCGAGCGCCATGTCGAAAGTGTCCGGCAGGTGAGGATGCGCGCCGGTCCGTCTCACCGAAGCCGTGGTCATCGCGTCGACCGGGAGAATAATCGACATGCGAGCATAGTGGTCCGGCCACAGCGGCTTTCCAAACAGGAAGAACACGATCGCGAGAAAACAAATCAGCAGCAGGACGGCGAAGGTGTTCGCGATGATCTCGCCAAGCTGCATGTCTTTCTCCCCGAAGTCGGACACCCGCCGCTCGCAGCAACGGCGGGCGTCCAGGGACCGTCGATGAAGGGACTTTACTCGACGGCTTCCACGCCAATGAGGAACGGCGGCTTATGTTCAGGGTTTAGGACCAATGCGTCGATGCTTCGGACTTCAGTCCCAATTGCGGGTCCGAGGAGAAGGAGACAGTCTGCCTTTCGCACCGGCTAAGCCCTCCACCAAGGTACCTGACAGCCGGGAGCACAGCCCGGCCTGCTCGCCAAGTGCCGAACCTACCGCCAAAAGCAGGCCGGGCTCCTTCTGTCGATAGTCAAGATCGTCGCCCAACAGGGAAAATGACCAGCTACAAGGTGGAGGAAATCCTGGGCGAGAGAATTATCGGCACGCACGAGGTGGCGGCTTCAAGT
The DNA here is from genome assembly GCF_006442185.1 of Mesorhizobium sp. B2-4-1. Classification (NCBI taxonomy): domain Bacteria; kingdom Pseudomonadati; phylum Pseudomonadota; class Alphaproteobacteria; order Hyphomicrobiales; family Phyllobacteriaceae; genus Mesorhizobium; species Mesorhizobium sp. B2-4-1. Next base: position 54,531 of record NZ_VFVN01000016.1, on the reverse strand, counting down.
CCCGCAGGGGCTGCCAGACGGGCAACCGGTCATCCGATGCAACCCCGCATTCCAGGTGCGCTGTTCGTTCGGGTCACCAGATCGGAGGACGGCACGGTCGCCGAATTCAGCTTCGCGGGATTTCCTTGTTGAACCCGGATGTCGTCGGATGGGACGGCACGAGTGGCGTTTCTTGCGACTATGGCCGGTGTCTAAGCCGACCCATTGGCGCGGTTCGGCGTTGATGGAACCGCCGGCTCACCCTAACCGTTTGTTTTCACGTGGATTCCGAAGCTCGTCGATGAAACCGTTTTGACCCGACTTGCACCAGAATTGCGCTAGCGTCCCAGCGGCTGTCTGGATGCCGAAACCAATTCGTCTTCGTCCCTGATCCCGGCCATGTAATTCGCGATTATGCGGGATGAAATCGCTTCGCGTTGCTGGGCCGATCGGGCGTCGAGCTTCAGCCTGTCGAACACGCGGCCAAGCAGGGCCACTTCGGAGGAATCGAAGACGCCAGCCTCCTGAGCTTTCTGACGAATCGGCATGAGTTCCTCCCTTTCAGATAAATAAGCAACAACTGATGCAAGGGGCAATCTCAAGGCCTGATATATCCACACCGAGGAACGGTCAGGCGGCCAACATAGGTCCTGAAGCGTGAAAGCGGCTACCGCATTGGACAGGCCGTCCTGCACCCTGCCGAGCCGCTCCCGGATGTCGCTCTTGCGATATCGGCTTTAAACGGCGCACGACAAACTCGAACACCATATCCGCATTTGCCGAAACGCCGATCGGGAATTAGCGGCAGACGTATCGAAGCGGCGACTGAAATGGTGCCCCTAGCCGGGAAGCAAGATTTGAACGTTTTCAACGCTCAATTTTGGAAGTGGGACAGAGTAGGCCTATCACGATCCTTATCTTTTCCGTCGAGGTTGTCTCACCAAAACCGAGCCAAGACAGAACGTCTTCGATGCCTGACCGAGACCAATCGATAGCGATCGATCGGCTAGCCTAAGTCGAAAGTTCAACCGCGCCGCTGCAAACATCACAGCATCGGAATGGTTTAAAGGGGTAGTATGCTGACAGGCTGCTATCAGGCAGCAACGGTTAGATTGCTGCCATTCTGCCCGACAAGGGATGCTCAAGTCGCGCCGCCCACCCCTCGTCGGTCGCCGAGACGGCCTCGATCATCCGCCAGTGCCGGCACGGTGTGCCACTTGACCCACGGTCGCGCTCCTAGCTGCTGGCGGTGAGCACGACGTCCTCGGCGAAGCCATCGTCGGTCTTGTAGAAGAACTTCATGTTCACCTCGAACAGGTCGGCTGTCTTCGACAGCGTGTCCCTCAGTCGGGCTCGATTGATTTTCTCTGAGTCCTTGAAGAACAACAGGTGATAAAGCGAGGCCCAGAAGATCGCGGCCTTGTGGAACTCGATGTCGTCGATCGGGCCTATCACGGAGAAGCACTCGGTCTTGGGGATTAGGTAGCCCGCCATCTCCTGATGGACCATCGAGCAGGCCGAGAGAAACAGGCGCTTGTTCTTGAAATGCGGCTTCAGCAGATCGGCTAATTCGTCGTAATCGATCGGCTCTTGGTTCGTCGTGCACATTCCCTCGGGATCCCCGTGGGCCGATATGTGCAGGTAACGGTAACGAGAGCGACCGAATTCGTCGACCGCGTCCTCGAATTCTTCGCGGGTGCGGACGTATCGGTATTTCGGCTCCTTGCCGTGGAGGCGCAGCATGTTTGAGATGATGCTGCCCTCGAACCGACCGTTCCCTTCATCGTCGGGATCGAGGCTCTCGATTATGAAGACGTCAGGTCTGGTGCGCAGCATGTTCTCTCCCTAAGCATAACGATCCTCCCCTCCCGTTTACCACGATCTCGCGCGGGTGGAACTTGGGAGCCGAAGTCGCGGGCGCCCGGGCTAGGTCGCGGGCGCCCGGGCTAGAATGATAGCGTTTCTGAGATCGGCATGATCTGACACGCCGACTGTATTGGGCCCAACTGCAGCTCGTGCCGCCGCCGCTGCGGTCGACGTGCGAGATTATTGTCGAAACGCTGGCGCGCTAACAGGGTCGAATCGACCGGTGGGGGCCGTCGCTCGGGGAGAAGGCGCATCGCCGCGAAGTTCGTCATGCCGCCTTCTCCTGCCGAGTCCGAATATCTACAATCCACATCTCGAGCGCCTCGATCTCTGCCCGAATGATGTTCGGAGCCGGCAGCCGTGGGTTGATCTCGCCGGGTTGGCTGTGGAGCAGCGCCGAGCACCGGCCGAAGGCCTCGCGCATGGCCGCGCAATCGCTGTCGGTAAGGACCGTCAGCTTGATGAGGCCGGTCGTATTGACCTTGCGCGACAGTCGGCGGATCACCGGCCCGACCACTTCCTCGACGGCGCGCTCCCACGTCGTGCGCAACTGGTCTTGGAAGGAGGTCACCTCGCGCAGCCACTTGGCTTGATCGCCGCTCTCATGGTGGATCTTTACGTTGGCTAGGTGCGCTTTCATGCCTTCGAGCACTTTATCGAGCGGCATGACGCTAGCGGGCGGATCCTGATGGCAGAAGCCGGAGTTTTCGCCGCCGCGGCTGATAAGGCGATAAGTGACGGGCGTCGCCTCACGATTCTTGGTCGCGCGGCATGCTTCGTCCAGCAGCAGGAGGAACGCCATGTCGTGGGTGAAGACGATGACTTGGCCGGTCTGACCGGCTTCCGCCAGTCGCGCGGCGACACGGTCGCGATGCATGTGGTCGAGCGAGGAGACAGGATCGTCGAACACGATCGCTGACTGTGCATCGATCGTTGAGAGTTCGGCCAGGAATGCGGCAAGCGCAACGCAGCGGTGTTCGCCCTCGCTAAGCACCTTGCCAACCGGCTCGCTCGGCTTGTTGATCAGCCGAACCTGGAAGAACGGTACGCCGGCAGTTGTTTTCGCCTGCTGGAGTTCGATGGCGAGCCCAGCGACGCCAAGCTTATCCACCTCGATGGCGAAACGCCCGCGCAACCGATTGGTGACTAGGGCCTGCGCAATCCGGGCGCTCTGGGTAGTAATCTTGTTGGTGATCGTGTCTTTGCTCGCCTTTTCGAGGGCCTCGATGGCCGTGAGGCGTGTGATGTGGGCGAGGACGTCTGTCTGTACCACGCCCAGCCATTTGCGATCGGCGAGTCCGTCCCGTTCGGCGACAAGCGCGGTCCTCAGGGGCGAATTCGCCTCCGACCGCAACGCTTCAATGCGCGTCGTCAAGCCGGCAAGGGCCGTTCGCAGGGGATCGAGCATCACCGGGACGGCCGGTGGCAGGGCCGGCACGGTTTCAAGACGGTGGGTCCGCAGGATAGCGCGCAGGTGCCAAGCCAGTACGAGAATCTCGCGACGAACCGATGTGGCGAGCTTTTCCTGCCCGAGATCATCCCGGATCAGCGTGACGATGGCCGGACAGTCCTTCATCGCGATGGCCTGCGAGGCGACCTCCTGCAAGGCCTCGATATAGGCGGTCTCTGCTTCTTCCTCTCGACGCTTGCTCTCGTCCTGAACAAAGGCCTCGAAGCTAGTCAAGCGCTTCGAGGCTTCCTCGCTGAGCGGCTGCTGACACAGGACGCAATTCGATTCGGCGTCGGTGACAGGAAAGTTCTTGTCGGGATAGGCTGACGCGCGGGAGTAGTCTCGGGCTGCCTCCCAGAGCGACTTCCACACGTCCGAGCCGATGTCGGGCAACGGCTCGTCTGCGAAGAGGTTCGCGGAAGCGGCTGCGGCGGCCCTGCGTGCGGTGCTAAGGCGCGCATGGGCATCGCGCAGCCGGGTCCGCGGTTCCTCGGTCACGATCGCCGCCAACCGCTCGAGCTGATCGATGGCGGTCTTGAGCCGGGACTCATGCGCCTGGAGCTGGCGCACTGTGCGCGTCGGATTGCTGGCGAGATCCGTTACGAGGGTCTGAAGCTGGGCTTCCTTCTCGGCGTTCAGACCAGAGAGTTTCTCGACGATTTCCGGCTCGGTCTTGCCCGAGAGGGCCGCGACCAGCTTGCCGACCTCGGTCTCAGGTTTGCATTCAGGCTTGGAGAGAATGGCCGGCGTCTGTTCTTGCAAGGCTTTGATCTCGGCGGCCAGCTTGGCCTTCACGTCCTGGCAGGCTTGGGCGAGGCCGGCGAGGATGCGTAAAGGCAGGGGCGTATAGGCGAGATCATTAGTGTTCTCGACATGAACGTTGGCGGTGCGTGAATCGAAGACGCTGACCGCAGAGAGCATTGCGTCGGTGGTATTGCCTTGTGTCCAGGAGGCGTTTCGCTTCTGGCCGCCGATATAGAATTCCACATTGGCAGACGGCGTGCCGGAGGCGGCAGAGTAGATGTTGGGCAGGATCTCGTCACCCTTGGGCGAGCGCGCCCGGCAGAGTTGCTTTAGGACGCGGGCATAGCCGGATTTGCCTGCGCCATTGTCACCGTAGATGACCGTGAGCCCGGTCCTCCCGAAAGACAGTCGTTCGCCCGGAGCGAGCGCGTTGACGTTGGACAAGCCGTGGAGCGCCCCGAGACTAACGACGGCATGGCTGGCGGCGGGATCTCGGACGTGGGTCGCGTCAAGCGGCACGTCTTTTTCTACGGCTTTGCAGATTGCCACGAGCGACGTCAGATCGGCTGGCTCTAGCTTGGCTTGGCCACACAGCCGCCGCAGGGCATCGCGTTGCCAAGCAGGGATGTCCGCCGACCATCTGAGGATGTCGGCAAGGGCCGCTGCTTCGTTGGAAAGATCACCATCCTGTGTGTCCATGTTCCGCCTTCATACCCTGTCGCCCGGTGGTCAGGTCCCTCCGATGATGTGCCGCTCTTCCCCGAGCGGCACGATCCAGCCGCCCGCGCGATCGGGCCGTGCGAAGTCGTCGGAACGCACCGATTGGGTCAGCCGCGTCCGCACCGCCTGCGGCTCCGCATCGATGGCGGCGCGGATAAGCTCGCGCTCGATGCCGACAAACACTGGCCGCAGATTGAGGCGCGCAAGCGCTTCCTGATCGCTGGGTGTGACGCCCGCTTCGATCACTGGGCCGGCGCGGGTGACGATCCCGCCGACCAACCCGCCCATCGTGTCAGTCTTGTCCATTTCCCCTGCCGGGGCGGCGTCGAGCACCGCTCGTGCCAGGTCCAGATCACCTTGAAGTCTACGCGCGAATGGCTGCTGGGTCAGGCGGTAGAGCGCGGCCGCGAGTTCGGCGTGGCCAAGCGGCCGGATCAGGTTGGCGATGTGAAGCCGAAGCATACCGATGAAGAGCGCATCCTTTTCGTCCTTCTCGATGGGCTCGCCCTCGTCGAGCGGATCCTTGACTGAGAGGTGGGCGTCGGCCGGGCCGGCGACTGCCATGCCCCACCGAGTGGCGATGGCGATGCGCTTGACCGTGACTTTGCGGCCTTGGGCGATCACGTCAATCCGGCCGGCTTGCGCCCAAGCCCGCCTCAAAGCTTTGGCTGGTCCACCGGGATCATGACAGCCCTTGGCCTCGGCCACCGTAAGAGACGACAGATCGGATGCACAGGCGATCCAGTCGGGCAGATCGCCGCGCGACAACCGCTTGATTTTGATCTTCCTTCGTCGGTCGAGATCAATCGTCTGGCTGCCGAGATGCGCGAAGATCGAGAGGTTGAAATATCGCTCGAGATAGGCGCGGGCTACGAAGCGCCCGAAGAGACCTGACAGGGCGACCTTCACCTCGCGCGCCTGGCCGAGGGGCTCACGGAAAATAAACGGCGTTCCCACGCCGGTCGGCGACAGGAGCGCGTCGAGAATGGACCACGCGCCATAGGCAGCGCCGGGGGTCTGAAGCACCTCGCGGATACCGGCATCCTCAATGTCCGCCACGTCGAGGTCGACGCTTGCGCCGGCCAGCGGACTGGCCGATGGCGGGTCAAAGCTGTGAAGGAAGGTTCTCGTCATAAGGCCAGCGCTCGCTTTACATCATCATGTTCAAAGGCGCGGGCGCGAAGGGAGGATTGTAGTTGTAGTGCCTAAAAACCTAGAAATAAGTGTCACTTCGACTCGCCTATGACGTTGTGGTCCCAACTATGCTTACACAAGTTGATATCTTCGTCATACCTTGCCGACGGTGGTAAAGGGCGATTGGCGAATGCTACTCTTCGGTTTGGCGCGCAAGAATCCTATGTACTACCAGAAAGTGCGGGTAGGTTGATGCGTTTTGATAAGATCGATATGCGGCGGCGTTAGTCCGCCCCTCTCGACGGTTTCAAAACCTTGGATCGGAGCGCAGTGAATGGCGGCTTGTGTGCCCTGGGGCCGGCAAGCCTTATGCTGCGGATGTCGTGTGCGAATAGAGGTGAAGCGACTGAAATGAGCCCCGTCGGAATTGTGCCAGCCGCTGCCGAGCAAGAGGTTGCCACTTTGCTCAGCATCAACAATCTCACGGGTAGCCCCTTCTTGGTGCCCTATGAAGACCATGGCTATGGTGCTCAGCAATGCCATATTTCGGCAAAGCACCACGCAATTGTCCATGGTGGAAAGCGCGTGCATGGTTGGGCCATCTGGCGATTCGACGACCCAAGCTCCCAATCCATAGTCGTGGCCGAACATCATAGTGTCTGGGAAGATCTCCATGGCAACCTGATCGACGTGACTACTCCAAGGTATGGTGCCGTTGCGGTGCTGTTTGTTCGTGACGACAACGCTACGATCCATCAAAAGGGTCCCGATTACATGATGCGAACAGACCTCACCAGCTGGCATGAGGTGCCGCGAATGCTCGCTGGAAATCCCACCCAAAACGAATTCTACCCCCTCAATCCCACAACCCGCCCAGATGTGGTGAGCTACGCGGCATCGTTGAATTTTAATCTGGCCAGAATCGTCACCGAACCCAACATCGGCTGAACAAGGGGGTTCTTTGGTGGGCGAAGGTGCAACTCCGCCCCTAACTCTGATGTCCGCGCATGGGGCTTAGCGAGAGTCCGCTGAACGGCTGGCATGAGGCGCTCTTCGGACGGCTCCCCTCGGGCCGAAAACCGGGTCACCAGCTTTGAGTCGATGCGCGTGGAAGGTGGCCCAATCAATTGACAATGGCAACGTTTCCCCTATGCCATTGCACTTCGTATATTGCGTGGAACTCGTATTCGTGTCCTCACTGTGGCCGTGCAGCACTATGCCGGCGCTGAGGCGCAAATATTATATGTTTTTGACTGCAACGCTTTCTTGGGGGGTACGTCGAAGCTTTCCAACATTGGAACCGCAACGGCCTGCCTGCAGGGTATGGACTGATGAACAGAGAGGTATCTCCTAGGGGAGGTGATACCCTGGCAATGCTTCGGCCGCTCGACGCTGCGGAGGTCCGTTTACTCACGGACGCCCAAGTGTCGGAGATTCGAGAATTTGCTTGCTCTGCCAGACTCCACGCCCTGGATGGTAAAAGCGAAACACCACTCCATATTGCTGCTCGCTGCGGCAAACTCGCTCTTTGCGACCTGCTCATCCGACACGGCGCTGATCCAAACCTGAGAAACGTTTTCGGCGAAACTGCTGCAGAAGTTGCTGCGGTCGAAGGTCATATCGGGCTGTCGCAGCTTCTGCGTGCCCTAGAAATCGACACCGGCAATACGATCCATGAGACGCCCGCGACGGTCGTATCATCGCCATCCGCGACCGCAGTTGCCGACTATATGGGATACGATCTGTCATTTGAAGCGGAAGCAGACCCGGAAGCATATCGGACGCCGGACCCCCCCGGCTTTTCCGACAACAAGCAGGCGGCTTTCAGTCCGTTTAAGCCTGAACCGGTCAATGGAGCCCCTGACTGGCATCTCGATCTCTCCGCGACCCCCGTCACAGGAGAGGGAATAGGTTCAACTGTTGTTGCGCTGCCAAACGTTGCTGCCGACGACGAGTTCTTGGTTACCAAGAGTCGCGGTCGTAAGTCGAACAAGACAGCGACCCTCTCTGTCGGGACAAGGATGTCCGTCGACTCTGCCTATGTCGAGGCATGGGCGTCAGAGGCGATTGAATATCGCCGCATACCTCAGTCGGACCTCGAGGCTTTGATCTCGGCATGCCGTGGTAATGCGGACAGAGGCGATTTATGGAGAAACATAGCAGGCATACTGGATTTTGCCGGCCTTCAGCAGGTCGACGATGACGATCTAGGCCTTTGGAATGCGCCGGTTGCGGTCGATGGGGACGATTTGGCGGAAGCATTGGAGGTCACCCTTACCCGCCACACACGGCTGCCAGGAAGTGGTCGTTTCCACATGGATCGCGCTGATCAAGCAGCACTGATAGCTCCCATGCTCCAAACGAAGGGAAGCTTGCATCTAGCGCTGGTCTCCAATGAGGAAGCCGTCGGCGCAATCCTGCGGTTCGTTGAGATGGTCTTGGCCGGGCAGCAGCGGCCCGAATACCTTACGTTGCTGGCCGTGTTTCCCGAGCGCGAAAACGACCCCGGTAGCATGGTACTCCGTGAAGTTGCCGACACCCTCCGTGTTGTCGCCAGCGGAAGCTCGGCTATCGAAGGCAAACGAAGACGCGTCGCCATTCAGGGACTCGAACGCCTCGATCTGAGTGCGATATTCTTCAAGGCGATCGGCAAATACCTGTCAGAACAGCCAGGGCAGCATGACGCAGCGAGCGCTATGAACGAACTCATTGCCGAGATGGATAGCAAGACGGCGCGCTTGCTCATGGCGCATCTTCCTTACGCGCGGCGCTTTGCTTCAAGACATGCCGAAGACGGCGAGGATCTGGAGGACGTTTTCCAAGTGGCCTTCACCGGCTTGCAGAAAGCCACTCGCCGCTTTGATCCCGATAGGGGCACACCTTTCTCCTTGTACGCCAGCAACTGGATGCGGCAGACGGTGACTCGCTGGAGGGCCGACGAACGGGCGATGATACCCATCCCAGTCCACCGGCATTCCGATCTTGCCGCATTGGATGAGACTCACGATCGGCTTGAGCTGGTTCTTGGACGAACTCCAACAAGCGAAGAAATTGCCTTTGATCGTGAGTGGAGGCGCCAGCACGTTGAGAAACTTTTGGAAACGCCTCGAGTGCAAGTCGACTGGGACGAACTCGGGCTTGAGTGGCTCTCTGTCCCTGCGGACCAAGAGGCTCGGGTGGAAGAACTGGACACAGCGACCGTCGTGAGCGAAGCGCTAGGCGAACTGCATGACAGAGAGGCGGACATCATTCGAAAGCGATTCGGTTTTGATGAGGCAGGGGAAATGACGCTTGAGGAGGTCGGGCAGATCTATGGCGTCACGAGAGAACGCATTCGGCAGATCGAGGCAAAAGCCTTGCGCAAGCTGTCCAATTCCGCGCGCGTAAGGCGCCTCCGCTCGCTCGTGGGAGCATGACGGTGGGTGTTCGCAACATTCCGCCGCACGCTGGCGCGATGTTCGAGTCGCTCCGCGGCTTGGGATACACGCCATCAACGGCGCTTGCTGATCTGATCGACAACTCTATCGCGGCGTCAGCCAGCAAAGTGGACATTCAATTTGAGTGGCAGGGCCCGCAAAGCTGGATACGTATCACCGACAACGGCTTAGGTATGGATGATGAGGCTCTCGAAGCCGGTATGCGTCTAGGTGCTAAAGATCCACGTGCTGAACGAGCCAAATCCGACCTTGGGCGGTTCGGACTTGGGCTTAAGACTGCAAGCTTTTCGCAGGCTCGCCGGCTCACGGTCGCCAGTCGTCGCAGGAACGGTCGGATAGTCTGTCTGCGGTGGGATTTGAACCTGCTCGACCAGGAACAACTACCTTGGCCGCTATTCGAAGGGCCGGCGCCCGGGTCGGAAGCATTGCTAAAGCCGCTCGACGATATGGAGCAGGGGACGATCGTTCTCTGGGAAGATCTCGATCGTGTCGTCACTGACGGCTTCGCGGCGGCTGACATGATCGAACTGATCGATCTTGTCGAGGTCCATATTGCCATGACGTTTCACCGGCTCTTGGAAGGGCCGGGGGCGCCCATGCGGCTGACGCTGAACGCCAAGGCAGTCCAGCCGTGGGACCCATTCCTGACCGGACACCCAGCCAAGGCTTGGGAAAGCGTTGAATTTCGAATCCTGCATTCACCGGGGACCTTCGTGCAGTGCCATGTCCTTCCGCACAGGGACATGCTCAGGCCTGCGGAGCAGGAGAAGGCCGCAGGTCCCAGTGGGTGGACGCTGCAGCAAGGCTTCTATGTCTATCGCAACAAGCGCCTGCTGATGGCTGGAGGCTGGCTCGGACTTGGTGACAATGGCCGTCCATGGGTTCGAGATGAACCTCATCGGCTTGCCCGCATTCGACTCGATATCCCCAACAGCGTCGACAGCGATTGGAAGATCAACGTCCTGAAGTCCGCAGCGAATCCACCCGTTCGCCTGCGCGATCAGCTTCGCCGACTGGCTACAGAGACGAGGGAGAGTGCCCGAACGGTGTTTGCCCACCGTGGACATGTTTCATCGGCCTCTGGCGGCCGCTCGGACGGCGTAAAGGACGCATGGCAAGTCAGACGTTCCGCGAACGGCACATCGTATCGCATTGCTCGGGATAACGATCTGATCGCCTCGATCCTTGATCGCGCCGGTCCGCTCAGGCCTGACATCGTGGCGATGCTCCGCCTGATCGAGGAAACAGTTCCGGTCCAGCGCATTTGGCTGGATACCGCTGAGGACAAGGAGACGCCGCGGACAGGCTTCGCCGAGGCTCCGACGGAAGAGGTCAGAGAAACCCTTGGCTCCATGTTCGATGCCTTGGTCCGCTACAGCGGATTAAGCGAGGAGGAAGCACGGCAACGCCTTCGTCGAAGCACCGGCTTCGAGCGCTTCCCTGAACTCATTTCATCACTCACTCTTATGGATATTGCATGAACCAGAAGGCATTCGATTCCATCCTTTCGATGGCTCAGAACATGTTGCGCCGAGCTTCCGAGCGAGAGCAATCAGCCATAACCCCGGAGATGATCGAGCGGGAGTTGAAGAAACTGGAACTCGTGGCCGGCGAGGACTTTGAGGAGATCGATCGCGACGCCCTGGTGGACGAGCTGATCCGTCGATCCAGCCGAACGGTCGGTGAAAATGCCACGCTGTCGAGCGGCGAGGATCATATGCCTTGGCTGACATCCGACCGTAAGAAGGGCTGGTCGTATTGGCGGCGCTATTCGGAGTACATGGAGAGCCGGCTACCATGGACGGCGCTCGACGCCCTAGATGTGGCGACCGATGAAGTACTCAGCCAGCTCGAGGACCCTCGACGCGAGGGGGCTTGGGATCGTCGTGGTCTCGTGGTCGGGCATGTGCAATCCGGGAAGACCGGGAACTACACGGGGCTGATCTGCAAGGCGGCCGATGCTGGTTACAAGATTATCATCGTGCTTGCCGGCCTGCACAATAACCTGCGGTCGCAGACTCAGATCCGGCTTGACGAGGGTTTCCTCGGGTTCGCAACGATCTCTGATGGCGACGAGCTACCAGCCGTAGGCGTTGGTTTGATCGATGCCGACAGCTCGATTCGTCCCAATGCTGCCACCAACCGAAGCGATAGCGGCGACTTCAATACGCAGCTGGCGGCTCGGATGAATGTTAGCCCGGAGCAGCGCCCGTGGCTTTTCGTGATCAAGAAGAACAAGACCGTCCTCGAACGACTACTGCACTGGATCAGGAACCGTGTCGCCAACCACACCGATCCTGTGACCGGCCGCAAACTGGTTACGAACCTGCCGCTGTTGGTGATCGACGATGAATCCGACCATGGATCCGTTGACACGGGTGAGGACGTGGTCGACGAGTTCGGGAACCCCGATGTCGAACATCAGCCGACGACGATAAATCGACTGATACGGTCTGTTCTGCATCACTTCTCGCGCAAGGCTTACGTGGGGTACACCGCCACTCCGTTCGCTAATATCTTCATTCATGACCGGGGCGAAACGGACGAGCATGGGCCGGACCTTTTTCCAGCTGCCTTCATCACCAATCTGGCTGCCCCATCGAACTATGTCGGCCCTGGGCGCGTCTTCGGCTCCGCGTCCAGCACGCCGGAGAATCTGCCTCTGATCCGTCCCCTCAAAGCCGACGAATACCTTCCATGGATGCCACAAAGGCACAAAAGCCATTGGCGCCCCAGATGGAACGGTGAGGACCGGATACCCGATTCATTGGCGGAAGCAGTCCGCTCATTTGTCTACGCTTGCGCGGTCCGAAAGTTGAGAGGTCAGGGGAAAAAGCATTCCTCCATGCTGATCCATGTCAGCCGATTCACCGCTATTCAGGCAACGGTCGTGAGCCAGGTCGCCTCGTACGTTCAGGATCTCAAGGGACGCTACTCTCGGTCCATCGATCTAGCGTCGGTTGAGGAGCTGATGCGTCGTGAGTACACGGAAGTATTCCTGCCGGGGATGATCGCCATCCGAACCGCTCTTGTGGAAGGCGAGGTACTGAAGGACTTCAGCTGGGATGAGGTTCGGTCGATCCTACCGGATGTCATCTCCGACATACGTGTTCGGGAGATCAACGGAACAGCCAAGGACGCGCTCGACTATGTAGACAACGAGGCCACCGGTCTCAAGGTAATCGCGGTCGGCGGCGACAAGCTGGCTCGCGGCCTAACCCTCGAAGGTCTTTGTACTAGCTATTTCCTGCGAACTGCAAGGATGTACGATACCTTGATGCAGATGGGTCGCTGGTTTGGTTATCGCGACGGATATCTGGACATCTGCCGACTGTACACTTCCCACGAGATGATCGAGTGGTTCGGACATATTGCAGACGCGGCGGAGGAACTGCGTCAGGAGTTCGACAACATGGTCGCGGCCGGTTCGACGCCGAAACAGTTCGGCTTACGAGTCCGGTCGCATTCGGTCCTCACCATCACTTCGCGCGCCAAGATGCGAAACGCGAAGGCGATGCAGCTCACTTATGCAGGTGATCTTCTCCAGACGATCGTCTTCCCGAATACCAAGCCCGAGGTCCAAGCGAATTTCGATGCAACCGAACGGTTCTTATCTAGGCTTGGCGCACCTATCGACTTGGACCAGCAGGCCTACAAGCCTGAAGGCCAACGATGGAACGGTCACCTTTGGCGAGCTGCCGCGTCGCTGGAGGTGATCACCTTCCTCCGGCAGTACCAGACGCATAGTGCCAGCTTTCGTATCATGAGCCCTCTCATCGCCGACTTTATCGAAGAAATGAACAAGGACGGCGAGTTAATCAGATGGACCGTTGCCTTGATCGGCAAGGAGGGTGACGCGATCAAAACAATCGCCGGGCACCCCATTACCATGCTGGATCGCAAAAGAACGGTCGATCATCAGGATAGGTACTCCATCAAGGTGTTGATCTCACCGCGTGACCAAGCTATCGACCTCTCCGAGGCGCAATGGAAGGGAGCCTTGGCGCGAAGTCAGGAGACTTGGCGCAAGGGAGACGCCGAACGGAACGAGGGAAAGGAACCGCCCAAGGAGCCAAGAGGCCCTGAGATTCGCCGCGTGTTGGGCGACGGATATCCGGAGATGGGCGTGCCGCCGCGGAGAGACCGCGGTCTATTGATGCTGTACCTGCTCGATCCAGAAGAATCAGGGGTCGATGCTCTCAAGGGTGCCGCTCCAGTGGTCGGTTGGGCAATAAGCTTCCCCTCCAGTGTATCCGAACGGCGAGTATCGAACTCTAGATACGTCGGAAACAGCGTTCTTTGGGGGGAAGTGAATGCTTGGGTGGACTGAGGAGGGACTCGCCAAATCGTGGCGTGCGTTGGCGAAACAGGAGTCGAACGAGGACTGGCGCTTTGTCCACATGACATCGCTTGGAGAGGTGTCGATTGAAGCGGGCTGCTATTTTCCTGCGGGCCGCGAAGCACTGATCGTGGCATTCCCAAGGTCTTGGCCGATCGACTCGGCACGCCTCCCTGAAGGCGCCGGTTTCGACGTGGTGCTTGTCACAGACAGGGCCGCTTTCTCTGGCCGCACTGCAATTGCCCTCGTTCGTCGTGCGGAAGGCGCACCTGACATATTTGCGGCAATGGCCGTCAATGTTTTGCGCGCTCTTGAGAGGACTGCTGGCGGCAACGCCGAGACCGTGGTGGACGCCTTCATCGACAGAGTGACCGAGTGGCAGGCGTTCATGGCGCGCCGTCACCGTCCCCTATCCCCTGAGGCTCAGGTCGGCTTGATGGGCGAGCTCTGGATGCTGAACAGGCTGTTGGATTCCTCCTTGGGACAAGACGCCTTGCACTGTTGGCTGGGTCCGATGCGTGCGGCACAGGACTTCCATATCCGTGGTGGTGCGCTCGAGGTGAAGAGCACTGCGGGTGGTGGTGGCTTTCTGGCTCGCATCAACAGCATCGAGCAGCTAGATACTGACAGGACACCGCTCATTCTGGGTGCTCTGCGGTTCGAGGAACGCGACGATGGTCAGTCGCTCGTGGACGTGGTTAAACGGCTCAGGGACCGCTTGATAGAAACCGGTCATCGCCGTACCTTTGATGCTCTTCTCTTGATCCTTGGCTATCTCGACGAGCATGCGCAGCACTACGGGCGAGTGTTGGCCCTAAAGGAAGTCGGCGCTTTCCTGGCGACCGATGACATGCCCAGACTGCGGAGAGCCAATCTTCCCGCTGCAATCAGGTCCGCAGCCTATGTGCTCGACCTCGACGCATTGAACGTGCCCGCGCTGGCGTTTTCTGACGTTCTCAACGCTTTTGAATTGAGCTGACATTGAGCTTAGACAATTTTCATCGAGACTACCGATCCGACATACTTGCGACGGTCGCAGAGCGAGTGGCCTCCGATGAGGGGCCGTTTCCATCCGAAGAACTTATCTTCGCGGAGATGGTGATGGAACACATCTCACAGGTTGGCATTAGCGAAAGCCCGACGATCTGTCACTGGAACGGGACAATCGGGAACGCCAAGCTCAGAATCACGGGTTACGCTCTCTCCTCGGACGAGACAGCCTTGGATCTTTTCGTTACCCACTACTTCGGCACCGATATTCTGAACGAGTTGAAGGATGCTGAGGCCGCAGCCACTGCCGGCGAGGGCGTGAAGTTTCTGCTCAAGGCGGCGAGCGGTAACCTTGAAGCCAAAATCGACCCGACGCATCCCGTCAGGAACTTGGTGAGTACCATCAGCAGCCGCTGGCATGGTCTTGACCGCCTCCGGGTTTTCGTGATGACGGATGGTCTCACCAAGAGCAAACGGTTTGCGAGCAAGGAAGTGCAAGGCAAGATGGTGTCCATCGAGGCGATGGATATCGAACGCCTGTTCAGGCACACCGATGGAAAGCCGCGTGATGAGCTAGCCCTGAGCCTTGTCCAATCGATTGGTCATGCGCTGCCGTGCGTCCACGTACCTGACCCCGACGCCGACTATGAGTACGTGCTGACGGCGATCCCCGGTGTTGTCATCCGCGACCTCTACCTCAAGTTTGGGTCGCAGTTGCTAGAAGCAAATGTGCGGACGTTCCTTGGGGCGAAGAAGACCGTGAACAAGGGAATCATAGAGACCTTGCGAAGGGAGCCAGAGCACTTCTTGGCGTTCAACAATGGTCTCGTGCTTGTCTGCGATGAGGCGGATTTCGAAAAGACGGCGGATGGAGGTCGTGGGCTATCATTCCTGAAGGGCTTGCAGATCGTCAACGGCGGTCAGACCACCTCTTCGATCTATTTCGCATCCCGTGATGACAAGACCCTCGATCTCAGCCACGTTATGATTCCCGCGAAGATCATCATTCTAAAAGGCAGCAACGACGACGCGCGTGAGAAGCTAATCAGCAACGTCTCGAAATTCGCCAATAGCCAGAATGCGGTCAAGCTCTCGGACCTGTCCGCCAATCGGCCATTCCATGTCCAGCTTGAGAAGCTGGCTAACGACACTTGGTGCCCGGATGGCTCCACGCGCTGGTTCTATGAACGGGCTGCAGGCGCGTACAATGTCATGCTCCTGCGCGATGGAACGACACCGGCTAAGCGGAAAAAGCTGCAGGAAATCATCGCGCCCAAGCGCAAGCTCAGCAAGACCGATGTCGCCAAGTATCATGAGGCTTGGCGAGGCAAACCCTCGCAGGTGGCAGCAGCCGGTGAGAAGAATTTCGCTGCCTTCATGTCTGCGTTGGATGAAAATCCGTCGTTGGTACCGAACCCAATTGACGCCAATTGGTACAAGGGACTGATCGCCAAGGTCATTCTGTACAAGGCGGTGGAGCAGATGATCAAAACAAAGGAAGCCAAGGAGATCTTCCGGCAAGGATGGGTCAACATCGCGACCTACGTGCTTTCGGTCGTCGGTGACCGACTTGGCGACCGGTTAGATCTGGAGCAGATCTGGCTGAAGCAAGACGTATCCAAGCCCTTTCGCGAACTGCTTTGGGAATGGTCCGTTACGATCAATGCGGAATTCGACAGGGTTGCTCCAGGGCAGCAGATCTCAGAAGTGGCAAAGCGATCCACCGTTTGGGATCAAATCCGCGTGGCGACGTTTGCCGACCCCGGCAAAGGCATCCCCGAGCTGAGTCAGCGCCAGACGCCTGGTGTTTAGACGGCAAGGATCTCCTCACGGACATCTTGGTTCTTGGACGCGCTCTTATCGAGTGCCGAGTGGATCAATTTGGCGATCTGTCGGGCTAGAAATGGGGGCACAGCATTGCCGACTTGGACATACTGTTGCGTCCTGTTGCCCATGAACAGGTAGTCGTCCGGGAATGTCTGCAAGCGAGCAGCTTCCCGTACAGTCAGGCTGCGGCACTGGAGCGGGTCCGGGTGGATGAAGTAATGCCCGTCCTTTGAGATGTGGCTGGTGACCGTGGTCGATGGTTCGCCGGCGATCTGGACACGGAAGCGGTCGGAAAAGACACCCGTGTGCCAGTTCTTGTGGTTAGGCACCAAGCTGATCGGGAACCCCTCGGCCTTCGGGCTCCTGCCGTGCAGCTGGCCATAGGCCGCAGCAAAGAGATAACGCCCCAAATCGGATCGCATATGTCCACGGGTATCATGCTGAGCAAGAGCCAAAAGCTCAGGTCGCTCGATCCATCGGGAGAGCTCGTCGTTCGATTGGCCGTAACCGGCCGGCAATGACTTTGCCGAGCGACTAATGGCCTTGCTGCCCGGCAGGCGTTCGGCTACTTCGCCGAGCAATCGACCCAGATCCGACGAGCCGCCGACATCGTTCGAGAGGGACGACGCAGCGGCTATGACAGTGGATAACCAAGCCTCAACACCGTCTTCACGGCTGACTCCGCTGCGCAGCGCCGGCAGGTTGCCAATTGCATCGCTTACTGTCCGTGGTCGGGGTAGAGCGATGGCGGTGCCCACTGTTCCGGAAATCTGGTCGGACCGCACGCCAACGATAATTACACGGTGGCGATTCTGCGGCACTCCGAAAGCCTCCGCTCTCACGATGAAGTCGGCCGGGCGGCTCGCCTCCTCCAGACGCGCAACGCCATCGGCAACCCGAATTGCCCTGAGTTCGTAGCGAGCCGTCCCATGTGCACCAAGCGACGAGAGGTCCTCAATGAGCATCTCGAATACCAGCCTGCTTTCCACCGTGGAAGAGAGCATGCCCTTGACGTTTTCCATAATAAAAACTGCGGGCCGAAGGCGTTCTAAAACTCGAATGTATTCTCGAAACAGGTAGTGGCGGGCGTCCTTTTCAGGGACATAGTTCGCCTTTCCTCTGGATCGAGAGCGGCCGACAAGAGAGTACGCCTGGCAGGGTGGTCCACCGATCAGAATGGTGTCGTCGAAATTCGAACGCAGCTTGCCAATGGCTTTGTCAATCGCAACGGTCGCGTGGTCAGTGCCGAGTTCGAGACGACGGGCTTCCTCGGTCGCCTTCTTGAACGCGGCAGGATCGACCTGTTCCCAGTCGGGTTCATTCGATAGGCCGGCATGAAGGTCAATGAATTCGCGAGGCAGTCGGCCATGTTGGGAACGAAACTCTCGAAGGAACGCCCGCAAGCGCAAGGTGCGGTGGGCCGAACCTTCCTTCTCTATGGAAATGCCGATGTGAAATGGAGTGCGTCCGGCCTCCTCATAGGATGCAAAGCCTTCTCCAAGGCCGCCAGGGCCAGCGAACAGGTCGACGATTCCAAAGGTACGCGCCAAAATCGACTCTCGATCAGATTGATTTGCACATATATCACTTGTGCAGTTCGAAACCAGGTGGCACGTGGCCGACATAGTGGACAAGGCGACCAGATCCCGGATGATGTCGGGGATCAGGGGAAGCAACACCAAACCGGAGAAGGAGCTTCGAGCGGCCCTTCACGCACGAGGCCTCCGATATCGGCTTCACGCGAAAAACTTAATTGGTCGACCCGATCTGGTCTTTCCGAAGTTTCATGCTGCCGTGTTCGTTCACGGATGCTTTTGGCATCGGCATGAGGGGTGCCGCTACTCCACAACGCCCTCGACCAGGCGAGAATTCTGGGAGCAGAAGTTTACGGCCAATATCGCACGCGACAGGCATGTCGAACAGGCACTGCTTGATGCCGGTTGGCGTGTTGCCACCGTCTGGGAGTGCGCCCTAAAGACGCGGAACCAAGTCGTAGAAGTAGCGGACCGGATTTGGGGTTGGTTAGGATCGCACGAACCGTGGCTGGAAGTAGGCTAGAGCAGCGCAAAGTTTCACGCTCACACGTTCGGCAGACCTCGTGCCTTGGCCGAGAGTCGAAGAAGAACCTTGGAGATGGTCTCGCGATGGTCGGGCTGCTGCTGGGCGGCTATCGCCCTCCTCCCTCGACTAGTCTCCCCAGTTCTACTCTTCACCCCTGAGAACGCGCCGCAGACCCTATCTACCTTGCTGGCACGGACGGGCTGGGGCGGTTGTATCGCCCCCACCTTCCCTGTAACCATTTTGGTCACCTGTGGAGATTTCCGGAAATGCGGGCCAACTAAGTTTCTCGCTGAACTCCTTCAGCGACGCGTGGCGAAGCTTTTCCTCTCCCTTCCGAGCCTGATACGCGGCCGACGAGCCTAGCCTGATCCATTCGACGGCACCGCGATAACAACCTGCAGAGGCCGATCGCAGCAACCGCCGACCGACCGGACTGGGAGGGGGCCGGCGCCGCAGGAAGACCCTTCCCCAAGCTTGGAGCTCGGCACGGCGTTATCAAAAGCTCTCCCCTTCGCGAGCCGTCTATCGCTTATTCGTTTCCCAAATTGTATTCGCCGTTCAGGTAGAAGACGTCCGCATCCTGTCCAAACGCGGCCGAGTTAGGGTGTGCTGTATGATGCTGGACGAACTGAACCACTTTGTGGAGGTCGTGTTCTCTATCTTCCGCGTACTCAACATCAACATGGTACACCCTGCTAAACAGGGTCGAGATCTCTTCGCAGTCGATGATGAAGTCAGAGGTCGGATAGCCGGAAACCAACCGCTCCAAGGCGTCGAAATCATGCGCCTTCCGGAGAGTGGGAAGATACATGTCCAGCCTTTCAGCATATGCCTTGAGTGCGCTCTCAGCCACGTGGACTGATGGAGCATTTGCAACCAACGTCGAGGCAGGGTCTAGAGGGCCGAACTCACTCGACTTCCCGACCCAGATTTCGCTTGCACCTGCGCACATCAGAGTTCCAGCACCCTTGCATGGGCCCAAGGCGAAGATGCCGGTCGCATCCCGGTACTTGCCCATCAAATACCGCATGATTTTGTAGGCGATTTCGGCATTCCCTCCCATGGTAGTGAGGAAAATGAACAAGTGTGGCGCCGGATTTTTCCGGACTTCAGTCTCCATGATCACACGATCAAGCGCATACCGGTCGATTTCTGCGTTAATGTAAAGCAGATCTGCATCCCAAGCGTCTGCCAGACCATTAGCTGCCTTCTCTAGGCGTTCAAAAAGCTTCAATTGGTAGACCTTTCCATCTCAAGCGCCGATGCGCCATTGCGCCGGCTTCGCGACGTGAGATGGAGCCGCCCCACAAGCGTTTCTAGAGTAAAGACTCACTTACCCTATAGTAATAGCGATATTGTCTTACCCTATAGTAATACAGTTGGAAATCAAAGCGATCGCATCCAGATATGTGGCCTCACAGCGAGGCCTCCTGTCGCTCAGGATGCTTATTCTCCGTCCGGCTCTTAACTCAGGCCAGCCCTGAACCCGTCGGAGAAGAAGCACGACCAACAGGATCAGCCTCTGCGCCACCTAGGATTTTCAAACGAGGTTACGAGTGACAGTTTTCTTCGACGAAGCGCCGAAATATTGGGCCCTTGGCAAGCCCGCGATTCCTCTCCGGGCCGGCTTCAAGAACCCGTGGATCGACGCCTGGCAGGTTTTCGCAGATCGTATGCCGACCGAGCGCGAGCAGCATGACTGGTTGCGGCAGAAGGCCAATGGCAATATCGGCTTGCCTATGGGAGCCGCCTCCGGCGTCGTCGCGATCGACATCGACAGCGAGGATCCTCGCGTTCAGCGCATCGTCGAGCAGCTTCTTCCCAAGTCTCCCTGGCGCCGCGTCGGCCGCAAGGGTGCAGTCCTGGCCTACCGCTTCGAGGGTGAACGGACGTTCCGTATCAAGGACTCGAAGGGCCAAATGCTTCTGGAATGCCTCTCGAAAGGCACTCAGATCGTGCTTCCGCCGTCGATCCACCCGGATACAGGCAAGGCCTATACCGCGAACTGCGATCTGCCTGAGATCATGGGGTCGCTCCCTGCCCTCCCAAAGAATGTCGAAAGCATGCTCCGCGAGGCGCTCAAGGCCGAGGGCTTCGAGCTCTCGTCCTCGGGCAACACCAAGATCACGTCGTTCGTTCCGGCCGGCGCGCGCGACAACGCGCTAGTCTACAACGCCGGCCTGCTGGCCCGCGCCGTGACCCGTGGCGAGCGCACCCTGGTCGAGGCCATGGGTGAGATGAAGGCCTGGGTCGAGAGCTACACGGAGAAGGTGGCCGGTGATGAGGTTGACGTCGGTAAGGCGCAGACCAAGGTCGTCGACTTCCTGCTGCGTGATGTGCTTGGCAACAAGCGGAAGGCCCTCCCCCAAGGCTGGGACGACGGGCTCACGATCGACGATAAGGAGAAGCTGGGCCTCGTCTTCACCGACGAGAACGAGGCGTGGGACGCCGAGCGAATCGTTGCCCATCTGGTCAGCGAGTTCGAGCGGCATGTCACGCCTGACACCGCCGGCTGGACACGCGCCATTGAGTTCTCGCTCGATCGCATCGCCCGCAGCCACGACTTGGGCAACATCGACGAGGAGCGCATCCTCAAGTTCATCGTCTCGCAGTCCAAGGGCACCCTGACGGTCACCACGCTGCGCAAGGAGCTTCAGAAGCTGCGCGCCGGCGACATCATGGGCACCGACCACTCCGAGATCGCCAAGGCGGCGATCAAGGACCTGGAGGTCTTCGGTGATATCAGGTTTCACAGGGGCCAGTTCTGGCAGTGGAAGGGCGCGGCTTGGGAAACCGTCGAAAAGAGGATCTTCGTCAATCATCTGGCCGAAGAGTATCGCCATTTGCCGGCCTGCAGGCGCTATAGTGACCTCACCCAGATCGTCGCGTTGATGGGCAACTTGCTCGCCCGCCCGCTGCACACGATCGCCATGCCCGGCGTGAACTTCGCCAACGGCTTCCTGACCACCGACCTGGAGCTCAAGAAGCACTCGCCGGACTACGGTTGCACCTACGTGTTGCCCTACCGTTACCAGGAAGACAGCCGCTGCCCGCAGTTTCTCCAGATGCTTGACGATTGCTGGGGGCAAGACGTCGACCGTGAGGACAAGGCCATGGCACTCCAAGAGGCCATGGCGGTCACCCTGATGGGCATGGCTCCCAGCTATCAGCGTGCATTCTGCCTCTTTGGCGCAGCTCACAGCGGTAAGTCGCGCATCCTGGAAATCCTTAAGGGTCTTGTGCCCCACGGCAGCTTCTCGTCGATCCCGCCAACCGAATGGGACGACAAGTTCCTGCCGGCTCAAATGGCCGATAAGCTGGTCAACTTCGCGGGCGAGATCTCCGAGAAGCGTGAGATCGCGGGCGAGACCTTCAAGCAGATCGTGTGCGGGGAGTCGATGACTGCCCAGCACAAGAACCAGGCGCCGTTCGACTTCCACTCCAAGGCCGCCCAGTGGTTCGCATCAAACCACGTGCCCAAGAGCAGGGACGCCTCGGATGGCTTCAATCGTCGCTGGCTGTTCATCGAGTTCTCGCGCAGGATCCCAGCCGCGAAGAAGGTCATCGACATCGACCAGATCATCTTGGCCGCCGAGCGCGAGCAGATCGTCGCTTGGGCTCTTCAGGGGCTTTCGCGGCTGAAGAAGAACAAGGATTACACGATCCCCGCCAGCCACCTGATGGTGATCGAAGATATGGCGAACCAAAACAGCTCCGTCCACTATTTCTTGTCCCGGGGTCATCGACTGCGGGTCGGGAAGCTGCAGCACGAGGGTGTTCACGCTTCAAAGGCGCGTACGTCGGGGTACGCGCTCTATGACGAATACTTGAACTTCTGCGCGATCGCAGGTGGCGTCAGGAGGGTGTCGCCGACCAAATTCCACAGTGCGATGCGGGGGCTGGCGGAGGCCTTCAAGTTCGAGGTAGTTCGGGAGCCGCGGAACGGTGGCGTCGACTTCGTGTACAACTACGTCACCGTCATGTCGTCGACACGGTAACCACACCGAGGGCAGGCGCGGATGTATCCGCGCCTCCCCGGGCACGGAGATGGCGGAAGGGGAACCCGATTACGCTGCGGCGCGAGCCCGACGGAGGATTTCGTCCAGCATCTCGGCGTTGGATGTTACGGCGATCACGTCGTCCTCGGTTACCTCGCCGTCGATCAAGCTCTGCACCTCAAGCTCAATCATTTCTAGCTCTCGGTCGCTGAAATTGTCCGACCTCACCCGCGGGTCGCACCAGGACGACTTCGGTCTGTCGTGGTACCTAAACGAACTCTCCTCGATCACCCGGTAATGGCGCGGCTCGATGCACGCCTCCAGGCCGCAGTTGTTCCGGACCTGGAAGCCGCGATGATCAACAAGACTCAGGGCGACCCGCACTGGGTTGCCGACACCCTTAAGATATGGTCGCCCCTTTTTGAAACGGCCGCCCCAGATCAGGTGGCCGCCAACGAGACGGGACAGGCGGCTGACGCGAACGGAAAGCGGTACTTTGGGACGGGCCATTTGTCACTCTGCAGTTTAACGTCTCCGTCATGTGGGGTGTTTGGGGGCCACCGGCGAGGCCGTTTTTGAAATCACTACAGCGACTTTTATCCTATAGTATCTCCTGCTTCTGTCAGTCCTGAACCAGCAAGAATTGGTACCCCCTTTATCCCCCACCAAGGTGGAAAAGAAGAGAGTGAAAAGTTGGACGTCACTCGACGTACGGCATTCTGATCCAAGGCTGTTAGCCCTTGGTCCGGCCGGCTTCCCGACCCGATCGACCGGCCGCAGGTTTCGGTCGTCCTCTCGGGCATATGGACGAGAGTGGTCCCCCAGAGCCGCCACACGCGCACGCGAGAAGAAAAATTGGCGGAGTGCCGAATGTCGGTCTCCCGCCCGCGCCACCGCCCGATCCGGCTAAGTCTTCGAGACGACCCGTTTGATGGTCCTCACCGGAGCCGAGCTTGAACAGGTGAAGGCGCTAGCGCCGTCGGCGGCCGACAGACTCCGACCAGCGGTTGGAGCGGCCCGGAGGCCAATGATGCTCTGGCAACGTTCCGATTGGAAGTGGAGACCGTCTCAACGTAGTCGCCGCCAGCGCCAGAACCTGATCTGATCTGATCTGGACTGTTGATCCACGCGAAGATCTTGGCGTCCAGGTCTCGTGACGAGGCGCGGGCGCAGGCGCGCCAACGTGTTAGTCGAGCTTCAGCCTCTGCGAACCGATCGCGGTGAGGCACTGAGCAAACCAGATCGCGGTGAAACTTCCACGTGCGAGCTTGTTGGCGATGTTGACCTCTTTTTCGTCCACCCCTATGGCGGCCAGCTTTTCGACCAGATCGGCGTAGCTGAGCCCCCGCAGCTTGAGCTCGGCCTTCACGATCCCGCTGAGCAGCAGCTCCCATTCGGCCTTGGTCATTGGGACAGACTCCGAGAAATAAATTTTGGTCGACCTATTGTGCTGCGACGCTTCATATTTATCTATCTCCAACAATAGATTTAACACTGAATAAGATATATTAGAGACCACTCAGCCAATTTAGGAAACCCGCTACATGACCCTCGACCAGACAACAGCAAAGGTGCTGACCGACCTCCTGCGCGAACTCTCCTCGGAGCTGGACCTCCACTACGAGGATGAGGACTTCCACGCCCTTAAGCCGACCATCGAGACGTTGCGACAGGCCGCTACCCTGATGAAGGACGCGGGCCATG
Source organism: Mesorhizobium sp. B2-4-1 (assembly GCF_006442185.1). Classification (NCBI taxonomy): domain Bacteria; kingdom Pseudomonadati; phylum Pseudomonadota; class Alphaproteobacteria; order Hyphomicrobiales; family Phyllobacteriaceae; genus Mesorhizobium; species Mesorhizobium sp. B2-4-1. The sequence continues at coordinate 30,282 of NZ_VFVN01000016.1, read as the reverse complement.
AAGCTCCTGAGGTCTACCATCATGTCATGGGCCGCTTCGAGCGAATGACTCGTTCCTAACATAGCAACCCGACAGCCGGATTTCACGGCGGCCAACCAGCATCCTCCACAGGACTTTCAAAAAGATGACCGAGCCTTTCGACCTATCCATCCCGAGTTCGAAGTATCTGGCCCTGGCCCGTGAGCGCCACGCCGGAACAGCCAGATCAAGCGAGGAGCTGGCATCGATGCTGGAAGACGAAGCCTATGACTGCGGGCTCAACAAGGAGCACGTTGCCATCCTGGTCGACTCGCGCAACTGGAGCGTTGCCGTACGCAACGAGAACAGGAAACCGCGGGCGTTTCTGGACGTTCGCATCAATCAAAAGGGCAATGCGGAGATCGGGTGGGCGCGAGGTGACCACGAAATCGTCTTCGACGAGGACTTCCTAGCCAGATACGTGGACGCGGCCCGGACATACGGTGCTGTTCCATGGCGGAGCCTGGGGGAGCTGATGTGGTGGAAGGGCTATGCGACGATGGCCAGCTCGGCCGTCCTTCGGCAGTCGCCGTCAGCCATTGCTCTGCTCTACGCCCACGCTGCTCGGCTCAATGATCTCGCAGCCCAGCTAGCCCAGCACGTGACACTGGTCGGAGCCGTGAAGCTCCAGTTCACCTATGACCAGGATCGCCTGTCGTCGGTCGACTTCGTCCCAACCGTCCCGCCGGAGCGCTTGCAGGAGATAACCCAAGACCGTCGTCGCCGGACGGAGGCGAGGCTGCGGGACGCTGTTGAGCGGATGGCGAAGTTTGATCCTGAGGATCCCGAATGATCCACGCACGCTCTCTACCTCTTCGCCTCCCAAGCATCGATGATCTCCGATGGCCATCCTCAGCGCCCATGATCGCCTACAGTTCTTGCTGCAATCGTCGCGTCAGCTGATGGCAGCGGTACCTCCATATGCCTACGTCGCTAAGAGGCGCCGCTGTGATGGCCAAGCTGTCCAGCTGCAGCCTCGAAGATCGGCGGCGCGGCCTTCGGCCAGCATTTCCGTCCTGCTGCTCGGCCGCCGGCTGGGATTTTTTGGAACCGGCTCGGCCGCGGATCTTTCGATCATCCGCGCGCCTCGGGCCGGCGAGCGGAAGGAGTACACCTTTTTTGGGGAAGAAGGGCCGGGTTGCGGCGGGAATAGACCTATCCTCGGCCTGCATAAAAATTTGCCTTTTTGGGTAATAGCACTCGCCGCAGCAAGCCCCTCCGGCTGGCAAAAGGAACTTCCCCTAGAGTACCACGCAGATGACCCATAGAACCAAGACACGGGCGGAATTAGATCGAGGGCGTTCCACATGATTGAGCCCGCACCGAATGAAACGACCGTCAAGCCGACTGCCAGACAACCTCGCACCTGTTGGGGTCAACCTTGATCAAGCTGCCGCGCTCATCGGGATCGGCACCTCACTGTTCACTCAACTAGTCACCGCCGGCCAAATGCCGGAGCCCCGGCCGCTTGCTTCACGCCTTCTTTGGGACGTGGAGGAGGTTGTAAGCGCCTTCAGGGCAATTCCTCATCGCGGCGAGAGTAGCAGAACGGGGCCATCTTCGCCGTCCAACAACCCTTGGAATTAATGCCGAGAAAATTACCTAAAGGCGTTTCCCACGATCGTGACCGGCACGGAAACGTGCGGCTGTATTTTCGCACCCATGGTCGCTCGAAAATTCGACTCCGCGAAAGGCCAGGGACGCAGGAGTTTGAGGCCGAGGTGGCTTGCGCTCGGCTTAACGTCCCGTACTCACCCCCCAAGACCGGCAGCACTCTGGATCGACATGAACCGGTCTCCCAGAGGTCCTTCCGCTGGCTGTGTCAGGAGTACAAGCGACGAGTAAGGCTTTCCCCCAAAATTCTGGCCCGACGTTCATCGGTTCTCGATGAGATCTGTAACAGCGAGCATAAGAGTGGCAGCAAAAGGGGCGCACTCCCCTTCGACCTCCTGGAGCGGCGCCACGTTCTTGAAATTCGTGACGATCTTCGTTCGACGCCGGGCGCGCAAAACGAGGTCGTCAAGGTCATCTCGGCGATGTACGGCTGGGCAGTCGAGAACGACATCGTCAAGACCAATCCAGCACTCGGCATCAAGCGCCTCAGGTCGGGTGACGGATTTCATACATGGTCCGTCGAGGAAGTGCGCCAGTTCGAAGCACGCCATCCCCTTGGCAGCAAGGCACGTCTGGCACTGCATTTGGGTTTGTTCACAGGCCTCCGTCGTCAGGATCTTGCGATCCTTGGACGCCAACACGTGACGAATGGATGGCTGCACATCCGTCCCCAGAAGACCAGCAGATCGTCAGGTGTGGAAGTGGAACTTCCCCTGCTTCCGAGGTTGCAGGCGACGATCGACGCTACTGCCTGCGGCGACCTAACCTTCCTGGTCTCAGAGTGGGGAACGCCGTTCACGGTTAATTCGCTGGGCAACAAGATGCGAGACTGGTGCGATCAAGCAGAGCTTCCACATTGTACGCTCCACGGCCTACGGAAGGCAGGAGCCACTATGGCAGCCGAGAACGGCGCAACGGACGAGCAGCTCATGGCGATCTTCGGATGGACCACCAAGCAGCAAACGACGCACTACACGAGGAAAGCCCAACGCCGCCGGATGGCTGGACATGCCGCCCATCTCTTGGTCATTCCGGAACAAAATCAGGACAAAATTGTCCCACCGAAAAAGTCGATGACAAAGGGTGGGACGAAAATTAGGAAAAAGCTCGGAAATTCAACACCTGAATGAAGGTGGTGGTGCCCCTAGCCGGGATCGAACCAGCACTCCTTGCGGAACTCGATTTTGAGTCGAGCGCGTCTACCAATTCCGCCATAGGGGCTCAGGCCGGGCGGCCTGGATGGCGCGGACTATACGGTTGGAGGCCTGTTCGTCAACTGGCCTGTTGCCGATAGCCTGCGGAGCCGCGACCAAACCGCCCCTTTCGGTTTCCTGCGGGCACTGCCATTGTGCGGCGCGGAAAATCTTTCTAGACAGGCGTCGTGTCGAAGCGCCTGGCGTCCGGAAGAAGGAACGCGGCGCGCTTCGGGTCTTGGTTTCACGCATGCACCTGTTTCATCCATGCCCCTGGTTTTCTGCCTGCCCTTGTGCCGGCCACGCCGTGCATGTGGGCGCCGTGCGGTAGGCATTTACGACATTAGGAGAGCCGATGCTTCGCGGACTGTACGACTGGACCTTGTCGCTGGCGGCGCGCAAATCCGCTGAATGGTGGCTGGCCTTCATCGCCTTCGTCGAGAGTTCCGTGTTCCTGGTGCCGGCCGACGTGCTCTATCTGCCGATGGCACTGTCGCGGCCTGATCGCGCCTATCGCTATGCGCTGATCGCCACCGTCGCCTCCGTGCTGGGCGGCATCGCCGGCTGGTTCATCGGCCACTACGCCTACGACGCGCTGGCGCGGCCCATCCTCGAATTCTACGGCAAGTATGACGAGTTCGAGGCGCTGCGCGTCTCTTCGGGCATCGGCTTCATCATCTTGATGCTGATCACCTCGGGCGCCGCCCATCTGCCGCCGATCAAGGTGGTGACGATCCTTTCGGGGGTCATCGGCGTCAATCTTTTGCTGTTCATCGCACTGGCAATCGTGGCGCGCGGCGGGCGCTTCCTGCTTCTGGCCTGGCTGCTGCGCCGCTATGGCGAGCCGATCCGCGAGTTCATCGAAAAGCGCCTCGGCCTGATCGCGGGTGCGGCGGCAGCCGCCCTGATTTTGCTCTATATCCTGGTCAAATACGCCTTCTGATTCATGTCGCCCAAACCGCGCGGCGGCGTGGCGACATGGACCACAAGACCGGGCGAGCGGCGAACATAACGGACGAAAGACCCCATGACTGCGACCATGACTGCCAACACCGGACGCCAGCGGACCATGACGGCCCTGTTCCTTGCCGTAGCCATGGCCGCCACTGTCGGCTCCGCGCTCGCCTTCCAGTACATTGGCGGCTACATCCCTTGCCATCTCTGCCTGGAACAGCGCACGCCCTACTATATCGGCGTGCCGCTGATGCTGCTGGCGCTGCTTGCATCGGCGCTGCACGCGCCGGCATGGGTGGTGCGCGGCTTGCTGGCCATCGGCGGCCTGCTGATGCTCTATGGGCTGTATCTCGGCATCTATCACGCCGGCGTGGAGTGGGCCTGGTGGCAGGGCCCGGCCGATTGCACCGCGGGCGGAGGCCCGGTCGACACCGGCGGCAAAGGCGTGCTCGACGCGCTCGACAAATTCGTGCCCCCGTCCTGCGACAAGGCCGCGCTTCGCATTCTCGGCCTGTCGCTCGCCGGCTGGAACGCCATCGCCAGCCTTGTCCTAGCGGCCATCGCCTTCCGCAGCGCGCTTTCGCGCGACTGAGTCCGTTCAACCGAACGGCACGACAAGAGTTCGAGCAGAAATCCGGCGGGCCGAGTCGGATAGCGCGGCTTTCGACGTCCGAGCCAGGTCGACCCCCACTCCGTCTCGGCTCCGCCGAGCCACCTCTCCCCCGATCGACGGGGGAGAGGAATGGCGCGAACCTATTGCCTCAGGCTCCTTTCCTCTCCCTCCGGAGGGGGGAGAGGTGGCGCTGCGAAGCAGCGACGGAGTGGAGGAAGCCGGTCCTCAAAACGCGAAGCCGCTGATAAGTGAGCGCGGCCGAGCTGGTCCGATATCAGGGTATGTCAGACTATCATGGAGACAATCGCTTCAGACGGCCGGCGTTCCGAATTGTCGGACGCTCTCAGGGTTCGAGTTCGACATCCCAGTACAGATAATCCATCCAGCTTTCATGCAGATGGTTGGGCGGGAACAGACGGCCATTATTGTGCAGGTCGTGCACCGTCGGCTGGTAGGGCTTCTGCAACGGCCACATCTTGGCATGCGCCGGCATCATGCCGCCTTTCCTGAGATTGCAGGGGGAACAGGCGGCGACGACATTCTCCCACGTCGTAGCACCCCCGCGGTGGCGGGGGATGACGTGATCGAAGGTCAGATCGTCGGGCGTGCCGCAATATTGGCACTGGAAGCGGTCACGCAGGAAGACATTGAAGCGTGTGAAGGCGGGATGCCGCGACGGCTTCACATAGGCCTTCAGGCTGACGACGCTCGGCAGCTTCATCGAGAAGGTCGGCGAGGACACCGCGTGCTCGTATTCGGCGACGATGTTCACCCGTTCGAGGAACACCGCCTTGATGGCGTCCTGCCACGACCAGAGCGACAGGGGGTAATAGCTGAGCGGACGGTAATCCGCATTCAGCACCAGCGCTGGAAGCCCATCCGGAGATACGGCAACCGTCACGTCGTTGGCCTCCTTGGTTCTCTAACCTGAATGGCGCGGATACTGTAAGCCCGACATGACAGGGATGTGAAGCGGATTGTCACGCGTCCGAAGGCACAAAAAAACGAGATTTTGATGCTTTTTCGCGTTTTCAGGCCGGGGGTGCGGCATCCCTGCCCTTCAATTCGCGATAATAGGACCAGAAAAGCCGCGATGCGACACCTCTCCATGGGCTCCATGATTCGGCGAGTTGGATCAGTGTTTTCTCCTGCGGACGCGGGTCGATGCCGAGCGCATGGCCGACGGCGGTCTGGAGCGCGACATCGCGCGCCGGGAAGATGTCGGGATGGCCTGCGGCGAACAGCAGATACACCTGTGCCGTCCACGGACCGATACCGGGCACCGCCGTCATGGTCGTGATTGCCTCGCCGGCGTCAAGCGAACACAAATGATGAAGATCGAGGCCGTCCGCCACCGCCTGGGCGGCGGCGAGGAGGCCGCGTTGCTTGGGTCGCGACAGGCCCGCCTCGCGAAACATATCCTCGCCGGCGGCAAGGATCGCCAGCGGCGTCAGCGGGTCGACCAGTTTCGTCAGCCGGCCGAAGATCGCATCGGCGCTGGCGCGCGACACCTGCTGCGAGACGATGATCGAGGCAAGGCTCAAGAATCCCGGTTGGGAAAGCCGTAGCGGCACCTCGCCCGCCATGCCGCGGATCTTCTCCAGCCTTGGGTCGATCGCGCAAAGCGCGTCGAGCCCCCGGGCGATGTCGTCCAATGTGGCGATACGTTGCATGCTTTCTTGTTCCTGAACCGGCCGCACGGTAGCAATTGGCAAAACCGCCGCACAACCCGATTGCCGCTCAAGAGATGACACTCCTGACATTCCGTTTCGCGCCCAGTCCCAATGGCGAACTGCATCTCGGCCATGCCTTTTCGGCGCTGCTCAACCAGAAACTGGCGCGAGCGGTCGGCGGCCGCCTGCTGCTGCGCATCGAGGATATCGACACCACGCGCTGCTCGCCGGAATTCGAGGCGGGCATCTTTGCCGACCTGAAATGGCTCGGTCTTGCCTGGGAACAGCCTGTACGACGGCAATCCGAGCACTTCGCCTGTTATGAGACGGTGCTTGACCGGCTGATCCGGGAGGACCTTGTCTATCCCGCCTTCATGAGCAGAAGCGAGATCCGGGCTTTCATCACCGAGAGCGAAAAGCGCGACTGGCCGCGCGATCCCGACGGCGTGCCGGTCTATCCCGCCGTCGACAAGGCTCTGCCGGCGAAGGAACGCCGGCGCCGCATTGCCGAGGGCGCTCCCTTCGCCTGGCGGCTGGATGTCGATGCGGCGATGGCACGCGTCGGCAAGGATTTGTCATGGAATGAATTTTCAGACGAATCGCTTTCCGCGACGCGCGTCGTCGAGGCCCGCCCGCGCGATTGGGGCGACGTGATCGTGGCGCGCCGCGAAATCCCGACCAGCTATCATCTCGCCGTCGTCGTCGACGATGCGCTGCAGGGCGTCAGCCATGTCGTGCGCGGCCAGGATCTTTATTCCGCCACCGGGGTACAGCGGCTGCTTCAGGAACTGCTTGGCCTGCCGCAGCCAGCCTATTTCCATCACCGGCTGATCCTGGGACCCGACGGGCGCAAGCTGTCGAAAAGCCTGAAGGACACCGGCCTTGCCGTCTTGCGCGAAGCGGGCGTGTCGGCTCACGATGTCAGGCGGATGGTCGGTCTCTGACGCAGGCGAAGGCCGAAGAGACAGCTTGCAGAAAAGGCGGCCGGTTGAATTCCGGTGATGCATGGATCAATCGTTTCGTTTTGCGCGCCGGCTTGAACCGGACTAGAGCTTCGCCACGGCTCAATTCTCATCAAGCGCGGTCCCCGGAAAATGCACAGCGTCAAGCGGCTCATCCCCGCCACTTTCGTCGTCCTGTGGGCGACCGGCTTCATCGGCGCCCGCTATGCCATGCCGTGGGCCGAACCGTTTACGTTCCTGGCTGCGCGCTTCGTCCTGGCGGCGGCGTTGTTCGCCGGCCTGGTGGTCGTGCTTGGCTCCAAGAGAGCCTCCCGCGAAGAGGCATTGCACGCCACCGGGGCCGGCATTCTGATGCATGGCGTCTATCTCGGCGCGGTCTTCTGGGCTATCCACAGGGGCATGCCCGCCGGGCTGTCGGCGCTGATTGTCGGCCTGCAGCCGCTGATCACGGCGGTGCTCGCCGGCAAGTTTCTCGGCGAGGCGATCCTGCCGCGCCATTGGGCCGGCCTCGCGGTCGGCCTGGCCGGCGTCGTCATCGTGCTCTGGCCAAAGCTCGGCGCGCTCGGCGGCGGCGTGACGTCAGCCACGTTGACAGCCTCGCTCGTCTCGGTGCTCGGCATGAGCGCCGGCACGATATGGCAGAAGCGTTTTGCTTCCGGCGGCGACCTCGTCGCCGCGACCATGTGGCAATATGTCGGCGGCGCTTCGGTGATGATCGTGGCTTCACTGGCCTTCGAGACCCACACGGTCGTCATCAACGGCGAATTGATCTTCGCCATGGCCTGGCTGGTGCTGGTGCTGTCGATCGGCGCCATCTTCCTTCTGATGGTGATGATCCGCGACGGCGAGATGTCGAAGGTCGCTTCGCTGTTCTATCTGGTGCCGGCGGTGACGGCCGTCATCGCCTGGGCCTTGTTCGACGAGCAGCTCAACGCGCTTCAGATTGCCGGCATGGCGATCACGACCTTCGGTGTCGGTCTGGCAACGGTGCGGCAGACCAAGGGAAGAATTGTAGAAATGAGGAATTGAGGAATTGAGGAAAATGGTGCCATCTGGCGCTGGGGGCTTCTTCTTCAATTCTCCAATTCTCCAATTCTCCAATTCTCCAGTTCTTCAATTCAGCCGGTCATCCCACCCGCGCGCGTGCCTCGAGATAGCGGCTGATTGCTGCGTTGAGTTCGCCGCCGAGAATGAAGATCGCGGACACGATGTAGAGAAAGACCACCGCGATCATGATCGAGGCAAGCCCGGCATAGGTCGTCACATAGGACGAGAAATGGTCGAGATAGGTGGCGAAAATGGTCGAGCCGATCAGCCATGCGGCGAGCGTGAAGACGATGCCGGGGATCAGCGAGACGAAACGGCGCTTGCCGGCCGGCAGCCAGTAATGCACTGAAAACAGACCGCCGACGATGACGGTCGAGGCGATGACGTAGCGCCACAGCGTGATGGTGCCCGTATAGGGTTTTATCCACTCGAAATGCGCCTCGGCCAGCCGCGCCAGCAATGGCGCGAAGACCAGGAGCACGCTGATCGCCAGGAAGCCTGCCGTGGCGATCAGCACGAAGAAGATGCTCTGCACGCGGCGATAGATGATGCCGCGCGTCTCGGTGACGCGATAGGCCCGGTTGAGCGAGGTGCGCAGCGCCTCGATGCCGTTCGAGGCGAAATAGGCGGCCAGCAGCACGCCGTAGGTGAGCAGATCCGATCGTCGCACGGTGAGCACGTTCAGCACCTCTCGCGCGATCGGTTTGGCGATTTGTTCCGGCCAGGTGTCGAAGACCAGGTGCACGGCCGTGTCGGCGAAGGCTTGCGCGCCGAGGAAGCTCGCCAGCGTGGTGGCGAAGATCAGGAACGGAAACAGCGCCATCAGCGAGGTGATTGCCAGATGGCTGGCCATCGCCCAGCCGTCATCGGTGTTGAAATGACCGATCGCGTCGTAGAGCACGCGGCGCAGGGCGACGATATTCCGCAACAAGAACCGCGCTCCCCTTCGATTGTCTCGACGCCGCGAATATGGGAAGGGAATGCGGCAAATGGCAACCCTTGGTCATAAGACGAATCCGTCGGCACGCGCGTTGCGCGTCATCATCGTCACCGGCGCGTCGTCCGGCATAGGCGCTTATTGCGCGCGGGCGCTCAAGGCGGAAGGCTGGCGGGTGTTCGCCACGGCGCGCAAGCCCGAAGACATCGCGGCCCTGGAAAAAGAGGGAATCGAGGCGTTCTATCTCGACTATCGCGAACCTGCCTCCATCGGAGCGCTTGCGGCTTCAGTGCTGGAGCGGACCGGCGGCAGGATCGATGCTCTGTTCAACAACGGCGCCTATGCGCAAGCGGGCGCGGTCGAGGATCTGCCGGTGGCCGCCTTGCGGGAGCAGTTCGAGGCCAATTTCTTCGGCTGGCACGACCTGACCGGCCGGGTGGTGCCTGTGATGCGCCGCCAGGGCGGTGGCCGGATCGTTCATTGCTCGTCGATCCTTGGCCTGGTGCCGGTACGTTTTCGCGGCGCCTATTCGGCATCCAAACACGCTTTGGAGGCGCTGATGCTCTGTCAGCGCCAGGAACTGGCCGGCAGCGGCGTGCATGTCTCGCTGATCGAGCCGGGGCCGGTGAAATCGAAGATCGCCAGCAACGGACTCGCCTGGTTTCTCAGGAATATCGACCATGAGAATTCCGTGCATCGCGCGGACTATGAGGCGCAGTTGGAACGGATGCGCACCGGCGGCAGCCAATCGGCGCTGAAGCCCGGGCCGGAAGTGGTCCACAAGGCGCTTCGCCATGCACTTCTGTCGCGGCGCCCGCGCCCGCACTATGTGGTAACAGTGCCCGCCAAGGTCGGCGCCACGCTCAAACGCATCCTTCCGGCATCGATGCTTCACCGCCTGCTCGCCAAACGCGCCTGAACAAGAAAAGGACTGGAAACGCAAATGGCATCCGTCTTCAACATCCTTGCCATCCTGGTCATGGTCGCCGTGGTGATCGTGCTGGTCCGGGGTCTGATCAACATGATGCGCGGCGGTTCCGGCATGACCTCCAACAAGCTGATGCAGACGCGCGTCGTGCTGCAGGCCGTGGCGCTGGCGCTGATCCTGCTGGCGGTGTATTTCACCCGCAAATGAGGACGCCGGCCGTTCGGGAGGCGACGTGGTCAAGCTTAACAAGATCTACACCCGCACCGGCGACAACGGCACCACCGGGCTCGGCACGGGTGAGCGGCGGCTGAAGTCCGATCTCAGGGTGGACGCCTACGGCACTGTCGACGAAGCCAACGCCTGCATTGGCATGGCTCGTGTTCACACCGCCCCAAGCCACCCCGCGATTGACGCCATGCTTGCCCGCATCCAGAACGATCTCTTCGACCTCGGCGCCGATCTGGCCGTGCCCGACGACGGCAAGCCGCTCGGCTACGAGCCGCTGCGCATCATTGCCGCGCAGACCGAGCGCGTCGAACACGACATCGATCTCCTCAACAACGACCTCCAGCCGCTCAAATCCTTCGTGCTGAACGGCGGCACGCCGGCCGCCGCTGCGCTCCATCTCGCCCGAACGGTGGCGCGGCGGGCCGAGCGGCTGATGGTGGCGCTCGCACAGCATCCTGGTGAGCACGTCAACCGCGACGGGCTGAAATACATCAACCGCGTCTCCGATTTCCTGTTCGTCGCCGCCAGGGCGGTCAATGACAATGGAAATGCCGACGTGTTATGGGTTCCTGGCAAGAACCGCTGAACTATGCCAAGGCGGGAGAGGCCAGGCACCTATGTTCATCCCGCTCTACGACACCAACAGGCTGCGGCACATCAGGCTGCAATATGTGACGATCGCCCTGATCCTGGCCAACGCACTGGTCTATTGCGCCACCGCGCTCGGGGGCGAGAATTTCACCAATGCCGCCGTGCTCGGCCTCGGCTTCATCCCCTCCGTGGTGCATGACACGGCAGAGCTCGACCCGCGCTTTATCGTCATTCCCGAAAGCCTGAGCTATCTCACCTACTCATTCCTGCATGCCGACATTTTCCACCTTGGCGGCAACATGCTGTTCCTGTGGGTGTTCGGCGACAATGTCGAGGACGCGCTCGGCCATATCCGCTATCTCATCTTCTACCTCCTGTGCGCCATCGCCGGAGCCGCCTTCCAGGGCCTCATCGCGTGGGACTCGCAGGTGCCGCTGATCGGCGCCTCCGGCGCCATCGCCGGCGTGGTCGTCGCTTACCTGATCCTCTATCCCAGGGTGAAGGTCTGGGTGCTGGCCTTTGCCCGCATTCCGCTGCGCATCCCGGCCTTCATCCCGCTCCTCCTGTGGGTGCTGTTCCAGATCGTCATGTTCGCCGCCGGTGGCGAGGACCAGATTTCCTGGGCCTGCCACATAGGCGGCATCATCGCCGGCGCCGTGCTGGTGCTCGTGCTGCGCAGCCGCGGCGTGCCGCTTTTTGCGGGCGCGGACGAAGAGGCCGCACCCGCCGACCAGCCCGCCATCGCCGTAGATCCGGCCGTAAACGAGCCGATTGCCGCGCAGCCCGTGCCACGCTGGGGTCGGGGAAGTGCCCCCGGCCCCGACTGAACCGATTGAGTGAATTGCCCGACGCCGTGGCATATTGACGTGCGGGTTCGCCGCAACTACGGAAGCGTTTCCGCCCGCCTTTGGCGGTTGAAGAGCAGAATTTCCATCCGGAATGTCGGCTTTCGACAACTCTGACAGGGTTCACGCTGGTATAGCGCGCCCCAACTATCTCAAGAGAGGTGACAGGAAAATGAAGATCCTTGTGCCCGTGAAGCGGGTTGTGGATGCGAATGTGAAGGTTCGCGTCAAGGCTGACGGTTCGGCGGTGGAATTGGCCAACGTCAAGATGGCGATGAACCCGTTCGACGAGATCGCGGTCGAAGAGGCGATCCGGCTCAAGGAAGCCGGCAAGGCCGAAGAGATCATCGTCGTGTCGATCGGCCCGCAGCAGGCGCAGGAGACGCTTCGCACCGCGCTCGCAATGGGCGCCGACCGCGCCATCCTGGTCAAGACCGACGAGCAGACAGAGCCACTGGGCGTCGCCAAGGTGCTGAAGGGCGTGGTCGAGGCCGAGCAGCCCGGCCTTGTCATCCTCGGCAAGCAGGCGATCGACGATGATTCCAACCAGACCGGCCAGATGCTCGCAGCCCTTCTCGGCTGGGCGCAGGGCACGTTTGCTTCCAAGGTGGTGCTCGACGGCGACAAGGCCAGGGTGACGCGCGAGGTCGACGGCGGCTTGCAGACGGTTGAGCTGAAGATGCCGGCGATCGTCACTGCCGACCTTCGCCTCAACCAGCCGCGCTATGCATCGCTGCCCAACATCATGAAGGCCAAGAAGAAGCCGCTCGACGAGAAGAGCCCGGCCGACTACGGCGCCGACGTCAAGCCGCGGCTGAAGGTCATCAAGACCGAAGAGCCGGGCGGCCGCAAGGCGGGCGTCAAGGTCAAGAGCGTCGCCGAGCTCATCGACAAGCTGAAGAACGAAGCCGGCGTGCTCTGAGATCGGAAGGAACAGATAAAATGACCATTCTCCTCATCGCCGAACACGACAACGCTACCCTTTCCGACCAGACCGCCAAGGCGCTGTCGGCCGCGCTGCAGATCGGCTCGGACGTGCATGTGCTGGTGGCCGGCAAGGGCGCCAAGGGCGCAGCCGACGCCGCCGCCAAGCTGAAGGGCGTGAGCAAGGTGCTGCTGGCCGAAGCCGACGAGCTTGCCGAGCGTCTCGCCGAGCCGACCGCGGCGCTCGTCGTGTCGCTGGCCGGCTCCTATGACACCATCGTCGCGCCGGCAACCTCGTCGGGCAAGAACGTCGCGCCGCGCGTGGCCGCTTTGCTCGACGTGGCGCAGGTCTCCGAGATCATCGAAGTGGTCTCGCCGGACACCTTCAAGCGGCCGATCTATGCCGGCAACGCCATCCAGACGGTACAGTCGACCGATGCCAAGAAGGTCATTACCGTGCGCACCGCCTCCTTCCAGGCGGCGCCCGAGGGCGGTTCGGCCGCTGTCGAAACCGTCAGCGCTGCGGCCAATCCTGACCTCTCCTCCTTCGTCGAGAACAAGCTGTCGGAGACCGATCGTCCGGAACTGACCTCGGCCAAGATCATCATCTCGGGCGGCCGCGCGCTCGGCTCCTCGGAGAAGTTCCAGGAGGTCATCCTGCCGGTCGCCGACAAGCTCGGCGCTGCCGTCGGCGCATCCCGCGCCGCCGTCGATGCCGGTTATGCGCCGAATGACTGGCAGGTCGGCCAGACCGGCAAGGTCGTCGCCCCCGACCTCTACATCGCCGTCGGCATCTCCGGCGCCATCCAGCACCTCGCCGGCATGAAGGATTCGAAGGTCATCGTCGCCATCAACAAGGACGAGGAAGCGCCGATCTTCCAGGTTGCCGACTATGGCCTCGTCGGCGATCTGTTCGTTGTCCTGCCGGAGTTGCAGAAGGCGCTTTGACGCCCTGCCGCAAAGCGTATTAAATTGTGAGGGGTGGGGTAGACGAAGTCGCCCCACCCTTTTAGTTTGCACCGCACAAAAAGCAGGCCGCAAAGGCCTTTTTCGACGGGATCGGTGTAATGAGCAAGATCGAAACGATCGGCATCATCGGCGCGGGCCAGATGGGCGGCGGCATCGCCCATGTCTCCGCACTTTCGGGCTACAAGGTGCTGATCTACGATATATCGCCCGACCGTATCGAGAAGGGCATCGCCACTGTCAGCGGCAACATGGCCCGCCAGGTGGGGTCCGGCAAGCTCGACGAGAAGCTCCGCAACCAGGCGATGGCGCGCATCGCGGCGGCGCCATCCATGGCCGATCTCGCCGGTGCCGACCTGGTCATCGAGGCAGCGACCGAGGACGAGACGGTCAAGCGCAAGATCTACGCCCAGCTTTGTCCGCAGCTCAATCCCGAAGCCATACTGGCGACCAATACCTCGTCGATCTCGATCACGCGGCTAGCCGCGCAGACTGACCGCCCCGAGCGCTTCATCGGCATCCACTTCATGAATCCGGTTCCCCTGATGAAGCTGGTCGAACTGGTGCGCGGCATCGCCACCGAGGACCAGACCTTCGAGGCGGCGAAGACCTATGTGAAGCAGCTCGACAAGACGATCACGGTCTCGGAGGATTTTCCGGCCTTCATCGTGAACCGCATCCTTTTGCCGATGATCAACGAAGCGATTTACACGCTTTATGAAGGCGTCGGCACGGTCGATGCGATCGACACCGCCATGCGGCTCGGCGCCAACCATCCGATGGGGCCGCTGCAGCTGGCCGATTTCATCGGCCTGGACACCTGCCTGTCGATCATGCAGGTGCTGCATGACGGCCTGTCGGATTCGAAGTACCGCCCCTGCCCGTTGCTGGTCAAATATGTCGAGGCCGGCTGGCTCGGCCGCAAGACCGGCCGCGGCTTCTACGATTATCGCGGCGAGCATCCGGTTCCGACACGCTGACCCGCCAGACTGATCACGGCCTGGCCGCGCGGGTTTACGACGCGGCGGCCAGGGGCGTGGGCGTCTCGATTTCGACCCTGTCGTCCTTCGCATCGGTCTCCGGCGCCATGGACACGCATCCGCGACCGGCAGCCTTGGCCACGTAGCAGGCGGCGTCTGCCCTGGCGATGATCTCGTCGACCGCGCCGCAATCTGCGTTGATAGGAGCCAGTCCGATGCTGGCGCCGATCGAATGGGGACGGCCTTCCCAGGTGAAGTCGAGGCCCTGTATCGCATCGATGATGGATCGCGCCGCGATTCTGGCCCCGGCGGCCGAGCCCGACTTCAGAATGACCGCGAATTCGTCGCCGCCCAGACGCGCGACCATGTCCTGCGGACCAAGCACGCCATGCACGGCCTCGGCAACGCGCTTGAGCAATGCGTCTCCCGCCGCGTGGCCGCCTGTGTCGTTGACCAGTTTGAAATGATCGAGGTCGATGAACATGAACTGATGTCCGATCCCCTCCTTGCGGGCCTGATCGACCAGTTCTTCCATGGCGCGGATGAAACTCGCGCGGTTGGCAAGGCCGGTCAGCGCATCATGCGCGGCGGCGTGGGCAAGCTGGCGCTGCAGCGCGCGCGCATCGGTGAAGTCCTGGAAGACGATGACCAGTCCGCAGAATTCGTTGCGTTCGTTCATGATCGGCGACACGACCTGCCGGATGCTGCAGCGCGTCTCGTCGCGCCGGATGAGGACGGCGCGGCTGTTCTGGTCATCGGCCATCATATCCAGCTCAAGTCCCATCAAACACAATACATGGCCCGCGTCGGGTTCGAATATCCGGACGAGGTCAATCAGAAGTTCGCCGAGATTAACGCGCGGATGGAAGCGACCACGATCCCGGGCGCCGGCGTGCCCGCCGAAAATCTAAACTTTGGCTATCGGACGAGCGGCCGCGCTCGCTGGAAGCCGACACGCGTCTATTCGGATGGAACCAAGACCTACATCCAGTTCCCGTCTTCTTTTGCCGGGCAGGACGCGCCGGTTCTGTTCGTCGTCTCGGGTGGCGAGAACCGGATCGTCAACTATCGGGTGAAAGGCACGATGATGATCGTCGACTACATGGTGGACCGCGCGGTTCTCGTTTCTGGCGTCGGCTGGAAGCAGGAGAAGATCACCATCAAGAGGGGAGGGTGACCATGGCCAGCTTTCGATCGTTAGCACCACTCGCCCGCATTACGGCCGTTTCCGTAATGTGCGCCTGCGCCACTGCTTGCCAGACCCCGGGCGAGGGCGATCTCACGGCAAGCGTCGACAAGGCGGAGCTCTCTTCAACGGCTGCCAACGCGATCGCCGGTGACATGGTGAGCAAGCTCGCCGACGTCGTCGGACCCGGCACCGGAACCATTGTCCTCAAGTCCGATGGTTCGCCCTTCGGCGAGGCCATGAAATTATCCTTGCAGAGCTCGGGCTACGCAGTGGCGATGGCAGATCAGAAGACGCACGGCAGCAAGCTCATCCATCTCGCCTATGTCGTGGACAGTTTCGAAGGCAGCGTGCTCGCCCGTCTGTCGACATCGACCATTGATCTTGGCAGGGCTTATGCGGTCACGAAATCAGGCGCGACCCCTTCGAGCCCGCTGTCCATCATGCGGCGCGGCTGAGAGGAGGCGCGAATGTCCTCACTCGATATTTCAACAAAGCCATCCGGCGACGGTGATGGCGCTCCCCGCATTCGCCGCCTCAACAGGTTGCCGGTCATCGCAGCAATTGCGCTCGCGATCTTGTTCTTCGGCGTCATCATCTACGGATTGTCGCAACGCGGCCTGTATTTTCGCGGCGGTGACGGCATCGGCTCGGCTTCGAACTCTCCGCCCGCGCGCGACTTCGCCGACCAACTCAAGCGCGGCGTGTCGGACGGCGTCATCGAAGCGCCCGTCGAACCCTCCCTGTTTCGACCGTCACCGCCACCGGCGACCGCCGCGCCGCTTCCAGCCAATCCGTTCAAGCCGGCACCCACGACAAGTCAATCCACCGCCGTGCCGGAACCGGCGGTCGAGCCGGAACGCATCTGGCGCGCGCGCCTCCAGCGTGAACAGGAAGAGCAATATCTGCGCGAGCGGCATCGCCAGCGGATGGCCCGGGTTCAGGCGAATGACGCAGCGTACGATTCCCCGATCAGCGTCGGCATCGGCGATCAAAGTAAGCTGGATGGCGACAAAGGCAGCGCTCCCGATAGCGGCAGCGCAAATTCATCGCGACCCGGGGCGCCTGACCTTTACGCCGCGGCGATGCGCGCTGGGCTGGCCGGCCAGGCCGGATCCGACGGGAACCGGCAAGGGGATAAAGCCGGCTTCTTCAATCAGGATATTAAGGATCTCGGCTACCTACCTAACCGTCTCGTTCCCCAATTGTCGCCGTATGAACTCAAACGGGGGTCGGTCATTCCCGCGACGCTGATAACAGGTGTGAATTCTGACCTGCCAGGCCGCATTACAGCACAGGTCTCTCAGAACGTCTTCGACAGCGCCACTGGACACCATTTGCTCGTTCCCCAAGGCGCGAAGCTCTTCGGCAGGTACGATTCGAGCGTCACCTTCGGTCAGCGCCGCGTGCTTGTCGTCTGGACCGACATCATTTTCCCGAACGGTGCGACCCTGCAGATCGGAGGCATGGCCGGCACGGATGGCCAAGGCTATGGCGGTTTCAAGGACAGAGTGAACAATCACTATCCCAGAATATTCGGGTCTGCGATCCTGATCGCGGCGATCGGTGCCGGCGTAGACATGGCGATACCGGAAGATCGCAATTCACTCGGCTCCGAAAACAGTGCCGAAAATTCGGCAAGGCGATCTTTCGCCGAAACCTTCGGCCGCGTTGCCGAGCGGACAATTTCGAAGAACATCGACGTGCAGCCAACGCTCGAAATCCGGCCTGGCTATAAGTTCAACATTCTGGTCGATCAGGACATCGTCTTCCCTCGTGCTTATTCATCCTGAACCACAAGCGTCGGGTCGACCGAAGAAGACGACAAACGAAGGGAGGAACACACCTCCCCGGCGGCTAAGATCGAGGTTGGCGGTTTCACAGCCAGAGCGGACGAGGTGCCAAAGGAAACGTCAGCGGTGAATAGGGATGCAATTTTCGAGATCTAGCCTGATCGGGGTTCGAGTCCCTCCGGGCCCACCATAATACTCAATTAAACCGTTGACATTATTAAGTTTTTCCGAGCAGGCCCAAAACGCGGACTCGAACCCCTTGGATTTTATGAATCCGGTCGCAAAAATCTCTGATAGGCTTCGCGATCAATTTGATCCTCCAGACCTCGCGCACCGCAATGCGGAAGCGCCACAGAATCGGAAGGGTAGGGAGGAAGTCCACCGAAGCGTAGGGCATATGTTGGTATACTAAATTCAGCCTCGCTCCTGGCCTCTCGAACGGCAACTTTGCGCCTCATGCACGAACCCGCTTCGCGGGAGAGTCGCGTGGTTCTGAGATGACGCGTATTCATAGGCCTTGAGCAGTTAAAGCCTGCGATCTGACCATGGAGTTCCCTTCAACGAGAGGAACTTGTCATGGCTACCTTGTCGACCGATGCTCCGATCACGCCGCTTCGCCAGCGAATGCAGCAAGACATGCTGATGCGGGGCCTGGGACCGCATACGCAGCACTACCAGTTCGGCATGTTCGTCGCTTTGCCGCGTTCCTTGGCCAGACTCCCGACACCGCGACGACCGAGGACATACAGCGCTTCCGGCTGCGTTGCTGACACCAGGGCGGTCTGGCAGCAATGTCGCGATCGCGGTCCGATCGTCAGGCGGACGGACCGGCTCGGCCGCGCAATTGTTCCAGATCGTTCAGGGCGCGAAGCTCGAGCATCTTCGCACCCTGGTTTCGAGCAGTCTCTACCGAGAGTTCAAGCGCCTCAGTGGCTGCCCTGCGAGTGCTTCCCGACTGTAGAAGAAGAGCCGCTTTGATCCGGTGGAGTTCCGCGTCGAAGAAGTGCACGTTCACGGCCGTGCTGCTGACGACCGCTTCGTTGACATGGCGGAGCCCCTCACGCGGCTTCCCTGCTTTACCGCAGGCGTCGGCGAGCAGGCCAAGCGCATAGCCGCGAAACAGCTTCGCGCCTGTCGCGGCGTACGCCTCGATTCCCTCGTTCAACATATTGATCCCCGCATCAGTTGAGCCTTGTTCGGCAACCGCCCAGCCCCGAATAATGGTGCCCCAGGACATCCAGTACAAAAGGCTATTCTCGGTAGCTATCGCAACGGTGCTCGCAGCAAGCTCCTCAGCTATTCCTGGCTGACCGAGGCCTTGATGGACGGCCGCCGACATGCAGAGTGCGTAGGTGAGGCTGAGCGGATGCGCGAGCGTTTCTGCCAGACGGATTGCTTCGCGACTTCGCTCAACTGCGTACTCGGAGCTACCCGCGCACCATTCGAGCCAAGCAAGATTGGCAAGGCCAGCAACACCTGCATCGGATCCGTATGTCAGGATATTTCGGCGCGACGATGCTCGATCGTATCCGCCGAGCGCGGCCTCGAGCTGCCTTCTGCTTGCGGGGAATTCCCCGAGGCAGAAGAGACACCAGCCGAGAGCACGTCGCGCTTCGACTCGGATTGACCGATCATCACCCCGGTCCGCCACTTCGAGGAGTTGCTCACCGATTTCTCGAGCCACCTGAACAGGTCCTCGCACCTGATAGTACGACTGCAAACCTCGGAGGGCAGCCGCGAGCTGTGGGGTGTCTCCGATCGTCTGGCACAGAAAGCGCGCCCTGGCGTAGATGTGCTCAGCCTCCGAAGCGGCCCAACCCCTGATCGAGGTCAGCGCAGTGCCAAGCCCGATCAAGAGCGAAGTCTCCTGTTGCTGGCGCTGATGCGATGAAGGAAGGCTCATGATCGCAGCCAATGCTTTTCGGAAGTGAGCTTCGGCCTCGGGGTTTGTATAGCGGCTCAGCGCTCGTTCGCCGGCTGTTTGCCAGTAGTTGATAGCTCGCTCTGTATCCCCCGCAACGTTGAGATGCTCAGCTATCAGCTCTGGTTGCCGCTCGGCCAAATCCGGGAACCGGACAACCAGCGCCTCGGCGGCCCGCAGATGGTAGTGGCGCCGAGAGCTTCGAAGCAGGGATTGATAGGCTGCCTCCTGAATGAGTGCATGTTTGAAAGAATATGAAGCGTGCGGAGCAATACCACGCTGTAACAGAATCTGACGGTCGACCAGCTGGGATAGAGCGCTCAGCAGCTCTGTCTCAGACGCCAACGTGACTGCCTTCAACAACTCGAACGGAAACTCGCGGCCAAGAGTTGCTGCGATCTGCGCGGTCGCTTTGATGGAATTCAGCCGATCCAGTCGGGCCATCAGGGAGTCGCGCAATGTTACAGGGATAGCAGCCTCGTCGAGGGGGGCCGGAGCCTTCGCGCTACCGCCGACCTGCGCAGATTCGATAACGGTCTTCGTTAATTCCTCCACGAATAGCGGCACACCGTCGGCCCGTTCAATCAGCTGGCTGCGCAACGCCGGTGATAACTCGGTGCCCTTGGTCAGGTTGGCAATAATTTCGTTGGTGTCACCAGAGGAGAGGCGCGAAAGCGTAAATCGCATCGCGTGCGAAGGATCAATCCAAGGCTGCACGAACTCCTGGCGAAACGTCAGGAGGAGAAATAACTTCGCGGTTGGAACAAGCTGAAGAAGTTGCTTGATGACGTCGAGCGTTGAGGGATCGGCCCAATGGAGGTCCTCTACGACAAAAATAAGCGGGCGACGCTCCGTCTCTCGAAGCAACCAGGTCAGCAGAATTTCAATCGTCCTCTCCCGCCGCCTTTGAGGCGGCAGATTGGTCGTGTCCAGTCCTGCAGGAGCCGGGAGCGATAGCAGAGAAGCAATCAGGGGCAGCGCCTCTTCCCGAAATGGCGACTGCTTTAGCGACATTTCAAGTTTCGCCAGTCTTTCGGCCGCGCCATCCGACGAGGTAATTGCAAGATGCCGATGCAGCAAATCAATAATCGGGAGGAACGCGCTGTCGGACGAATGCGGCACGCAGTTACACGCAAGCATGGAATGGTCGTCGGCTATGCTGGCGTGAAAAGCGTGTACGAGGCGTGATTTGCCAATTCCCGGGTCGCCGCAAATCAACGCCACTTGACCCTTGCCCTGCAGTACGCGCTCCCAACCCTCTCTGAGGTGTGCCAGCTCGCGTGTGCGTCCAACGAGCGGAGTAAGGTTCCGAAGTGCAAATGCGTCCTGCCACGTGAAGGCTGATTCAGCCAACGGTACATAGACCCGTATCGGACGCGAAATACCTTTGAGATGGCGCTCTCCTAAGGCGCGACATTCAAATCGATGCTTGACCAGGGCGTATGTGGCATCGCTGATGAGTACCGTCTGGGGCGCAGCGATCGCTTGCAGACGAGCTGCCACATTGGGAGTCTCGCCGACGATAGAGTAGATCTCCCGGTCAGAACCGCTGGGGAGGTCGCCAGCAACCACCAATCCGGTATGGATGCCGATGCGAACCTGCAAGCTGGCACCAGCGCAATCGACCATTTCAGCGCTACGTTGCTGGAAACGCGAGATGATTTCAATCGCAGCGCGCACAGCCATTACCGGATCGTCGTCGCCTGCACCGGGATAGCCGAAGTAAATGAGAAGACCGTCCCCGAAGTATGAAGCTATCCACCCTCCGCAATGGCGGACCACCTCATCGCAAGTGGATCGATAGGTAGCAAAAAGGTCGCGGAGATCCTCGGGGTCGAGTTGCTCCGATAAGGCAGTTGACCCGACGATGTCGCAAAACACGACAGTGATCTGCCTGCGCTCTGCGGAGGCGAGTGCGGCGTCGTCGGACAGAGGCGAAGGTGCGTTCGTCAGCGGTGCTCCGCAGTTGCCGCAGAACCGCATACCAACTCCGTTCTCGAACCGACACCGAGGACATCGCATATGGAGCGTCTCCAGCTTGTAAACCTGTGAGTGCCCGTCCCGAGAAATGGGTTTGTGGCCGGGGTTCGTGCGACTCCAAAGGTTGTCAAAGCTTTCTTGGAGCCACGATGTGGATCCGGCGACATCATAGCCGCGGTGGCTTACGTTAGAAACTCCGAATGGACTCTGACCGAGCCGTTTATGCCGAACCGTGCGAACGCGCGCGACCACGCGCCTGGTCGCCGCGTGAAATCATCAACGCGATCTTCTACGTCGTGGAATTGCGTGGCGACTTCTCCCGCGCGACCTGCCGTCAGCACCGTCTATCCTGGTTCAGCCCTATGGCACGACGCAGGTCTGCTGGCCTTGGAACGACCCGAGGCCACCCTGGGTTTTCCGCTGCGTTGCCTCCGTCATGCTCCTTACGAAGGCTGGCTCGACCCCAAGAATTTCGGACCATACTCCGAGCCGAAACCAGGCTCGGTGCACCGATTGACGCAAAACGAGGCGCTGTCTCCAGGGTTGCCCGTCAGAGCGCTTGCCGGCAGCGCATTGGATTTCCCAATGAGAGGTGCTACTCTTGCTGAGGAGGACGTGAGCTTGCAACCTTTCCTGAAATCACCGCTAAGCATAACACTGTCGATAACTCAGACGTGCAATCTCGAGTGTAAGCACTGTTATGCGGATTGCCAGGCCTGCGAAGCGTCTGCTGAAGTCGCTACTGATCAATGGTTGGGATTTCTCGATTACTTGGTCAACAATAATTTTATTTCCGTTTATTTCGAAGGTGGGGAACCTCTTTTCCGGGAAGATTTTCTTCAAATTTTGGCACACTGCGCTCGCCGCATGATGACCATGTTGCGGAGCAACGGAACCCTCATCAATCGCGAGATGGCGCATCGCCTAAAGCAGATTGGCATAGGACGTGTGCTCATTGACCTGATGGGAGCGAGAGCCGAGACGCACGATTATTTCACCGGAGTTAGCGGGAGCTTCCAGAAAGCCTGCGAAGCGGTTCGCTACCTGCTCGAGGCTGGCATCGATACTGATGTGCTCACGATCCTGAACCGGAGAAATATGCACGAACTGCAAGAGTATTTGGAGCTTGCACACGAGCTCGGCGTTCCCCGCGCAGGAATTCTGCGCCTCTATCCTCTGGGACGAGCTAAGTCCCGCTGGGATGAGTTGGCGATGTCCCTGCAAGAGCAGATGGCTGTGCTCAACTCGCTTACACCACCACCTGAGCTTACCGTGATGAAGTCGTGGCATCCCAATGACCGGAATTGCTGCTGGCAGGCTGCTGCGGTAGATCCATTCGGCCGATCAATTGGTTGCGCTTATCTGCGCGAGTACGTCGATTACGGCAACATTCGCGAAGTGCCGTTCCTCGACACTTGGCAGCATTCCCTATACCGAGAGCTGCGCTCCGGTGTGGTCGAAAAGTCGTGCCCGGACTGCGACACCACTGAAGGAACGCGCGGAGGTTGCCGCTCGGCCGCCTATGCCTTTCATGGTCGTTGGGCGGCACCTGATCCGTTCTGCTCGACAATGAATGACGGAGTCGACTTACGTGTCTTACCGTCGCGTCTCCTTTCGAAAGGTCGCAAACCTGCGGATTCGCCCCGTCGATGAGATGGGCGTATGCATCGTGTTCACGCCAGATAACCCGAGGCTATACACCCTCAATGCGTCTGCGTGGCTTATAATGGAATTGTGCGACGGGCGAAATTGGAGGTCGCTGGAACGTCGCTATTTTGCTACAATTGAACCTTCGCGCTCGCGCGAAGTGGCACGGCTTGAACTGCGGCGGGGCATTGAGGATCTCATTCAGCAGGGCGTCATAGAGCTTGTCGAACCGGCTTGAATGTGCCGCAGAAGAAACCATTCAGCGATCAGGAGGACTGGCTAGTGGCACGCAATCCGACTATCGAACAGGTCAAGCGTTTGGTACGTCGGCAAGGCATTGCACCGCCACCGGCGGTTCAGCCACTCGTCGCCGAAGTTCGCACGCATGGGGTTCTGCCGTTGACACCGTGCGAGCCGGAAATCTCGTACGCCCTGGGTTGTATTCTAATTGAGTGGACATTTGGCATCCCCTACCAGGATGTACCGACATTCCATCAATTCCTTGAAGACAACGAGGCTTTTATTCGGCAAAACGTGGAGAAGGTTGAGGGTGCGAGGTACTTGGGAACGTATTGGTCAATTGGTCACCGATATCATTACAGGACCTTTTGGGCATATGATTCAGAATCGGCGATAGCTGGTCTGAATGACGCCATACGAAAGTCGCCTAACCTTTCTGAAGCGATCACAAAGCTTCGAACTTACTGGTCGAAAGATTCATCCCGGAGCGAGTTCAAATACCAGCCTGCGTCCTTGAGTACTGCCAAGAAGCTTGAAGATTACGCTAAAGAGAATCCGGTGGTCGGTATGGGACTGGTCGCACCGGCACAGGCGCGAAAACGACCGAGAAGTAAAAAATAGATCACGGAATGGTAGTTGCTTCCGCGCTTGCGAATTGATGCCACGAGCGTCGCTCCGTTACGCCAGAAACATGCCTGCAACGAAAATAGATCAATCTGATCGGATTGTCGTTGTTAATTTATGATCTGTTGAATTATTGGCGCACCCGACAAGATTCGGACTTGTCTGGAGGAGATGAACCAGATCCACAGGCTGACCCTGGGGAAACCGGCTGACTTCGCGGCTTTCGCCCTGCTCGGTGCGAAAGGACACCCGCACGCCATCCAGATCAAGCACCTGCACCAGAGCATCGGCGAGGTTCGTCGCAATCCGCTCCTCGTCGGCGTTGACCCACATTGCCGGAAGAGAAGACAGCGCCGCCATGTCGCCCAGAGCGCGGCGCAATGCCCGCAGCTCGCGGTCATCAAGTTGATCCAACTTGTCCAACATCCACTCCCCAAGATCTACGCCGTTACACGGGTGTCCTGCGGGCCTGGAGCTCGGCCAGAAACTGATCTGGGGGAACGAAGAATGGATTCTGCTGAAGAACCCCGCCTGTTGATTGCCACGGAGAACTGACCCGGCAACACAGGATATTTCCACCGAGAATTGACCCATGTTTGAACCATCCCTGCACGTTAGCGGGGGCTTTGGAGTGATCGACATGGCGTTATTGAGCGTAATCCGGCGCTGGCATTTTCGAGAGCATCTATCGATCCGGGAGATTTGCCGCAGGACCGGCCTGTCCCGGAATACCATTCGCAAATATCTGCGCTCTGATGGCGTCGAACCGAAATTCAAGGTGCCGGATCGGCCGAGCAAACTTGATGCTTTTGCCGACCGTTTGTCGGCTTGGCTGAGAACGGAAGCCAAAAAGAACCGCAAACAGAAACGCACGATGAAACAGCTTCATGCCGATCTGCTGAGCCTTGGCTATGAGGGGTCTTACGGTCGTGTTGCTGCTTTCGCCCGGGAGTGGAAGGCGGATCTGCAGAGAGAGCAGCAGACCTCTGGACGCGGCACCTTCGTGCCTCTGACGTTCGAGCCTGGCGAGGCATTCCAGTTCGATTGGTCCAAGGACTGGGCGATCATCGGCAATGAGCGCACCAAGTTGCAGGTGGCCCATACGAAGCTGAGTTACAGCCGCGCCTTCATCGTTCGCGCCTATCTCCTGCAGACGCACGAGATGTTGTTTGACGCCCACAATCATGCCTTCCGTGTATTTGGCGGCGTTCCCCGGCGCGGCATCTACGACAATATGCGGACCGCGATCGACAAGGTCGGGCGCGGCAAGGAGCGCGACGTCAATGTCCGCTTCATGGCCATGGCCAGCCATTATCTCTACGAACCTGAGTTCTGCAATCCAGCGTCTGGCTGGGAGAAGGGACAGGTCGAGAAGAACGTTCAGGATGCGCGTCATCGACTGTGGCAACCCATGCCGCGCTTTCCATCATTGGAAGCCCTGAACGACTGGCTGGAGCTTCGATGCAAGGAGTTTTGGCACAAGACGCCGCATGGAAAAATGCGCGGCACGATATCTGGGCAGAGGAAGCCCAGGCTCTCATGCCGACATCACGTCTCTTCGACGGCTTTGTCGAATATACCAAGCGGGTTACCCCGACCTGTCTCGTGCATTTAGAACGTAACCGCTACAGCGTGCCGGCGTCCTTTGCCAATCGGCCCGTAAGCCTTCGGGTCTATCCGGATCGTGTCGTTGTCGCCGCGGAGGGTCTGATTGTCTGTGAGCATCGCCGCATCATCGATCGCTCGCATGATCGACCAGGACAGACGGTCTATGACTGGCGGCACTATCTCGCTGTCGTTCAACGCAAGCCAGGCGCCCTACGCAACGGAGCACCGTTTGCTGAACTTCCCGATGCATTCAGGAATTTACAGCAACATTTGCTCAAGAAGCAGGGCGGTGATCGGGAGATGGTCGACATCCTGGCACTTGTCCTCCAACACGACGAGCAGGCTGTGCTCCTGGCCGTGGAGACGGCGTTGGAAGCCGGCGTTCCAACCAAAACACATGTGCTGAACCTTCTCCATCGACTCGTCGACGGCAAATCGCTCACGCCCCCGACCATCAGTGCTCCTCAGGCTTTGACGCTCACCAATGAGCCGAAAGCCAACGTCGAACGCTACGATGCTTTGAGGAAGGCCGCGGAGGTGCGCCATGCGTCATAACCCTGCCAGCGGCGCAATCGTCATCATGCTCCGGAGCCTGAAGATGCACGGCATGGCGCAGGCTGTCGGCGAACTCACCGAACAGGGAGCGCCTGCATTTGAAGCCGCTATTCCGATCCTGTTGCAACTGCTGAAGGCCGAGACGGCGGAACGAGAGGTCAGATCGACAGCCTACCAGCTCAAGACCGCACGCTTTCCAGCCTATCGCGATCTCAATGGCTTTGACTTCGCCAGCAGCGAGATAAACGAGGCACTGGTGCGGCAACTTCATCGTTGCGAGTTCGTCGATGAAGCCAACAATGTCGTGCTCGTCGGCGGCCCTGGCACAGGCAAAACCCATATTGCGACCGCGCTGGGTGTCCAGGCCATCGAGCATCATCATAAGCGGGTTCGCTTCTTCTCGACTGTCGAGCTGGTCAATGCGCTTGAACAGGAAAAGGCACAGGGAAGATCGGGCCAGATCGCCAATCGCCTCGTGCACTCCGATCTCGTAATCCTGGATGAGCTCGGCTATCTGCCGTTCAGCGCGTCAGGCGGGGCTCTGCTATTCCATCTGCTGAGCAAGCTCTACGAACGCACCAGCGTCGTCATCACCACAAACCTCAGCTTCAGTGAGTGGGCCAGTGTCTTCGGCGATGCCAAGATGACAACGGCGCTCCTCGACCGACTAACCCATCATTGCCACATCCTCGAAACCGGAAACGACAGCTTCCGGTTCAAGAACAGCTCAGCCCACGAGCCCAAAAAAGCAAAGGAGAAAGCCAGAACCTTGACCGTCAACACCGAACCGAAACATACATGAGACGGGTCACTTCTCGGTGAAAATGCCGGGTCAGTTCTCGGTGGAAATCAACAATATTTGGTCCGCTCGAAGCTGAAGCGCTTGCGTCGGGGCTGCCTTTGTCCTGCCAATTCTCGAAGTAGGACCAGTCGGAGACCAGCCGCTTGAAGAAGGCGTTCTCGTAGCGGGCGAGCGTGTGCGCGGTGCGCAGAAGTGGCTCCCGGGCCGACTTCCTTGATTGTATCAGGCCAATCGTATCGGCATTGACGGTGAAGGCGTCATCCGGCGCACTTCATGCGCACCATTCGATGTCGAGGATGAACGCAGGCACGTCTGGACAGCAAGGCTTTCCCTGCCGCCGCTTGCCTTACGCGAACCGAGTACGAGGTTGCGCAGCTCATTTCGGCTGACGCCACCAGGAGACGTGCAACGGCGCGCAGCATCACTCCGGAACCATTGCAGACCGCGTCCGTTACCGTGTCGCCAAAGCAAGGGGGCCCACGTGGAAAAGGACGACGCGTCACCGATTGCTTCGGGGGTCGAAGGTTTGGACTACGTGCTTAGAGGCGGGTACGCTAAGTTTCGATCCCACCTGGTTGAGGGCAAGCCTGGATCCGGCAAGACCACTCTCGGCTTGCAGTTTCTGATCGAGGGAGCCCGGACTGGAGAGAAATGCCTCTATATCACCCTATCCGAGAGCAAGCGCGAGTTGCTCTCGGTGGCAAGCAGGCATGGGTTTTGCCTGGACGGCATAGAGATCCTGGAATTGGTCCCGCCTGAACTGAGCCTTGATCCGTCGCAGCTGCAGACCTTGGTCCATTCCTCCGACCTTGAGCTCGGTGAGACCGTGCAAGCGGCACTGGCCGAGATCGAGCGCGCGAAGCCAAATCGGGTAGTGTTCGACTCCTTATCTGAAATTCGTCTGTTGTCTCAAGGTTCGCTCCGCTATCGCAGACAAGTGCTGGCGCTTAAGAGCTTTTTCCTCCTTCACAACGCCACTGTTCTCTTGCTCGATGACCTGACTGCCGAGCACGACGACCTCAACTTGCATTCAATCAGCCATGGCGTCATTAGACTGGAGCAGTTGTCGCCGGTTTATGGCGGCGAACGACGCCGCTTGCGAGTTATCAAGATGCGAGGAGTACAAATTCGTGGTGGATACCATGATTTCGTCATCAGGCCGGGAGGGGTAACCGTCTTTCCGCGGCTCGTTGCTGCCGAGCACAATGTTGTCGAGGACGCCCGCCCAGCACTAAGTAACACCTCGATTGATGTCTTGGCCGGTGGAGGATTGCAGCGCGGCACGAGCACGTTGCTCATCGGGCCATCGGGCGTCGGGAAGTCGACGATCGCTTGCGCTTATTGTCATGCCGCACTGCAACGCGGAGAGACGGCCTTGGTGCTTCTTTTCGATGAGACGAAGCGAATTTTCATGGCCCGAGCTTCAAGTCTCGGTATGAGTCTCCAGAAGTTTGTTGAGGATGGGGCGCTTTTGCTGGAACAGATCGATCCAGCCGAGCTGTCGCCCGGTGAACTTTCGGGACGCATACAGTTCGCGATCGAGCGCCTTAATGCCAGAATGGTCGTCATCGATAGTCTCACCGGCTACTTGAACGCGATGTCGGAAGAGCAGCATCTTGTGCTTCAGATGCATGAGATACTCACCTACCTCAACCATAAGGGGGTGGTGACCATCCTGGTTCTGGCCAACCATGGCTTGGTCGGCCAGATAGAAGTCCCGGTCGATGTGACATATCTCTGCGATTCCGTCATGCTGTTGCGCTTCTTCGAAAGTGCCGGGCGCCTTAGGCGAGCTATCTCGGTGGTCAAAAAGCGTGTCGGCCAGCATGAAGACACGATCCGTGAATTTAGCATCCGCACCGATGGGCTGGCTGTGAGTGAGCCACTTCAGGATTTTCGAGGCATTCTGACCGGCGTGCCATTTTTTGACGGCAAGCGGGGCGATCTTCTCGACCAAGGGTCGTCTTGATCATGAGCGAGCCCAACGTTCTTCTGCTTTTGCCTACGGGACGGGACGCCCGGATTGCGGCCTCTATCCTGGCGGCCAGTGGGATCGATTCAAGTATCTGCTCAAATCTGGAGGACGCGATGTTGCTCCTGGACCATGCTCAGTGCCTCGTTGTTGCGGAGGAGGCCCTGATCAATTGCGACCGTAGCCGGTTTGCGGTGTGGCTGCAGAACCAGCCAGCATGGTCAGATTTTCCGATTGTGCTTCTGACCATGCGAGGAACCGAATTTGATAAACGGCTTTCGTTCCTCGATCGTTATCTTGTCGTTCTCGAAAGGCCATTTCTGGCATCGAGCCTCGCCAATTCAGTCCGCTCTGCGTTGCGCGCCCGCTCCCGCCAGCTTGAGGTAAGATCCTACATCGAACAGAAACAGGAGGTGAGTCAACGGCAGAACCTGTTGATCCGCGAATTGCATCATCGCGTCAAAAATACGCTCGCGAACGTTCGGGCCATGATGGGCGCTACGGCCAAGTCGAGCGGGACCGTTGAGGAGTTCGTGAAGGACTTTTCAGCCAGGATCGTTTCGCTGGCGGAAACGCACTCGATGTTGACGGATGACTATTGGCAGACGGCCTTTCTGCATAACCTCCTCAAGGGGGAGTTGGACCATTACGAAACGCGCGACAGCCCGCGCATTAGGATCGAGGGCCCTAGCGTACCGTTGATCGCTGATATCGCCGTCCCCATTGGCATGGCCTTTCATGAACTTGCCTCCAATTCTTCCAAGTTTGGCGCCTTGTCGCACCCTCGAGGGCAACTTGATGTTCATTGGTCAGTAGCCGACACCGGGGACAAGCACATGCTCAGCCTCAGCTGGCAGGAAAGCAACGGGCCAAGGGTCGAGGCGCCGAAGCGGCGAGGGTTTGGGACAGCGCTGCTCGAAAAGGTTGTAC
The DNA here is from genome assembly GCF_006442185.1 of Mesorhizobium sp. B2-4-1. Taxonomy (NCBI): domain Bacteria; kingdom Pseudomonadati; phylum Pseudomonadota; class Alphaproteobacteria; order Hyphomicrobiales; family Phyllobacteriaceae; genus Mesorhizobium; species Mesorhizobium sp. B2-4-1. The sequence continues at coordinate 551 of NZ_VFVN01000016.1, read as the reverse complement.
CCTTGCAATGCGATGCTCAGGTGGAACTTCATTATCGCCAAGAAGGCCTGCGCTTCACGCTGGCTCTGCCACTGCGCGACACCCGGCTGGTGCCTTCTTACGCCTAATCCGACTTATTAGTTTGGACCGGCAATCTATAAAGGCGCCAGAGGTGCGATGTTTAGTGAGAAATCCGGCGGACACCTTTATCGTCGATCATCATTCGAAGCGGTAATCAGAAGGGCAGCCTCATCGGGGCCGCTGAACCCAGCCGGGTTTGGCCTAGGCTTCCACAAGGCGGTAATCGGCCGCACAGGTCCGGCGCAGCCATGGAACATGCCGGGCGCTTTGTAGGCGCTCTGGTCGCTGTTGTCTTGATCTTCGGCGGAGGCCGCGCCTCGTCCTGCTGAGCCTTGATCCAGGTCAGCACTTCGCCGAGCCGCTTGTTCTCGGTGATCGCCGTGTGCGTGACGCGCTGCTCCTTGTCGAAGACGATGTGGGGCAGGGAACACGCTCTCCACCGAACGTCCAGCCGACCGTCGGCGAACTCGTAGATATCGACGTATTTGCCG